>DASXGB010000169.1:0-2387 GCA_036489325.1 Caulobacteraceae bacterium
CCACCAAGAATTCACGCCCACAGTCGCCGCCACAGCGGCCGAGGGGATCGACGAAGCGAAATCGGGCCGTCCCGATCTGATCCTCCTAGACGTCGATCTGCCGGACATGAACGGGCGCGAGGCGATGCGCCTGATGCGCGAAGCGGGCGTGCATGCGCCGGTGATCATGCTGACTGCCGCCGCCGGCGAAGCCGACACGATCCTGGGGCTTGATTCCGGCGCCGGCGACTATGTGACCAAGCCCTTCAAGTTCAACGTCCTTCTGGCAAGGATGCGGGCTCAGCTGCGCAATCACGAGGCCTCCGAGGACGCCGTCTTCCGCATCGGGCCCTACGAGTTCCAGCCGGCCGCCAAGATGCTCGTCGATGATCGTGGCCGGAAGCTCCGGCTCACCGAGAAGGAAGCCAACATCCTCAAATACCTCTACCGCGCCGGCCCCAAGGCGGTCTCGCGGGAGGAGCTGCTGGCCGAGGTGTGGGGCTACAACGCCGCCGTCACCACCCACACCCTGGAGACGCACGTCTATCGCCTGCGTCAGAAGATCGAGCCGGAACCGGCATCGGCCCATCTGCTCATCACCGAGGCGGGAGGCTACCGGCTGGCGCCTTGATACGAAGGCGCCCCGATCCTGAAGATCGGAGTCCGAGCCTGCCCGCACGTCGGCGCCAGGCCCAGGGTCCGCCAGCGCGTGAGGCCAAGGTCCCTTTGCCAGCCGGGGAGGACTCGCACCCCGAACCTCGCCGCGCCAGCTGCATCCAGGACCGAGACCGGGTAGCCCCGGCATAGGGCCTCAAGCTGGTCGCGGCGCAGCCCGCCGGCGCGCAGGATCCGCGGCCGATTGGTGAGGTACGGGTCGTTGCGGACGAGATCGTCCAGGTACCAGGCGCCGGTGGGATCGACGATCACCAGGGGAGTGGGGGCGGCCTCGACAGCCCGCCAACCGGCCGCGTAAGGCGCGACGAGATCGTGGGCCTGGACCAGGCGGATCGGAATGAGGACCAGGGCGGAGATCGCCGCCGCGGCCGCGAAGGCGCGACTGGCCCAGACCCGGTCCGCGGTCGTGAGGAACTCCGTCAGGCGCCGCCAGCCGAAGGCGGCCAGGAGCGCGATCGGCCCGATCAGCCCGTGCCAGTAGCGGTAGCCCCAGCCATAGCCCTGGTAGGGCATTAGGACGAAGAGCGCCGCAGTGGTCAGGGCAAGACCCCCGACCATACTGCGCAGCGGTCCGGGGGTGCGGACGGCGAAAAAGGCGCCGATCGCCGCCAGGGGCGCGGCCAGGAGCCCCTGCCAGGAGAAGAATCGAAGGAGATTCTCGGCCATGCTGCGGAGGGCTGGCGGATGGCGGGCGCCGATCAGGGCCGAGACCTGCCCGCCCAGACCGGTGACCCCGGCGGTTGCGTGGCCGAGCGAGCCGCCTTGCCAGGCGAGCGCCAGCGGCGACAGCTCAAGCCAGAAGAGGCAGATCGCAGCGTAGGCCAGGGTATAGACGGCGGCGATACGCCAGCGGCGATCGAGCCACAGCTGCGCGACGAACGGTGCGGCAAACATCGGGTGGAAGACCAGCTGGTGCAGACCGGTGGCCAGGAATCCGATGGCCAGCGCCCCGGCGTGTCCTGCCTTGCCGCCGCGCAGATGCAACCACAGCCAGGCGAGGTTGAACGCCATGTGCGCGGTCATGGCGTAGGGCGTCATGGCGGCGGCCAGCACTTGGCTGGAGAGGGCTACGAACAGGGCCGCGACCACGGCCAGATCCGCCCGCTCGGGCCATAGGCGCCGGCCGATTGCGTACGCAGCGAGCACCGAGCCTGCCGCCAGGGCCGGATTGATCAGGCTCGCCGCCGGCCCGGCCAGGGCCCGCAGGGCGGCGTTCACCGGCAGATAGGCCGGCTGCCAGAACTCGCTTCCGAACGAGAAGCGGACGAATTCCGGCTCGAGGCCGGCAGTGAAGGTGCGCCAACCCGGGGCGACCGGCGCCCACAGCTCGCCGTGGCGGAGGATGTCGGCCCCAAAATTGGCCATGTCTTCGTCACGCGAGAGGGCGAAGCCGCCGAACACCAGGCCGACGCCCGCAGCCGAGATCGCAAAGACCAGCGCAGCCAGAGTCCAGACCGAAACCATCGACGGGAGCGTCGGCGCCAGCCTGAGGCGGCCCGCGAGGGGAATGATGAGGAGAAGCGCGGTCATCGACCCCACGACCCAGACGTCCTCCTTGACGAACAGAAGGTCGGCCTCTTCGCGCACCGCCGCCCATCCCAGGAGCGTCGGGGCGGCCAGCAGGAACGGGACGAGGACGAGGATCAGCCAGGCGTAGACGAGGGGCGCAAAGAGCGCCCGGCGCGGCGAAGTCATTTCGCGGCCGTGAACAGGACCGCGCGCCGAACCACGAA
>DASXGB010000220.1:0-4214 GCA_036489325.1 Caulobacteraceae bacterium
TGGCGGCGGAGAGCGGTGCGCCCTCGAGGTCGTAGGCGATCCCGCCGAAATGCCGTTCCACAATCCTCAGGTGTGGCGCGACGCGCTCGGCGACCCGCCGAGCCTGGGTGGTGACTTCCGGGCCAATACCGTCGCCCGGTAGGAGAAGTAGAGTGCGGGGCATGGATGTCTCGATCAGAGCGGGCTCTGACCCGCGATTTCATAGAGCGCGAGGCTCCGGTCGGTGACGGCGAAGGCCGGCCAAGCGGCCCGCCAGTTGGCCATATGCGCGGTCTTGAAGTGGGCATCCAAGGCCGATCGGTCTCGCCAAGCCTCGAAGACGTGGATCAGGCCGGCCTCGGCGACATCCTCGGCGTAGCTATAGGCTTCGCAGCCGTCCTCGGCCCGGCTGGCGGCGATCATCGCCTGCATGTGCGGGCGGAACGCGGCGATGTTCCCTGGCGGGACTCGCACTGTGCCGGCCACGATCACCTTCATGCGCCGATGAGCCAGGGCCGCTGCAGGGCTTGGCGCTGCTCGAAACGGTCTATGTCTTCCCTGTGCGCAAGGGTCTCGTCGATGGTGTCGAGGCCCTTCAGCAGCTTCTCCTTGCGCGCCGGATCGATGTCGAAGCGGTGCTTCGCGCCCGATGGAGCGGTGACCGTCTGGCTCTCGAGGTCGACGGCAAAGACGTGATTGCCGCCCTTGGCTTCGTCCATCAGCGCCTTCACGGTATCGTGCGGCAGGGCCACGGGCAGCAGGCCGTTCTGCAGGCAATTGGCCTGGAAGATGTCTGCGAATGAGGGTGCGATCACGCAACGAATGCCGAAATCCAACAGCGCCCAGGCGGCATGCTCGCGGCTGGAACCGCAGCCGAAGTTGTCGCCGCCGATCAACACCCCGGCGCCGGCATAGCGCGGATCGTTGAGCGCACAGTCGGTCCTGGGCTTGCCCTGGCCATCGAAGCGCAGATCGTAGAGCAGGCCCGCGCCCAGGCCTTCTCGGCCAACGGTCTTGAGGAACTGCTTGGGGATGATCTGATCGGTGTCGAGGTTGGCGACATCGAGCGGCACAGCCCGTGCGGTGATGTCCTTGAACGGCTGCATGGCGGGGCCATGCGGCAGGGCGCCCGCCGGGTCAAGCGCCTCTTTGACAAGCTCGAGCGCCCGGGCTTTCATCTTGGCCAGCGCCCATTTCCTGATGGGGGAGGCAATATGGGTGTGACCAGGCTTTTCGCGCTTTCGCTTCTTATGCTCGCCGCCGCTTGCGGGAAGAACGCAACGACGGCCGCACCGCCGCCCTCCGTCCGGCCGCCCTTCACGCCCGCGGTCGAACCGGTGACGCCGGCCAACACCGACAGTTTGAACCGGGCCTTTCAGGTCGCCTTCGGGACGCCGGCGCCGGCGATCATCGGCTTCCCGGCCGCGCCGGACGGCTCGATCATGGACCACAAGCTGCAGTTCACGCCCTCAGCACTTATCGACATGTCACCTGGCGTTGTCGCGCTCGTCTCAAATGGCGAGGGGAACTTTACCAACTACACGTGCGACGCCTGCGCCGGACAGGTGAGCGTCGACTATCTGCGTCGCACCCCCGACGGCGATTTCATGAAACTGGGTCACTGGGATCTGAAGGCGGGCGCGGTCAGCTTCGGCCTCACCGCCCCGTGGACCCTTCGCAACGATCTCGACACTGTCCCGGTGCTGCTTTTCGCAGCCGACGAGGCCGCCCAGGGCTGCACCTCGACGCTGTTCAGCTTGGTCGAGCTTGCGCCAGGGGCAGCGATCGATGCCGGCTCGGCAATCCTGAACTCCGGCAAACAGGCCGTCGATGGCATCGCCACCCCCGGCGATTACCAGTATTCCGGCAGGCTCACGCCTCTCGCCAAGGGCGAGAGCTTTGCGATCGACTACACTGGCACATCTAGCCTTCACATTGTCTTCACCAAGGGCGCCGATGGACAGTTCCGTCCGCCAGGCGGCGGCCCGCAGACCACCCCTCCGGTGTGCTGACCCCCCGATAGCGCCTGACTTCGCGACAGGCTAAGGTCGCGCCGGCTGTTGAGGGGAGCGCGCCCATGATCTTTGAAGTCTTTGCGATCGCCATCCTGATCCTGGCGATCTTCCTGGCTCTGTCGGCCATCAAGATCGTGCCGCAGGGCTACGAATACACGGTCGAACGCTTCGGACGTTACGTGCGCACGCTCAAGCCGGGAATCACCATTCTCACCCCGTTCATGGAATCGGTCGGCCGCAAGGTTTCGCTGATGGAGCAGGTGCTGGACGTGCCGAGCCAGGAGGTGATCACCCGCGACAATGTCATGGTCAAGGTCGACGCCATCGTCTTTATCCAAGTCATGGACGCGTCCGCGGCGGCCTATCGAGTGGCCAATCTCAACTTCGCCATCGGCCAGTTGACCATGACCAATCTGCGCACCGTCGTCGGCTCGATGGAACTCGACGAGGTGCTTTCCAAGCGCGACATGATCAATACCCGGCTGCTGACGGTCATCGACGAGGCGACCGGGCCGTGGGGCGTCAAAGTGGCGCGCATCGAGATCAAGGACTTGCAACCGCCGCCGGACATCACCAACGCCATGACCCGGCAGATGAAAGCCGAGCGGGAAAAGCGCGCGGTGATCACCGAAGCGGAAGGCGAGAAGCAGGCGGCCGTGACGCGCGCCGAAGGCGCCAAGCAATCGGCCATCCTGCAGGCCGAGGGGCGCAAGGAAGCGGCATTCCGCGATGCCGAAGCCCGCGAGCGGCTGGCGGCAGCTGAAGCGGCGGCCACCAAGAGCGTCTCCGACGCCATCGAGACGGGCTCTGTAAACGCCCTCAACTATTTCATTGCCCAGAAATACGTCGAAGCCTTCGGCAAGCTCGCCGACTCACCGCAGCAGCGGACAATCATCGTGCCGGCTGACTTCGCCGGAATCGCCGGCTCGATCGCCGGCATTGCCGCCATGGTTGAATCCGCCAGCCATAACGGCGGCGGCGGCGGCGGAGGCGGTGGGGCGGCGCCGCGCCGGCCGCAGAACCCGCAACAAGGGCCCAACCGCTCGGGTGCGCCGGCTATGCCGGCCGTGCCACCGACCCCGGAACAATCCTGATGGGCGGGCTCTCTGATTTCATCCTTTCGCATCCCCTCTGGGGGTGGATGGCTGTGGGCGCTGTGTTCCTGGCCATCGAGGTGGCCACCGGCTCGGGCTGGCTTCTGTGGCCGGCGGGTTCGGCGGCGCTCACCGGATTCATCACCCTGATCTTTCCGACGATGAACCAGCCCGAGCAAATCGCCGTCTTCGGCGTGCTCACGATCGCCAGCACCTATGTCGGCCGGCGATATCTGCGCGGGGCTAGGGCCTCGGGCACGGACGTCAACGACCCGCTGCTGCGGCTGGTGGGCCACCGCGGCGAGGCGGTAACGGACTTCGCAGGCGGAGACGGGCGCGTGTTTGTCGACGGCAAGGAATGGTCGGCAATGCTCGACGGAGCCGGTCCGCTCAGTATGGGCGCCAAGGTGGAAGTCGTGGCGGTGCTGGGAGGCGCCCGCCTTAAGGTCAAGGCGAAGCCGGTCTAGTCGTTCCTACTTCTTGGACGCCAGGGCTTTCAGCTGGGCCTGCATAGCGGCCATTTGGGCCTTGAGTTCGCTAAGTTCGTCATCCTCGGCGGTCGGCCTGACGGGCTTGGCGGCCTTGCTGGTCTGGGGCTGAGGTGAGCTCACTTCGTCAGGCCGAAAAGCGAACGGCGTGAACATCTTCATCGCCCGGTCAAACAGGGCCATATTCTGGCGGATCTGCTCGTCGAACGCGCCCATGGACGGCGGACCGGCGAGCCCCCACTGGCTCTGCATCCGCGCCTGCTGACGGAAGAAGCTGTCCAGCGACATCTCCAGGAAACTGGGCAGGAAGGCCTGCATTCGGTCGCCGTAAAAGCCGATCAGCTGGCGGAGGAACTGGATAGGAAGCAGGTTCTGGCCGCGACCCTCTTCCTCGAAGATGATCTGGGTAAGGACCTTTCGGGTGATGTCCTCGCCAGTCTTGGCGTCGTAGACGACGAAATCGACACCCTGTTTCACCATGGTCGCCAGATCGTCGAGGGTGATGTAGCTGCTCGTGGCCTTATTATAGAGCCGCCGGTTGGCATACTTCTGGATGGTGACGCGTTCGCCAGTCGCGCGCTTTGGCTCGTTGTCCGTGTCTTCGGCCATTTCAATCCCTGTAGACCTCGCGCAAAGCT
>DASXGB010000005.1:0-6708 GCA_036489325.1 Caulobacteraceae bacterium
CGGGCGTCTCAACGGTGAGGCCAAGGCCCGCCTTGTCGGTGGCCGAGCGGAACGAGGCGGCGAGATCCGCGGTCGCCTGGGCCAGGTCCGTCGGCCGATAGCGCGCCTCGATCCGCCCCGCCTCGATGCGAGAGAAGTCGAGCAGGGTATTGACCAGCCGCAGCAGCCGCATGGCGTTGCGGTGGGCGAGCTTGAGGCGCTCGCCCTGGTCGCTGTCTTCCCTTTCCAGGCGCTCGGCGATCTCGTCCTCCAGGGGGCCAAGCATCAGGGTGAGCGGGGTGCGGAACTCGTGGCTGACGTTGGAGAAGAAGGCGGTCTTGGCGCGGTCGATCTGGGCCAGAGCCTCGGCTCGCTGTCGGGCGCGGTCGTATTCGTCAGTCCTGGCGAGCGCCGCGGAGATCTGCGCCGTCAGCAGGGTGACGAAGCCCTGGTAGCCGGTGTCGAGCCGGTGGTTGGCGTTGAGACCGGCGACGAAGAAGCCGATGGGTGTTCCCCCCTCGACGCCGCCGATCGGCGTCACCAGCGCTCTGCTCGGCGGGGAATGGCCGAAGACTTGCGGCAGGTGGGCGAGCCGGTCGGGTGCGATATCGACGAGGCGCGGCGCGGCGGCGGCGAGGCTCAGGGGCCAGGGCGCCAGGAGATCGTCGAGCAAGACGCGCTCTGCCGCCAGGGGATCGTCCTTGGTAAGGCCGCTGACGGCGCCGCGGACCGCCCCCCTCTCGGATTCGATCAGGTAGACGAGCGCGAAGGGAAGGTCGCGCGGCTCCTCTGCGATGCTGGCTTCGATCGCCTGCATCACATCCGGTCGTGCGGAGGCGGCGGCGAGGCGCGCGCCCAAATCCCGCAGGACGGCAAGCTGGCGCGCGCCGATCACCCGCTCGGTCTCTTCGGCGACAACGCACAGCATGCCGGTTGTCGCACCGGCATCGTCCGCCAGGGGCGAGTAGGAGAAGGTGTGGTAGGTCTCCTCGCGGAAGCCTGAGCGCTCGAGATAGAGCAACAGGGCTTCGTCCCAGGTCGCTTCGGCGGTCGTCAGCACATGCTCGATGCGCGGGCCGATGTCTGGCCAGATCTCGGCCCAGACCCTGTCTGAGCGACTGCCGATCACCCAGTCGCGCCTCATGCCGACAGTGGGCAGGTAGGCATCGTTGCACAGGAAGGTGAGCTCGGGCCCCCAGGCCATCCACATGGCGAAGCGCGAGGTCAGCACGGCGCGGACGATGGCCTGCAGGCTCGAAGGCCAGTCGTCTGGCGGCCCCAGCGGCGTGGCGGCCCAGTCGCAGCGGCGCATCAGCTTGCGCACGTCGCTGTCGCCCTGGAACAGGGACGGCCTGGCGGGGGCGTTGCGCGGCCGGTGCGACGCCCGGCTCGCGCTCAATGTCTTCGCGGCCAATCCCAGCCTCCAGTCGCCCCCGACTGGTGATCAACATTGTTAAAGCATGACGCCCCCGTGCGCCAAGATCAGAGCGGCTATGGCATCCGTGACCCATGGACGCAGCCCCCAGCCAGTGCGACTCTCCTCCCCGGATGCAGGAAAAGGCCGACCAGCCCGGTGAAACACCGGCCCGAGGATCTGCTGCGCGGCGCGGCGGCACGCCGGTCGGGCGGCATGAACGCCGAGCCACCAGCGTTTCGTCGGCACTTCACTCCTGAAACACTGTCGCGCGCACTCGTCCCGGGCTATGAAGGGTTAGAGGAACGGGGAGGTTCGGAGTGAGCCTATCCCTAATGCTAGCAGCCGCCGGCTGGGCGGTTTTTGCGCTCGCGGCCTGCGGCGCTGCCTACGCGTGCGTGGCGACCTGGACCCTGTGGCGATTCGTGGCGCGCCCGGCGCACCCGCCGATGCTGTATCGCCCCATCTCAGTGCTCAAGCCGCTGCACGGCGACGAGCCGGAGCTCTACGAGAATCTCGCCAGCTTCTGCGACCAGGACTACGCCGGAACGGTGCAGCTCATCCTGGGCGCGCTCGATCCGGACGATGCGGCCCTGGCCGCCGCCGAGCGGCTGCGCCGGGACTATCCGGACCACGACATCGTCCTGGCGGCCGATCCGGCCACGCACGGCGCCAATCGCAAGATCAGCAACCTGATCAACATGATGGAGCGCGCCAGCGGCGAGGTGATCGTGATCAGCGACAGCGACGTGCGGATCCCCCACGACGGCTTCTCGCGCATCGTCGCCGCCCTCGAGGCGCCTAAGGTGGGCCTGATCCACTGCCTCTATCGCGGTCGGGCGGCCGGCAACATCTGGTCGCGGCTGGCGGCGATGGACATCGATATCCGCTACGCCCCCTCGGTCACTGTCGGGGCGGCGGTGGGCGCCAATCCGTGCCTTGGCCCGACCATGGCCCTGCACCGCGATACGCTTGATCGGATCGGCGGCCTGGCGCCCTTTGCCAACGTGCTGGCCGATGATTTCGAGCTGGGCCGCGCGGTGCGGAACGCCGGCTGGGCCGTCGCCAGCCCCAGGCTCATCATCGAGCACGTCTTCCCCGAGCGCACCGCCCGCGAGATGCTGACGCACGAGCTGCGCTGGGCGCGCACCAATCGCCTGATCGAGCCGGTCGGCTACCTCGGCACGGCGGTGATGCACGTCCTGCCGCTGGCCCTGATCGGCGCGGCGCTTTGCGGCTTTTCGGAAGGGGCGTTGGCCGCGCTGGCGGCGCTCTCCGGCCTACGCCTGGTCCAGGCGGCGGTGTTCAGCCGCCTGATCTCGGGCGGCTGGGGCCGCCCATGGCTCGTGCCACTTCGCGATGTGATCTCGTTCGGCATCTTCCTGACTGCGATCGTCGGCGACCGGGTGGTGTGGCGCGGACGTCGTCTGGTCATTGCGCGCAGCGGGGTGATCCTCACCGCCTCGGCGTAGACGCCCCACGTCCTCCCCGCGGCGGGGATGAGTTCACGCCGGCTGAGGCGCGGCGAAAAAGGAAGGCCGGCCGGGCGTGACGCCCGACCGGCCCTTTGAGAAGTACCGGCGGTGATTGGTACGCGCCCAAGTTATCACGCGGGCCGCGCCGGCCCCTGCGACAGGGTGTCGCCAAGGCCTTGATTCGCTGCGGCAAACCGCCGCGCCGGGGTTCTCTCTCCTGCTTCGCAGTGGGAGATGTTTGACAACCGCCGCCGACGCGCCCATCTGCTTGGTCCTGAGGGACTAAAGGAGACGGTCATGTCCAATCGCTCCCTTCTCTTTGGCGCAGCGACGCTCGCGGGATCGCTCGCTCTCTCTCTTGCGTGCGCCAGCCCGGCGGCCGCGGACTCCAAGCACCCCTGTTTCTTCATTACCCAGTGGGAGAACTGGCACGCGACCAACGATCACACGATCTACATCCGCGTGAACCTGAAGGACATCTACCGGCTTGATCTTTCAGCCGGCTCGCAGGAGCTGACATGGCCAGGGCCCTATCACCTGGTGAACGTGGTGCGCGGCAGCACGTCCATCTGCACGCCGCTGGACTTCCAGCTGGCGGTGTCGGACAGCCACGGGTTCTACCAGAGGCTGATCGTCAGCGATGTGACGAAGCTGACGCCCGAGGAGATCGATGCCCTGCCGAGGAAGGACCGGCCGTAATCTTCTCGCTGACCGCCTGAAAGAGTGGGCGCGTGACCGCACAGGCGGGGACCTGGGACGCCATCGTCTGGGACTTCGGGGGCGTGTTCACCGGCTCGCCGTTCGAGGCCTTCAACGCCTATGAGGCGGCCCGCGAGCTGCCGCACGACTTCATCCGTCGGGTGAACGCCACCAATCCGCACGACAACGCCTGGGCCCGGTTCGAGCGGGCGCAGATCGACAAGGCCGGGTTCGACGCCCTGTTCCTGGCCGAATCGACCGCCCTCGGCTGGCCTACGCCCGGCGCCGATGTTCTGCCATTGCTCTCCGGGGCGGTGCGGCCGGCGATGGTGGCGGCGCTTCAGGCCTGCAAGACGCGCTACCGTGTGGGCTGCATCACCAACAACATGGCCCAAGGCCATGGCCCCGGCATGGCCGACAGCCCCGACGGCGCGTCCAGGACAGCGCCGATCATGGCTCTCTTCGACGTCGTGATCGAAAGCTCGAAGGCCGGGGTGCGCAAACCCGACCCGGCCATTTACCGGCTGATGTGCGAGGCGCTCGACGTGAGCGCCGAGAAGTGCCTCTACCTCGATGACCTGGGGATCAACTGCAAGGGCGCCGCCATGGTCGGCATGACGGCGATCAAGGTGGTGAGCGAGGCCCAGGCCCTGGCGGATCTCTCCGCCGCCACCGGTCTTCAGTTCGAGGCAACCGAAGCGGCGAGGCCATGACCAGACCCGAGAAGATCGGCGCCCAAGCGGCGCTGGAAGCCTTGCCGCTCTGGTCGGCGGCCGAAGGGCGGGACGCCATCCAGCGCAGCTTCCGGTTCGTCGACTTCGCGACGGCCTTCGCCTGGATGAGCCGCATCGCGCTGGCGGCGGAAAAGCTCGACCACCACCCGGAGTGGTCCAACGTCTACAACCGGGTCGAGGTTATGCTAGCGACCCACGACGCCGGCGGGGTGACGGAACTCGACGTCCAACTGGCCAGGATCATGGATCAAGCCTTCGGGGGGTGAGGCGCGGCCCACCCACGGAGAACGACTCAGCGCTACATCCGCGCCGTCAGGCCAAGGAAAATCCACCGGCCTAAGGCGTCGTAGACACCGGGATAGGTGTTCGAGTTGGCCGCGACTCCGGTCTGAAAATCCGACCCGATGACAGGCGGGTCGACATCGAAGACGTTATTCACGCCGGCTCTCAGCTCGACGCGATTGGTCACGCGCCAGTTAAAGCTGAGGTCGATGTAGCTCCGCGATCCCAGGCGATAATCAGCCTGATCAAAGGGGACCCTCAGCACCGGATTGGGCGAGGCGGCGGCGATGATCACTGGGCTGACGTAACGCCAGGCGAGCGATAGATCGAACTTCCAGGGCGTCTCCCAGCCGATTCTGAGAACATGCCGCCAGCGCGGAACCGGATCGCCGCAGTTCAGGCCATAGTAGCCCGCGCAGTTGAAAGCTGGCGCGCCGGGCTCGGTGACCGTCGTCAGCGCCATCAGCCAAGTCCCATTCAAGTCGAGGGTCGTGCTTCCGAGCATGCGCCCCCCAACGGTCGGAAGCGGCCGGCGGTAGTGCAACGCCACGTCGAGCCCCCGCGTCGTGAGCGACGAAGTGTTCTCGTAGAGGCTGCTGACATAGCCATCTGCGCCGATCCACAGAGATCCTGTTCCCGGCTCGCGGTGGACCTGAGCGCACAGGAACGGGTTGCCGGTCTCCAGACATTGTTCGATCACGATGTCCGGATCGATGGTCGCGATCACACCGGCAACGCGAATGTGGTAGTAGTCGAGGGTCAGGCTGAAGCCAGGAACGGCGGCGGGCGTGGCGTCGAGCCCGAGTGTCCAGGTGTCCGCGACTTCGGGACGGAGGTCGGGATTGCCGCCTACCAGAGCGTTGTAGCCCGCCGGGCTGATGGCGATATGGCCGTATTGGGCAGACGACACGCCGGTCCTGGCGCAATTCGCCTGGGTGGCAAAGGGGTTCTGCTGGTCGGCCACCGGGTTGGCTCCGGCGCACGGATCAAAGTCGAGGCCATTGAAACCCAACGAGGCCGGCGTGAAGAGCTCCACCACGTTGGGCGCCCGCACCGCGTGATTGAAGCTCGACCTCAGCGCGAGATCGCCATTGATCGTCCAGGTCAGGCCGGCCTTGTAGGTCTGGGCCAAACCGGCGTTCTGATACCAGGAGAGCCGATAACCGCCCTCGAGGCTCAGATCGCGCATGAGCGGTCCGCGATCCTGGGCAAGGTGCGCACGAGCCTCTGCGTAGATCTCAGACACGCTGAAGCCGCCGTTCACCGCCGGAGCGCCAACGCCTTGGCTGGCCAGGTCACCGCTGGCGAGCTCAGCGTCCGGCGCATAGTCCAGGGTCTCGCGTCGCCATTCGGCGCCGATGGCGACGCCGACGGCCTCGTCGGCCCAGGGGCTTTTCACGCCCCATCGCCTGAGATCGCCGGAGAGGTTGGCGCTTGCCACGGCCTCGCTCGTCCCGCCGCTCGCCCGGCCGGAACCGTCGATGTAGGCCAAGGCCGCCGGCGAGACCCCGCCCGATTGGAAAACGTCGTAGGGCGAACAGCCGGGATTACCTGACGCACAGACGAGCTGGCCGCCTGAGCTGACAACGTCCAGCGCGTCCGCCGCGCGGGTCAGGGAGACATCGTGCAGATCGAGTTGAGTGATGGCCACTGAGGAGATCTGGGCCGAGATGTCATAGCGCCAGTCGCCAAACGCGCCGCGCGCCCCTGCGACGATGCGCCAGTCCTCATGCGTCAGGCGGTACTCGCGGCTGGGCGCGCCCACGTCGCGGTGACCGATCACGACGAGTGCTGTGCCGTCTGGAGGGACGTTGGCGTTGGCGCAGAACGCCTTTGCCTCGGCCGCGGAGAGCATCGGGTTCGTGCAGGCGATCGCGAACGGGACCGAGGAGAAGAGACCGCTCGGCGCGAGCTGCTCCGCAGTGATGTCGTCCATGAACATTGCGTCGGCGTAGAGCTCCACCGCCGGGGCGACCTGGTAGTGGGCGAAGACGCCCGCCGACCAGCGTTGGTCCGGGCGCTGGAAGTATTGGAAGGGAGCATAGTTGAAGGCGTCACGGACCGAATTGAATGGCCGAAGCGTGTTCCCCGGCCCGGTGGGGTCCAGGGTGAGGTCGCTGACCAG
>DASXGB010000301.1:0-20167 GCA_036489325.1 Caulobacteraceae bacterium
CGCCGGCGAGCAAGGCTTTCGGCCGGCCAAAGCTTTTCCATGTCGTAGTAGATTTCAAACGCCGGAACGTCCGCTGGCAGGCCAACCCACGGCTGCTTGCTTCGCGTGAAGATATGGACGTCCGGCGAAAGCGCCGACGGGTCGTCCAGCGTGCCCATGCGCACGAACCGCAAGGCTGGGCGGCGGCCATAGTCGCTCCAGAGGGCAGTCAGGCACGTCGGGCACCGCCAGATGTCGTGCGGGCGACCGCTGTCGGTGGGGACGGTGGTGGGCGTTGGCGCGCCCTTCAGGATCTCGATGCGATCGGTCTCGATCAGGGCGTTGAGCACGAAGGCGCTGCCGGTCTGGCGTTGGCAATCGAGGCAATGGCAGCAGTGGTTGAACATCGGGTGCGAGGTCAGGCGGTAGCGCACCTCACCGCAGGCGCAGCCGCCCTCGAAGGTCTCGGACATGCGGGCTTCCTCCCAAGCCTGAGCTTATGGCGCCGCCGCATCGGGCTTGGGAGAGCGCTCAGAGCGGAATCTTGATGCTCACGCCGGCGGCGCTCTCGCTGTGTCCCAGCTGGGGCTCGGCCGCGCCGTCGAGTTCGTGAGGGCCGAGGGTGCTTGGAATCACGCCAGGGTGATAGCCGATCGAGGCCACAGCCCCTTCGCCCAACTCATTGACACGGGTGTCGACGCTGGGGCGAGGTCTGGGTTCCTTGCCTGCGTGCAGGGCGTAGAGACGCGCGCCGGAGAGAGAATTGTTGAGCGATTCCTGTGGCTGGCTTCGCCGGAATAACGAAAGGCGAAGTTGAAAGAGAGTCAAATGACGACGCCATGGGGGCGCTTCAACGATCACCGGCCGGGCGGCCGCCCGGGTATGCACGAATTCCGCGCTGGTTGCTTGCCCGGCGCAAGCAGATGCCACGGCCATCAGGAGGAGCGCGGCCTTCATCGTCACCCCGTTGTTGTCACAGCTCAGTCCAACGGTTCCGCTTGGGAGATGATCTCTACCCCAATTACGAGCGCCACCAAGAGTAACGTGACGCGATACTGTAACGCGATTGCGAACGCCGGGTTGCAGGGGCGATAGGCGGCGGCGAAGTGGCTCTACCGGTCAGAGGGGAATCTTGACGGTGACTCCAGCGGAGCTTTCCGAATGGCCCAGTTGAGGCTCGGCCGCGCCATTGAGCTCATGCGGCCCCAGCGTCGGCGGGACGACGCCCGGATGGTAACCGAAGGACGCCACGGCGCCGTGGCCGAACCGGGTGTCGACGCTTGGCTTGAGGTGGATCTGTCCAGGCGTTCGCGAGGCGTAGCGACTCGAGGTCCCCCGGCCATCGTCACGCATGTCTACGGAAAGATGCTGTCGAATGTGTTGGCGATCGACGTGATGATGACCGGCAGGCGCCAGATGGTGACGCGCCGGCGCGGCCGCGGCGGCTCCCGCCAGCGCCAGGATCGCGATCGCGACGGTCAGCCTCACCATCGAAACAGCCTCTGACGCTAGAATATCGCCACGGAGGCGAAAGTTCCACGGTCAGGCGCGCCACTCCAGCGGCGCCACCTTGGGAATGATGACGCCCCAGCCGACCACGCCAAGCAGAGCGACGCAGCCGGCGATGATGAACGCCCAGGCGAAGCTGCCGGTCTGGTCCACGACGATGCCGGTGATTACCGGCCCGACGATGCCGGCGATATTGCCGACGCAGTTCTGAAAGCCCATCCATTTGCCGGCCGCGTTCGGCCCCGCCAACGTCTGGGAGATGGCGTACATCGACGAGGTTCCCAGCCCAAACCCCACCGCCGCGGCGAACAGGCAGGCGATGGTCACCGGTCCGCTGGCGAAGCCCCCGCCGACCAGGCTCACGCAGGTAACCAGCAGGCTCGAAATCATGACGGTCTTGCGCGCCCTGTTGGCGCTGGCGCCGGCCAGCATCCATCGGTCGGCCAGCCAGCCCGAAAGAGGGCAGCTGACGGCGTAGACGGCATAGATCATGCCGGCCAGGCCGGCCATTTCAGTCATCGAAAATCCGCGCTCCTGGACGAGGTACAGCGGCAGCCACGAGATCACGAAATAGAACGCGTAGTTGCCGCAGAAATGGCCCAGCGATGCTCCCCACAGTTCGCGCCGTCTGATGACCTCGAAGTAGGACGGCGAGGGCGCGCGCGGCTCGGTCAGATCGGCGACGTTGAGGTCCCGCGTGACGGCGCGCCAGGGCAAAAGCCAGAGGACCGAGGCAACGCCAAAAATCAGGAACGATGCACGCCAGCCCGATACGGCCATGAGATTGCCGCCCGCCCAGGTGCCCACCGCGGGCCCGAGCGCGAGCCCGATCCCGATGAGACCGTTGGCGGCGCCCAACCTCGCCGGCGGCAGATGCTGGGCCAACAGCCGCGAACTGCACGGGAAGAAGGCGCTTTCGCCGAGCCCCAACGCGAGGCGCAGAAGCAGCAGGGTCACGAACGATCCGGCCAGGCCCGTGGCGACCGTCGCCGCCGACCAGAGCGCCAGGCCCAGCGCCAGGGTGCGGTAGGCGTTAAGGCGATGAGCGAGCCAGCCGCTGAGTAGGTTTCCGGGCGTATAGGTGAAATAGAAGGCGGAGATCAGCAGGCCAATCTGCGCCGCCGTCAGGTGTAGCTCGCCTTTGATGAGCGGCGCGGCGGTGGCGATGTTGCCGCGGTCGATGTACTGGATGAACACCGCAAGGGCGAGAAGCGGCACGACCGCCACACTGAGGCGCCGGCTCTCCGCCGTTTGGACCGCTTCCGCCGCCGCCATCGCGCCCCCCGGCTAGACTGGAGTTCATGAGGTCATAACCCCAGGAGTCTGGCAAGCAGACGCCTCGTGGCGTCAGTGAGTCGGCTCGACGGTCTCAACGGTCGCGGCCGGGGGTGGCGTCCGCAACATCAGAAGCAGCGGCGCCATCACCACCACCATGGCGATCATCAGAGTGAAATTGACGTCGTAGCCGATCATCGTGGCCTGGCGGGTGACCTCTCCATTCAACGCTTCGACGCCTAGCGGCGTGTTGGGATTGAGAAGACCCGGCAGCGAAGCGGCGAAGGCTGGATCGCTGGGAATGGTGTGGTCGGCCAGGACGTTGTGAGCCAGAGCCGACTCGCGCAGCACGCCGGCCTGCAGGATCGAGATGCCGGCGCTGGAGCCGAGACTTCGAACCATGGTGGAGACAATGGTTCCTTCGGTCCGATGGATCGGCGCCAAAGTCGCGTAGGCCAGGACGGTGAGCGGCGCAAACATCAGGCCGGTGCCCAGACCTTGGATGAAGCCGCTGATCATGATCGGTTCGGCCGTCATCAGGAGATCGAAGCGGCTCATCTGGACGAGCGCCACGGCGGAAAGGATCAGGCCGGCGATCAGCGCCGGGCGCGCGCCGAATCGCTGCAGCAGGAAGGGGACGGCGATGAAGGCGATGAGTGAGCCGACACCGCGGGGCATGCTGGCGATGCCGCTTTCAAACGCCGTAAACCCCATCAGGTTCTGCATCATCGATGGCAGCAGAGCAGAACTGGAAAAGAGGAGCGCGCCAACGAAAAAGCCGAACACGGTGGTGGCGACGAAATTGCGGTCGCGGGCCAGGTCGCGGTGGAAGAACGGCTCCTTGGAGGTGAAGGTCTGGATGAGGAACACCCAAATACCGATGATGGAGAACGCCGCTTCCAGCCAGATCTCCTTCGAATCGAACCAGTCCTGGCTGGGGCCCCGGTCGAGCATCAGCTGGAACGCCATGACGAAGGTGACCAGCCCGCCAAAACCCAGGAAATCGAACGGCCGCTGCCGCCCGCCGGGGTCATGGGCCATGAAAACCTGCAGGCCAAGGTAGGCGATGATCCCGATCGGGACGTTGATGTAGAACACCCACCGCCAGGTGTAGTTTTCGGTGAGCCAGCCGCCGAGCACCGGCCCCAAAATCGACCCAAGGATCACGGCCGAGCTCCATATCGCCATCACTGTGGGGATCTGGCGCTGGGGATAGACATCCAGCATCACACTTTGGGAGACCGGAATAGTCGAGGCGCCGGCGATGCCCTGGATCAGGCGAAAGAGGACAATCTCGGGCAGGCTCGTCGCGATGCCGCACAGCATCGAGGCGATGGTGAAGGAGGCGATCGAGGCCAGCAGCAACCGCTTTCGGCCGATCTTCATGGCCAGCCACCCTGAGAGGGGGGTCATGATCGCCGCGGCGATGATATAGGACGTGAGCACCCAGGTGATCTGATCGGCCGCCGCCGAGACGCTGCCCTGAATGTGTGGCAGGGCGACATTGGCGATCGTCGAATCCAGCGTGTTCATCAGCGTCGCGGCCATCAGGGCGACGGTGATCTGATTGCGGTTGGTTATGTCCTGGGCCGAGGCCACTTCGCTGGTTTCTCCGCCCCCGCCGCCCGAAGCGACGTCTGCTTACCTGTTTCGACTTTTGCTCGCGCCGGAATGTAAGTAAATGGCGATAACTTATGCTCGCCGCGACAGCCCGCAGCGCCCATATGAAGGATCGAGAGTCAAGGATGGAACACTACGACGTCCTCATCGTCGGCGCCGGAATCTCCGGCATCGGTGCGGCCTATCACATCAAGACCCGCTGCCCCGGACGGACGTTTGCGATCTTCGAGGCGCGCGAGGCGATGGGCGGCACCTGGGACCTGTTCCGCTATCCGGGCGTGCGCTCGGATTCGGACATGTTCACCCTGGGGTTTGCTTTCCGACCCTGGACCGAAGCCAAGGCGATCGCTGACGGCCCCTCCATCCTGAACTACCTGGCCGAGACAGCCCGCGACCATGACCTCGAGCGTCACATCCAATTCGGACGGCGGGTGAGCAAGGCGTCGTGGGATTCGGCCGCCTCGCGCTGGACAGTCACCTTCACGCACGGCGAGGCCGCAGCGCCGGAACTGGTGACCTGCAATTTCCTGCACATGTGCGCCGGTTACTACAACTACGCCAAGGGCTACAGGCCGGAGTTCCCGGGCGAAGAGGCCTTTCAGGGCCAGATTGTTCACCCGCAGTTCTGGCCCTCGGACCTCGACTACCGCAACAAGCGGGTGGTGGTGATTGGCAGCGGGGCGACGGCTGTGACCCTCGTGCCCGAGATGGCCCACGACGCGGCCCATGTCGTGATGCTGCAGCGCTCGCCAACCTATGTCGTTTCGCGCCCGGCGGAGGATGACTTCGCCAATCGCCTGCGCCGACGCCTGCCGGCCAAGCTTGCCTATGCCATCGTCCGCTGGCGCAACGTGCTGATGCAGTTGTGGTTCTACAACATGACCCGGAAGCAGCCGGCCAAGGTCAAGGCTGCGATCCTGGACATGGTGCGCGCCCAGCTGGGACCCGACTATGACGTCGCCACCCACTTCACCCCTCGCTACAACCCCTGGGACCAACGCCTCTGCCTGGTGCCGGACGCCGATCTGTTCGAGGCGATCAAGAACGGTTCGGCCGAGGTGGTTACCGACACCGTCGAGCGCTTCACCCAAGATGGGGTTTTGCTGAAGTCGGGTCGCGAACTGCCGGCTGACCTGGTCGTCACAGCCACCGGTCTCGAGCTGCAGCTGGTGGGCGGCGTGGAGGTCACGGTCGACGGAACCCGCGTCGAGCTGCCCAAGTGCTTCAGCTATAAGGGAATGATGTATTCCGGCGTGCCCAACCTGGCATCCAGCTTCGGCTACACCAACGCCTCCTGGACCCTGAAAGCGGATCTCACCGCCGGCTACCTCTGCCGGCTTCTCAACCACATGAAACGCAAGGGCCTCACCGAATGCCGCCCGGTGGTCGAGAATCCGGACATGGCGTCGGAACCCTGGCTGAGTTTCTCCTCCGGCTATGTGCAGCGAGCCCTCGACAGGCTGCCAAAGCAGGGGCGTGAAGTCCCTTGGCGCGTGCACCAGAACTACGCCCTGGACATGCTCGAATTCCGCTTCGGCAAGCTGGAGGACGGAGCGATGCGCTTTTCGAAGCCACACGCCGTTCCGGCGCCTGAGCCGACTCAATCCGTGCGCGAGCCGGAGCTGGCGGAGGCCTAGGCTTGCCTCCCGCCGCGTCAAGACGCGCTAGGCTA
Source organism: Caulobacteraceae bacterium (assembly GCA_036489325.1). GTDB lineage: Bacteria > Pseudomonadota > Alphaproteobacteria > Caulobacterales > Caulobacteraceae > Acaudatibacter. Next base: position 6,056 of record DASXGB010000301.1, read on the forward strand.
ACGGATCTGCTTATCGGGAGGCGGTCATGCAACTGATCAGCGACACGGTCGAGACGGACACACGCAAGGGGCCGGCGCACAGGCCGGTCTATCCCCCGCCGCCGGTGGCCCTGTGGAATCCCGACGAGTTCCGCGCCGGACCGCCGGTGCAAGACTTCGCCTGGATGCGCCAGAACGCGCCGATCTCATGGAGCGACGAACCCGGCGAGCGCGCGGGCTTCTGGGCCCTGACCCGCTACCATGACGTCATGCGGGTCAATGGCGATCCGGTGACCTTCTCCTCGCAGAAGGGCGGCATCCTGATGGCTCACATCGGCCGGCCCGAGTCCCAGCTCGCCAGGGCCTCGCTCGACGCGATGATCAACATGGACGCGCCCGCGCATCTGCAGCTGCGGCGCGAACACATGCCCTATTTCACCCCGTCCTATCTGCGCGGACTGACCGACCGGATCGAGGGCGAAACGAGCCGGCTGCTGGACGCGATGGCGCCCATGGGCCGCTGCGACCTGGTTCCCCAGCTGTCGGCCCAGCTGCCCCTCTTCACCCTGTGCGAAATCCTGGGCGTGCCCCAGGCCGATCGGCCGAAGTTCCTCACCTGGATGCATTTCCTGGAGCTGGCCAATTCCTTCGCCGCCGAGCGGGCGGGCGACACGGAGGCGCCGGAGGCCGCGATCACTGAGCTGCCGCCGGAAGCCAAGGCCTTCATCGACGCTTTCCGGGCGGCCATCGACGAGATGTTCGAATACGGCCGCGACATGCTGCGCAAGCGGCGCGAGGATCCTCGCGAGGACCTGATGAGCGCCATCGCCCGGGCTCAGCTCGACGGTGAGTTCCTGGCCGATGAATATCTCGACGGCTCGTGGCTCCTGATCGTCTTTGCCGGTAACGACACCACCCGCAACACCATCAGCGGGACCATGGGCCTTCTGACGGACTTTCCGGACGAAAAGGCGAAATTGATCGCCAGACCGGAGCTGCTCTCCGGCGCGGTCAATGAGTTCATCCGGATGGTGAGCCCGGTGATCTACATGCGACGGACGGCCACCACGGACGTCGAGATCGCCGGACAGACGGTGGCCCAAGGCGAGAAGGTGATCATGTATTACGGCTCGGCCAACCGCGATCCGGAGGTGTTCGCCGATCCCGACCGGCTGGATGTGACGCGAGCCAACGCCGACAAGCACATTGCCTTCGGCTACGGGCCGCACACCTGCATCGGCAAGCGGGTGGCGCAGATCCAGTTGGAGACGGCCTATCGCCAGATGCTGGCGCGGTTTCCGGATATCCATCAGGCGGGGCCCAGCGAGGCCGCGCCCAACAACTTCGTTTATGCGATCAAATCGATGCCGGTGGAGTTCACCCCAGCCGGGTGAGGCTCAGAGACGCCCGCCAGCTTTCCAGTGGAAGAGGGTGAGTGGGGTCACCTGATCGGCGCCGGTTTCTACGTCGCGCAGCCAGGCGCGGCCCTGATCGAGGCTCATGACGCGGTAGATCGGGAGGCCTCCGGCCGCTGCCGATACGAAGTCGCCGGCGCGGATGCCGCGAGCGACGTCGCTGTCCATGAATTCCCAGTCTATGTGATGGGCCTGATCAGACATCAGGGCCTCTCCCTGCACCAACTCGACCGTCCACGAAATGTGGCCGAAGGGCGCACCATGGCGCAGAGAGATTGAAGAAAGGCTGAAACCGTCAGTCAGCCGCCGTTCATCTACTGGTCAGGCTTCAGACGACTTTGACCATCCTTTTGCCGAAATTATCGCCGGCGAGCAGACCGATCAGCGCCGTCGGAAGACTTTCGAGGCCTTCCTGTATGTCCTCGCAAACCTTGATCTTTCCGGCATCGACCCAGGATTTGAGATCGGCCAGAGCGGCCTCTCGTTTGGCGTAGAAATCCATGACGACGAACCCGGTCATCGTCAGCCGCTTGGTGACGATCAGGCCGGGCACGCCGCGCGGACCGTGGGCCGGAGCCGCACCGTCGTACTGCGACACAGCGCCGCAGCAGGCGATGCGGCCGTGCAGGTTCATGTTGAACAGACAGGCTTCGAGAACATCCCCGCCCACGTTATCGAAATAGACGTCGATCCCGTCCGGGCAAGCCGCGCGCAGGGCGCGGCGGGTGTCGCCGGACTTGTAGTCGACGCTCGCGTCGAAGCCGAGATCGCGTTCCAGCAAGGCGCATTTCGCCGCCCCGCCGGCAATCCCCACCGTGCGACAGCCTTTGAGTTTGGCGATCTGGCCGACCAGCGAGCCCACCGAGCCCGCGGCCGCCGACACCACCACAGTCTCCCCAGCCTTCGGCCGCCCGCAGTCCAGCAATCCGAAGTAGGCGGTGAGCCCGGCGACTCCGAAAACGCTCAGCAGGTGGGTCAAGGGCTCAATTCGCGCCAAAGGCGCGAGGCCGCGGGCAGGCGTCACCGCCCATTCCTGCCAACCGGTGTCAGCGAACACCAGATCACCGGGCGAGAGGCCCGCGGACCGGCTCTCGACCACCTCGGCCAGCGACCCGCCGGCCATGACGTCACCGGCTTTCAAAGCCGAACGATAGGTGGCGCCCTGCATCCAGGCCCGGTTGGCCGCGTCGAGCGAGACGTAGAGCGACTTCACCAACACTTCCCCGTCCGCCGGCGAAGGCCGCTCGCCCGTTCTCAGGGCGAAGTGGCCCGGCTCGAGTTTGCCCTGAGGCAGCTCGGCAAGGACGATCTGACGATTTGTCCCGCTCATGGACGTCTCCTCCGCGGTTCCTGGCCGAATGTGACCACGATCTTCGGGCCAAGGCGAGAGCCGGCGGGTTCCCGCCCGTCGGCCGGCGCGGTAAGATCGGCTTCACGATTGGTGTGCTGAAGGTTTCTCGCAAAGACAATGGCCTCGTCATGGACCGAACATGGCCCCATCGCCCTGCCGCCGCGGCCGCTGGCGCTCGGCATGGGAGCGGCGCTGGTGCTCCTCGCCTTTGTCGGCGTGGGCCTTGGCATGCGCGCGGCCTGGAAAGACACCGGGGCGCCGGACCTGGGCGGGACCGCCGCCGACAGCGCCGATAGCGCCGACACCCTGACGGCCAAGCCGATCGTCGAGCTGCCGGCGCCGCCGCCGGCCAGCAACACCGCCGACAACACCACCGCGGCCGACGAAGGCGACAATTCGGACGCCATCCAGGAGAAGACCGCCGAGGCGCAACAAGTGCAATCCAACGCCGCCAAGTCCGGCGGCGACATCGACCAGATCCTCGCCTCGCCCACCGAGAAGCCGACCGCGCCGGGCAAGGGGGGGGCCACCGAAGCCCCGCCGCCGCCAGGACCGCCCGTGAAGAGCGACGTCCCCTTTTAGGACTTCGGGAAAACGTCGCATGAGCACGGACGGCGCCGACTGGGACTCGTCCGCATCGGCCTGGATCGCCAACATGGGCGAGCAAGGGGATCGCGGGCGCCGCTTCGTGCTCGATCCGGCATTGCGCGCTCGCCTGTCCGACAGCCGCTTCCGCCGGGCCCTCGATGTCGGTTGCGGCGAGGGCCGGGTGTGCCGTCTGATGCAGGCGCTTGGCATAGAGACCGTGGGCATCGATCCCACCGAAGCCATGATCGCAGAGGCGCGCCGGCGCGACCCGGCCGGCGACTATCGGGTGGGTGGCGCGGAGCGCCTCGCGTTTGCCGACGCCAGCTTCGATCTTGCCGTCACGTGCCTGACGTTGATCGACATCACCGACTTTCGCACGGCGATCGCCGAGATGGCGCGCGTGCTCTCGCCCGGCGGGACGCTGCTGGCGGCCAATCTGACGCCCGTTATCAGCGCCGGCATGAACAGGGGCTGGCGGCGGGACGCCGAGGGGCGAGCCGTTGAATTCGCGCTGGATCGCTACCTCGACGAATGGTGGGAATGGGTCGAATGGGCAAACATCCGGGTGCGCAACTGGCACCGACCGCTCAGTGCTTATGTGCAGGCCTATCTCGCTGCCGGCCTCACGCTCGTATCGTACAAGGACCTGACGCCGGTTGATGGCTATGGCGAGGAGGAAGCGTGGCTCTACGCCCGCGCACCCTGGTTTGATCTCATGGAATGGCGCAAGCCGGCCTGAAGCCGGTCCTATTTCTCGGCCAGAAGCTCATTGATCACGGCCTGCGCATCGGCGCTGGACCAGTCCGCCCCACCCGCAAGCCGGGCTCGCTCGACGCCGTGGCGGTCGAAGATGATGGTTGTTGGCATGTCCTCCGCCGGTGGTTTTAGGGCGAAGGCGAAGCTGTAGGTCGGCTCGGTGTAGAAATTCAGCGGCGGATGAGCGGCGATGAACGTCTTGCCCGCCACCTCGTCGGCGTCCTTGCCGACGCTGATCGGTACGATGGCGAGCGGCTTTCCAGCCTCGGCCTCGGCCAGCTTCGCGAGCGACGGAATCTCGGCCTTGCAGGGCGGGCACCAGTTCGCCCACAGGTTGACCACCGTCACCTTGCCCTTGAATTCGGCCAACGTGTGCGGCTGGCCCTCGGCGTCCTTGAAGGCGACGGCGGGGACGGGCTGGGGATGGGTCGTGGGCTTGAGGGCGGCCATGGACCCTTTCGCCAGGGCGCTCAGGTCGCCGCCCGGCTTGGAACAGCCAGACACGCCGTATAGAAGCGCCAGGGTCGCCGCCAGGGCGTACGGAACTCTGTTCATATGACCGACAACTCCGCCAAGGCCGGTCACTCTCTATGGGGCGGGCGCTTCTCCGCCAAGCCTTCCGAAGCGATGCAGGCGATCAACGTTTCGATCGATGTCGACAGGCGCCTGGCCGGGGAGGATATCGCCGGCTCGCGAGCCCATGCGGCCATGCTGGCGGCGGTCGGCGTGATCTCGAGGGCGGACGAGGCGGCGATCCAGGGCGGTCTTACCACCATCGAGGCGGAGATCTCCGTTGGGACTTTTCCGTTCCGGGCCGAGTTCGAAGACATCCACATGAACGTCGAAGCGCGCCTCGCCGAACTGATCGGTCCGGCGGCCGGGCGTCTGCACACCGCACGCTCGCGCAACGACCAGGTGGCGCTGGACTTTCGCCTGTGGACGCGAGCGGCCTGCGACCAGGCCATCGCGGCGCTCGAGGATCTGCAACGTGCGCTCCTCGACCAGGCCGAGCGACATGCCGACACGCTGATGCCCGGCTTCACTCATCTGCAAGCGGCGCAACCGGTGACGTTCGGCCACCACCTGATGGCCTATGTGGAGATGATCGGCCGCGACGCTTCCCGTTTTGCCGACGCGCGGGCGCGGATGAACGAGTGCCCCCTTGGCGCGGCGGCTCTGGCGGGGACCTCGTTCCCCATAGATCGCGACATGACCGCCCAGGTCCTCGGCTTCGATCAACCTACGGCCAACTCCCTGGACAGCGTGTCCGACCGCGACTTCGCCCTCGAGGCCCTGGCGGCGGCCGCAATCAGCGCCATGCACCTTTCGCGCCTGGCCGAGGAGATCGTACTGTGGGTGACTCCGCAGTTCGCTTTCGTCTCCCTTTCCGACGCCTTCACCACCGGCTCATCGATCATGCCGCAGAAGCGAAATCCGGACGCGGCCGAGTTGGTGCGCGCCAAGGTCGGACGGATTCTGTCGGGCTTCGCGAACCTGGCCGTGGTGATGAAGGGCCTGCCGCTCGCCTATGGCAAGGACATGCAGGAGGACAAGGCGGCGACCTTCGAGGCGTTCGACGCCTTTTTCCTCTCGCTGGCGGCGATGACCGGGATGATCGCCGACTTCACCGTCCACACCGAAGCTATGGCGCGAGCGGCCACGGCCGGCCACGCCACGGCCACCGATCTCGCCGACTGGCTCGTGCGCGAGGCGGACCTGCCGTTCCGCGAGGCCCATCATCTGGTCGGTCGGGCCGTCCGCCGGGCGGATGAACTGGGTGTCGGGCTCGCCGACCTGCCGCTGAGCGAGCTCCATTCCCTGGATCCGCGCCTCACTGACGAGGCTCGGTCCCTGCTCGCGCCGACCGCTTCGGCCGCCAGCCGCACCAGCTACGGCGGAACCGCCCCATCCCAAGTCCGCATCCAGATCTCCCGCTGGAAGGAGCGCCTCGCATGAACTCGCGCGCCCCCGTCATTTTTGTTCTGGCCGCCACGCTGGCCCTGGCCGGCTGCGCCAAGGTTGGCACGCTCGACCAGCCGGCGCCTTTGTTCGGCGAGAAGGCCAAGGCCAGATACCATGCTGAGAAGGCTGCGGAGGCCGCGGCCAAGACCGCGAAAACCGACGATAGCGAGCCGGAGCCGCTTCCGGACGTCGCGCCGCAGAACCCCTCGGGGCCATCGGTTGAGCCAGTGGCGCCGCCGGCCGCGGAAGCGCCAACCCTGCCGCCCGCATCGCCGCAATAGTGTCCTTGCCTCGATGAATCACTTCGAGGTCAGAGACGGCGAGCTTTGCTGCGAACAGGTCCCGATCGCCGCGATCGCGGCCGAGGTCGGAACGCCGGTCTACGTCTACTCGACGGCCACGCTGGAGCGGCACTTCAAGGTCTTCCAAGGCGCCCTGGCGGCGCATGCCGGTCTTGGTGAGCCGCTGATCGCCTATGCGGTGAAGGCGAATTCGAACCTGTCAGTCCTGCACACCCTGGCGAAGCTGGGCGCCGGGGCTGACACCGTCTCGGAAGGTGAGATTCGCCGAGCCCTTGCGGCCGGCGTTCCGGCCGAGCGGATTGTCTTTTCCGGCGTTGGCAAGAGTGAGGCCGAGATCGCCTTCGCGCTCAAAGTTGGCGTGCGCCAGATCAACGTCGAGTCGGCGCCTGAACTCGCCCTGGTTTCGCGGCTTGCCGGCGACCTTGGCGTGGGAGCCACACTGGCGCTGCGCCTCAATCCGGATGTGAGCGCCGGCGGTCACGCCAAGATCTCGACGGGCGAGTCAGCCAGCAAGTTCGGCGTCGCCTTCGACGAAGCGCCGGCGCTCTATGCCCGGGCCGCGGCAGACCCGCACGTCGCGATGATCGGCCTCGCCTGCCATATCGGCAGCCAGATCACCGAGCTGGCGCCGCTCGAGAACGCTTTCACCCGCCTGCGTGGCCTGGCCGAACGCCTGCGCGGCGAGGGCCTCCGGGTTGAACGGCTCGACCTAGGCGGCGGCCTGGGAGTGCCCTATTTCAATCAGACCGATCCGCCGAGCCCGGACAGCTTTGCGGCCATGACGGCGCGTGTGTTCGAGGGATTCGCGGCCGAGTTCGCCTTCGAACCGGGGCGGGTCCTCGCGGCCAACGCCGGAATCCTGGTGGCTCGCGTTCAACACATCAATGTCCGGCCCGATGGCCGCCGCTTCCTCGTCCTGGACGCGGCCATGAACGACCTTCTGAGGCCGGCGATGTACGATGCGTGGCACGCCGTGTGGCCCGTGCGGAGGCGCGCCGGCGGCGAGGACGCCTACGACATCGTCGGGCCTGTCTGCGAGAGCGGCGACACCTTCGCCCGGCAACGGCGCCTGCCGCCGATGGAGGCGGGCGATCTGGTGGCCTTCCTCACCGCCGGCGCCTATGGCGCGGTCATGGCCAGCGAATACAACAGCCGGCCGCTGGCGCCCGAAGTGCTGGTCCGGGGCGACGCCTTCGCCATGATCCGGAGGCGGCCGACCTATGAGGAGATGCTTGCACGCGAACCGCTGGCGCCGTGGCTCTGACCCGGGTCTTCCGAACCGCTGAACCAACGGTTGATCGGCCGTACTAGCCGCCAGACGGCGTCGCGGAGCTGGACCTGCCACGGGCTCTCAACATGAGCCGGCTGAGTGGGTCCGGTAGACGCGGCGCAGTTTGTCTTCAATCGCTCGATCTCGACTTCACCATCCGTGAAATAGAGGTCGCCGCCACCGTTCCGTCCCGCGACCATCGGTCCGACGCCGGAGACCTGCAAATCGCGCTCCACGTGGCCGGTGCGCGCCAGGGCTGCGGCCAGGAAATCGCGTTCACTATCGAGGTCCGGGTCGATGTGGTGGGTGACCCGAAACGTGTAGTGCGAGACGCCGACACCCCGATCAAAGCTGTCAGAGCCGAGCCACAATGGGCGGGCCGGGTCGGGCGCCACGCCGCTTAGCCGCCAAAGGCGCACATGGTGGCGCTTGTCGGCGCTACGGCCTTCCGGCAACTCGAAGGCCAGGTCCTCGCGGCGACCTTGGTAGAAGAGCGCACTCACTGGCGCGGTGGGATAGGGCTGGCGCATCACGACGCTGCCGACGATTTTCATGCTCGAACGAAGGGTCACCGGATTGGCCGCGTGCCAGCCGGCAGCGGCGAAGGCGCAGTCTATGTCGACCTCAGAACCGACCAGGCCGAAATTGATCGGATCGCCCGGGATGCCCTGCTTGGTGCGGGTCACCATGGGCAGGGCGGCGAGGCCCCTGTGCCGCTCATAGTGCTTCCAGGCGATCGGCAGGGCGGCATAGGCGCCGATGAGGAGCGCGATAGACCCCAGCCAGGCGATGGTGAAGACTGGCCAGTGGCGCTTCAGTCTCTCGACGTGGCGGTTCACCCCGGCAGCGTTCTTTCAGGCGGGCCGGCGGGCCCGAAGCGCCTGAGCGATGGTGCCGTCATCGAGCCAGTCGAGCTCGCCGCCGACCGGCACGCCGCGGGCCAGCATGGTCACCTCAACCCCCGCGCCGGCGAGCCGGTCCACGAGATAGTGTGCCGTCGTCTGCCCGTCGACGGTGGCCGGTAGCGCCAGCACCACCTCCCGCACCTCCGGCGTCGCGGAGCGTCGGACGAGGGCCTCGACCCGCAGGGTTTCGGGGCCGACCCCGTCCATGGCCGATAGCAGGCCGCCGAGCACATGGTAGCGCCCGCGCCAGGCGCCGCCGCGCTCCATGGCCCACAGGCCCCCAACTTCCTCGACCACGCAGATCAGTCCGGCGTCGCGGGTGCGGTCGGCGCAGACGACGCAGGGATCGGCGCTGTCGAGCGAGCCGCAGACGCCGCATGTGCGGACCCGCGCCGAGGCCTCGGAAAGTGCCTGGCTCAGCGGCGCCATAAGCTGATCGCGCCTCTTGAGCAGGGCGAGGGCGGCGCGGCGGGCCGATCGGGGTCCAAGGCCAGGGAGCTTCGCCAGGATGGCGATAAGTCGCTCGATCTCCGGCCCGACCGAAGCGGCCATCAGAGCTTAGGCATGCCCGGAAGCCCGGCCAGCGGCCCGGCCGCCTGGCGCACCATGTCGGCCTGGGCTTCGTCGAGCTTGCGCTTGGCGTCGCCGTAGGCGGCGATGACGAGGTCGGCGATGATCTCGCCTTCGCCCGGCTGGATGAGGCTCTCGTCGATGTGCAGCCGCGCCATCTCGCCCGTGCCACGAAGCCAGACGCGCACGAAGCCGCCGCCGGCCGCGCCCTCGACTTCCTGCTCGGCGAGCTTGGCCTGAGCCTCCTGCAGCTTCTGCTGCATGGCCTGGGCCTGCTTCATCAGCGATCCCAAATCCTTCACTCAATCCTCCTGGTCATCGGCATTGTCGGGGTTTGTCGCAGACGCCGCGAGCTGTCGAACTTCGAGGATTTCCGTGCCTGGGAATGTCGCCAGCACGGCTTGGACGAATGGTTCGGCCAAAGCTTCCCGGTGGGCTTCCGCGACGGCGCGTGTCTGACGTTCCATCAAGGTCTCGGCCCCGCCGCCGCCCTGGGCCGCCACCAGCCACGGCTGGCCGGTCCATTCCTTGAGTCGGCCGGCGAGACGATGCGCCAGGTTGCTGGGCGCGCCGGGTACGGGCGCGAATTCAATGGCGCCGGGCCGGAAGCTGACCAGGCGGACGTAGCGCTCGACGTCGAGACGCAAACCGATATCGCGGCGCTCGTCGATCAGGCGCACGATGTCCTCGAACGTCTGCGGCGCTGGAAACTTCGGCGCTGCCGACGGGGCCAAGGCCAGGTTGGCCCGGGTCGCCCCGCCGCCGCTGCTGCTGGGGGAGCCGATCGGGGGGGAGCCGCCAGCGTCCTCGCCACGAAGGGCCTTCAGCGCCTCTTCAGGTCCGGGCAGGTCAGCCGCATAGGCCAGGCGAATGAGGATCATTTCCACCGCGCCCGCTGGGTCGGGCGCCAGGCGGGTCTCGGCCAGCGCCTTGATCAACATCTGCCACAAGCGCGCGAGAGTTCCGGCCGAGAGCGCCGCGCCGATGGCCGTCAGACGCGCCGCCTGGTCCTTGGGCAGGCCGAGCGCTTCCGGCCCCAGCACCTTGGCCACCGAAGCCCCATGGCAATGCTCGAGCATGTCCATGACCACTGTGACCGGATCGGCGCCGAAGGCGTAGAGGGCGCGCCAGGCTTCCAGTGCCGGGCCGGCTTCTCCGCGCACCGCCTTCTCGAACAGTTCAATTGTCTGGTTTCGGTCGGCCAGACCCAGCATGTCGCGAACCGATGCGGCGTCCACCCGCTCGCCGGCTTCCGCCTGGGCCAGGGCCTGGTCGAGCAGGGACTGGGCGTCGCGCACCGATCCCTCCGCCGCCCTGGCGATCAGCGACAGAGCCTCGTTCTCGATCGAGAAGCCTTCCGCCTCGGCGATTTTCGCCAGGCTGGCGGCGATCACCTCCGGTTCGACGCGCCGCAGATCGTATCTCTGGCAGCGCGACAGGATGGTCACGGGAACCTTGCGGATTTCCGTGGTGGCGAAGATGAACTTGGCGTGCGGCGGCGGCTCTTCGAGCGTCTTCAACAGGGCGTTGAACGCCGCCGTCGAGAGCATGTGCACTTCGTCGATGATGTAGACTTTGTAGCGGGCCTGCGCCGGAGCGTAGCGTACCCCGTCTAGCAGTTCCCTCATCTCGTCGACTTTGCTGCGCGAAGCTGCGTCCAGTTCAAGGACATCGAGGTGGCGCCCTTCGAGGATCGAGCGGCAGTGTCGTCCTTCGCTCGCCAGATCGGTCACGCTCGGTTGGCGGACGGTCTCACTCTCGTAGTTGAGGGCCCGGGCCAGAAGGCGGGCGGTGGTGGTCTTGCCCACGCCACGCACGCCGGTGAGCATGAAGGCGTGGGCGATGCGACCGGAGGCGAAGGCGTTGGTCAGGGTTCGGACCATGGCCTCCTGACCGATCAGGTCGGCGAAAGTCTTCGGCCGATATTTGCGGGCGAGGACGGTGTACGCGGGCGTGGTCGCCTCGCCGAACATGTCCGAGGTCGCTTCGTCCCGGGCGGCGTCCTGCGGCTCGACCACGGTGTCGGTCATGGGGCTTTGGTCGATCGGCTCGCGGAGGTTATCAGAGGAAAGGTGGAGACCGGCAGACGACCCGGAGTGAATCTCGTTACGGCTGCTTCCTTCCGGACCTGACCGGGTTGGCGAGGCCTCCGCCCATCGCCGATCTCCGAGGCCTATATCGCGTGGCCGCTTCCCCGGCGCAAGCCGCGCGACGACAGGCGCACCGTCGGATTGACCCGCGAAGCGGTCGGTCCATAAGGAAGGACGACGAAAGGGAGGCGGATGCGGCAAAGAGCCAACACGCCCGCGAGGCGGATCACCGCGGCCGAAGCGGCGAGCCTCGTCCGTTCCGGCATGTGGATCGACCTGGCCGGTGGGCTGGGCCAGCCGGACACTTTCGATGCGGCCCTAGCCGAGCGAGTGGCCGAGCTGACGGACGTCAAGTTTCGAACCTGCCTGTCGCTGCGGCCCCTGGCCCACGTCGAAGCCGATCCGAGCGGGCGCGTTTTCCGGACCTTCAGCTGGCATTTCGGCGGCTACGAACGGGCCAAACACGCCGAACGCCTGTGCGGCTACACGCCACTCAATCTTGGCGAAGTGCCTGATTATTACCGGCGATTCATCGATCCCGTGGACATCGCCGTCATTCGCGCGAGGCCAATGGACGCGGACGGCGTATTCAACTTCAGCCTCAGCAACCTGTGGTTCAGAGCTGTCATCGAGCGCGCCCGGCTGGTGATCGTCGAGGAGGTCCCTGGCTATCCTCACGTCCATGGCCTCGAAAACGGGGTCCATATCGACGAGGTCGACTACATCATCGAGGGCGACAGAGACCCGCCCGGCGAACTACCCCACCCGCCGCCGAGTGAAATCGACAAGGCGGTGGCCCGACTCATCGCCGCCGAAGTTGAAGACGGCGCCTGTCTGCAGATCGGCATCGGCGGCATGCCCAACGCCGTCTGCGCGTTATTGAAAGACGCCGGCGTGCGTGATCTCGGCGTCCACACTGAGATGCTCACCGACGGCCTGGTCGAGCTCTATCGAAGCGGCTGCGTGACCGGCGTCCGGAAGACCACCGACCAGGGCAAGGTCACCTTCACCTTTGGCATGGGGTCGAAGAGCCTCTTCGAGGCCGTCGACGGTAATCCGGACTTTCTGTGCTGCCCGGTGGACCACACCAACCTGCCGCAGAACATCATGCGCAACGACAAGGTGGTTTCGATCAACAGCACCACCCACATCGACCTTCAGGGCCAGGCAGTGTCCGAATCGGATGGTCACCGGCATCTCACCGGCACAGGGGGGCAGCTTCAATTCGTGCGCGGCGCCTATGCCTCGGAAGGTGGCAAGTCATTCATCTGTCTGCCGTCCACGTTTGAGCGCAAAGGCGTGCGCAAGAGTCGCATCGTTCTGGATCTGACGCCCGGCGACATCGTCACGACCCCTAGGTCGGACGTCATGTACGTGGTTACCGAGTATGGCGCCGCCAACCTCAAGGGACGCACCGTGGAAGAGCGGGCTCAGGCCTTGATCGGCCTCGCCCACCCGGACTTCCGCGACGACCTGGCGCGACAGGCGCGGGCCCACGGGCTCATCTGCTGCGCCTGGTCGCCAGGCTTCAACGAGGAGGGACAACAGATTTCGGCTGGTTTATAGGTTTGGCGTCGCGCTGAACCCACGGCGCACACCCACGGGGGAACGTCTATGCAAATGACCTACAGTCGCGCCGCTATGGCGGCCGCGTCCGCTCTTGCGCTTCTTACCATGTCAGGGCCGAGCCTTGCCGCCGCCAAGGCCGCCAGCGGACCCTTGTCCGCCATTCACCAGTTCATCGACGATTTCAACAAGGGCGATATGGCCGGCGTCAAAACTACCTATGCCGACGCACCGACAATCATCGATGACTTCGCGCCACACATTTGGAGCGGATCGGGCGCAGTCGACAGCTGGGCGGCGGACCTAGTCAAGGACGCGAAGGCCAATGGCGATACAGACGGCCGGATTCGGTTGGGCCCGGTTTCAGTCACCAACGCCGAGAGCGACACAGCCTACGTCCAGCTCCATGCCGACTATCTTTACCGCGAGCACAAGAAGCCGATGGTCGAGCACGGCGGATTCACCTTCGCCCTGACCAAGGCCGGCGGAGACTGGAAGATCGCCGCCTGGGCATGGAACGGATCAAAGCCCCAGGCTGAGGCGTTGGCCGCGCCGAAGACGGCCCCGACCGCCCCGACCGCCCCCAAAGCGGCGCCGCCGGCCAAGCCGAAAGTCTGAGCCTTGCCCTTCCCCCAGATCTGGGGGAAGGGTCCCGACGTCTGCTCTCTTCTCCCCGGCAAACGGGGTTCCTTTCGCGCCTCTGCATCGCAGCCGTCGTGACTTCCTCGTTGTGAAGGGGGAAGCGAGGGTCTTTTGCATGATCGGGCCGATTGCGGCATGATGGCTGCTTCAGTCGATCGCGGGGGCGCGAGACATGCGTGGGGGCAATCCGTTTTGGGCCCGTTGGGCCCTGGCCTTTAGCGCCGGCATGCTCGCCGCCGGGGCGGCTTGCGCCCAGGAAGAAGTCCACGTTGACGGATCGGTGGTGCTCTACGATGGGGCGACCCAGCGCATGTCGCCGGGCGCGCATCCGACGGCTCTGATCCTGACACCAGCGGGACATCGCCCCCGAGGTGGCCACGGCGCGGCCTCGCCCACTCCGCCGCCTGAGGTCGCCCAGGCCATCCATGAGTCCGCCGAACGCCATCAGGTCGACGAGCGGCTGGTCCGCGAAGTGGCCTGGCAGGAGTCGCACTACAAGACCCAGTCCGTCTCGTCCAAGGGCGCGCGCGGAACCATGCAACTCATGCCCGGCACGGCCCGAACCCTGGGCGTCGACTCCACTGACACGGCTTCCAATATCGAGGGCGGCGTCGTCTATCTCGGCCAGCTGATGCACCACTATGACGGCGACACGTCAAAGGCGCTCGCAGCCTACAACGCCGGCCCGAGGGCGGTGGATCGCTACGGCGGCATTC
>DASXGB010000017.1:0-16677 GCA_036489325.1 Caulobacteraceae bacterium
GGCTCCCGAACGCGTCTTTCGCGCGCGGACCGCCCGCCTTCCCGTCTTGAACCAATAGGACTCCATCAGAGCCCTCATCGTCGTTGACAAAGGCATCTCGCGAAGATTCGGGCCATCAGGTGATTCCTTGAGGCTCTCTGAGTTTAGGACCCACAACAATGACCTGGCTTCGGTGGATCGTGGATCACGCCGCCGGACGGGCAACGGTGCGGCCAATCGGAAGTGGGAGATCAGCGGCCCTGCTGTCGCCGAGGCCGGCCAAGACCGCCTCTTTCAAGGCCGGAACATTTTGGCTGGAGGCGCGCTTCACGGGGGGTCGCTGATCAATTCCCTGCGGATCAGCTGGCCGAGTTGTGGTGTTCGTGCAGCGCCTTTGCAGTGTCCAAGACCTAGGACGGAGGTGTGGGAACCGTGAAGCCAAATGCGTCGTTTGCCGGCGGGATGCAGCCTCGGGACCTCCGCGAGGAGCAATATCTGATTGAGCTGCTCGATGATGATGACGCCGTAATCTGGGAGCATCGGATTGCCTGCGCCAACGATCGTGACGCGATCAAGCGGGCCGGCCGGATCGGACATCCCTATTCGATGCGGCTCCGTCGTGGAACGCAGATCGTGGCGAGGTACCGTGGTGGGAGACTGCCACGCAGATAGGACCCTCGGGGACGATCAACGAAATCTGTTCTACGGTGAGATTCGCGAGTCGCCGGACCGTCTGCGCCGGCCTGCGTCCTCGGTGGCCGGCTCCCGGGCCCTTGCTGAAGCGGGCGGTGATCAGCGGAACTGGCCCTAGGGGGAGACCCGCGAGATTTTCGAGCCTTCGAGACCGGCGCCCGCCATCAGGCCTTGCTGATTGAAGCTCATGGCATAGACGTCCTGGCTGAGGGTCGTGGTGTTCATCGACTTGGCGAAGCCCTTGTCGACGACCACCACGGACGGGCCGGACCCGATAGCCCAGCCGTGGCTCTTCTTAAGGTAGCTCAGGGCCGACTCGTTGACGATGAAGAGGGCATAGCCGAAAGCCTGGGCGCCCGCCTGGAATCCAAAGCTCCCGGCGGAGATCCTGTAGGTTCCGCTGGGATGGTTATTGAGGAACAGGATCCCTTTACCCGTCTGGGCTCCGACCATGAATCCTGCCTTGACGATTCGAGGAAAGACGAGCACCGCCTTCGACCGCCGCCCCAAGTCACGCGCCTTCGGATTGGCCGCGTACAGCCGGTCCAAGGCCGCGCGAGCGTCTTGCGTAAGGTCGTCCGCGGCGGCGGGCGGTGCGCCTCCCATGCCGAATGCCAACGAAGCCGCGAAAGCAGCCATAGTCATGGTCGACGCATACCGCCGGCTGGGAAGGCCTGAATCCGGCAGCGATGTAGGATCATTCATTGCGTAGGTCCCCGTTCGGCCGTGCGAGGCGTCGCACAAGTTGAGATTGGCGCTTCGGACCGAGCCCTCCGCGCATCGCCTAAGTAGGTGGTAAAAACCGCCACCGGCTCGCACTGGACGCTCCCACTAGAGGTCGGAGAGCGCCATCGGGCGAATACCTGACAATGGTTAACCTTGGTGCTCAACGGCCTGCGACACCCTCGGGATCTTTCGGCGCCTACCTGAGCGTCCGCGGAGCGGCAAACGATCAATTTGGCTCCGCCCCAGGTCTCGCCAAGTAACGAGGCCAACGGCGCGGCGCGCCAACCCTTGCTTTCCCGAGTTCGTCCGCCTCGGTGTTGATGCTAAATCCGGGCTGACGCTACAGACGCCAGACACTGGGCATCGACTGCGCCTCAAGTATGCCGCGCGGCCCGGTCACCCGACGCCGTCAGGGGGATATCCGACATTTGGTCTAGGGTCCCAACCCGAGGTTCGGCGCCGCGCTCACAGTCTAAAATCCCGGCTGGCCCAATGGGTATGTCACTCGTCGTCCGTGTCTCGGGCGCTCAGGGCCAAATAGGGGATGACTCACGCAATGACCACAAGACCGATCGACCGCAGCAACGCCGCGCGCGGCCTGACACCCTCATTCCGAAGACTTCTGATCCCCGCGGTCGTCGCAGCCTGCGCCGCGGCCGCGTCCGCGCACGCCCAGGACCAGACCGACCCATGGACCGGCGTTTACGTCGGCGCGAATTTGGGCGGCGCGTGGGGCACAAGTTGCGCAACATACGAGGCGACAGCGCCCGGCGGGGCGGCAACCTTCACCGGCAGCCACTGCCCGGGCGGAGGAATGTTCACCGGCGGCGTTCAGGCCGGCTACAACTACAACATGCACAACATTGTGCTGGGCTTGGAAGGCGACCTCGATGGCGCCACCAGCACCAGCCATAGCTACACGCTGACGACGGCTGGCGCGCCGGGGGTTCCCGCCGGGACCTACGTGGGCGCCTCATCGAAAACTCCAGGTCTCATCGGCACCATACGCGTCCGCCTCGGCTATGCCTTTGGCCCGGCGTTGATCTACGCCACCGGCGGCGGAGCTTTCGCCGGCGGATCCGGTGGCGGCTCGATCGCCTACATTCCGCCGCTGGGCGTTGCGCCGACCGCCACGTTCTCTGGAGGCACGACGGGCACCCGGAGTGGTTGGACGGTTGGCGGCGGTGTCGAATACAAGCTCTCGTCGAACTGGTCGATCAAGGCGGAAGATCTGTTCATCAATTTCGCCAACCTGACCCCCCCGGGCAACTGCGTTGGTGCCTGCAGTGCGTTCTCGAACGTGACATTCCGATCAGCCACCAACGCCGGAAACACGAACCTCTTCCGGGTCGGCGTGAACTACAAATTCTAGAAGACTCCCCTCAGCGATCAGCCTTCGGACGATTCCTGAAATTCCAGAGGAATTGCCCGTAGGCTGATCGCTTCATCCGGAGCGTTCTGCTCGGTTAGGCAGCGCGGTGTGCAGGGCGACCTACCAGTACCGGCAGCGATAACCACCGTAGCAGTGTCGGTGATGATAGTAGCGGTGGTGATAGTGATACGGATAGCGATGGCCATGGTAGAAATACGGCTGAGCGGAGGCCGTCTGAACCGTGATGGCCGACATTGCGGCCGCCCCGATGAGGATAGAGGTCCCGACGGCGATCAGCGATTTCATGGCGATGCTTCCTTGCGCTCTTCAGCGCGAAGTCTTGTGCTAGGCGACGAGGATATTCAAGCCATGGCCGCCGGCTAGGCGGCCGGCGCCCACCCCCGCTTGATTATTGCGTTACCACGATGGTCACATTGCGGTTGAGCGGATCGCCGTGCGGCTTGGGTGGCGCCACGGGCTTCGTCTCACCATAGGAAATGACGCTCATACGACTGAGCGGGCTGCCCTGCTCGCGCAACCCCCGCGGCCGCAAATCTTAGTCTTGGCGCGAATCCAGGACGGTGTTTGTCCGGAGCCGTCCTAAGGGTTCGATCTGATGCCCATGACGTCTCTGATGCGGATAAATGCCTCAGCCATGTTCTGGTCAACCGCGGACTCGCGGGCTGATCGGGGCGCCATTGGCGTCGGCCCGCCCCCGGAGCCGACGCCAATGGCCACTCTCCACACGTCTCTGCCATCCTCTCCCGGGTCGCTGTGCGACCGGCGGGCGCGGGCAGCCCCTTAGCGTTCTGTTCTATCAGACAGGGGGTCATACCGCCGGGGGTGGCGGTGCGGTCTGTCATGGCGCGGCTGTTCTCTGTTGGCCGCTCGCCGGAACAGGATTGGCGCAAACGGCCGGTCGCCTGAGGCCAAGGCCTTGGAGTTAGGGTGATTAGGGCAGAGAGTGGCGCAGGCCGCCGTTGGGCGCCCGGGCCATCCAAATTCCTCGCCCGGCGTGTGGAGAACACCATTTGACCCGCGCGCCCCCAACTTCGCAGAAAAGAGGAACAAACGTACGGCCAAGTTCTTACGATAGTGGACGGCGAACACAGAGCCCCTCGGTGGATCGGTCGACAGCTGAAAAGGGCGGGAGCGGTGTGAGCCTGGATGGCGCGCGCGTTCCCATCGTCGCCATCGGTGCGTCGGCCGGTGGGCTCGAGGCGCTTGAGTGGCTGTTCCGCTCAATGCCGCCCGAGCCCGATTGCGGGTTCGTCATTGTCACCCATCTCAATCCGGAGCGGCGCAGCTTGCTGCCGGAGATCATCACCCGCTTCACCAGCATGCCGGTGCACGTCGCCGAGGACGGCGCGGAGGTACGGGCCAACGAGATCCACGTCCTGCCGGGAGACGTCCTGCTGGACATATCGGGCGGACGGCTGAAGCTCCGCCGGTCCAGTTCGAGACGCCCCAATCGCAAGCCGATCGATGTCTTCTTCAGCGCGCTGGCGATTGATCAGGGCGAATACGCCGCCGGCGTCGTCCTGTCCGGCGGCGACGGCGACGGAACGCTCGGCGTCAAGGCGATCAAGGAGCGCGGCGGCCTCACGCTTGCTCAGGTCGGCAATGGCCACCCGCCGCAGCATCCATCCATGCCCGACAGCGCGATCGCCAGCGGCATGATCGATCTGGCGATCCCCGTCAGCGAGATGGGGACGCGGCTGGCGGAGTTCAGCCGCAGCTTCGCGGCGCTGGACGGCATCGCCACGGGCGAGCCGCGGGCGGAGGGCGTGCGCGAGATCCGCGAGGCGCGTCAGGAAATCTACGCCATCCTGCGCAACCAGATTGGCCACGACTTCTCCGGCTACAAGGAAAAGACGTTCCTGCGCCGGGTGTCGCGTCGAGTGCAGGTCAATCGTCTCGACACGCTCGGGGCCTACGTCGAGCGACTGCGCCAGGAGCCCGCGGAGGCCGCGGCGCTGTTCCGCGACCTTTTGATCAACGTCACCAACTTCTTCCGCGACGCCGACGCCTTCAAGGCGCTCGAGACCGAGGTCGTGCCCAAGCTGTTCGCTGACCGTGGCGCGGACGATGTCGTACGCGTCTGGGTGCCGGGCTGCGCCACCGGCGAGGAGGTGTTCTCGATCGCGATCCTGCTCCGCGAGTACATGGACAGTCTGAGGGCCGTGCCGCGCGTGCAGATCTTCGCCACCGACATCGACGAGCCGGCGCTCGCCGTGGCCCGCGCCGGCCGCTTCCCGGCCGCCTCTCTCGATGGCGTCTCCGAGGCGCGCCGCAAGCGGTTCTTCACCGCCGATGACGGTGTCTACCAGCTGACCAAGGAGGTGCGCGACCTCTGCGTCTTCTCACCCCACAGCGTGCTGCGGGATCCACCCTTCTCGCGGCTGGACCTCGTCTCCTGCCGCAACCTGCTGATCTATTTCGGAACGGACGCGCAGAACCAGGTGATCCCGACCTTCCACTATGCGCTGCGGCCAGGCGGTTACCTGTTCCTCGGCGCCTCCGAAAACGTGACCCAGTTCGCCGACCTGTTCACGCCGGTCGACAAGAAGAACCGGCTATTCCGGGCGCGGGAGGACGTGGCCTCCAGCATTCGCGTGCCGCTGGCGGTCAGCGGGTTGAAGCCGACTCCGTTCGGCGATGCGCGGGGCCGCGGCGCGCACGAGCTCACGGGTCTTGCGCTGCGCCAGGCGGTGGAGACGCACATGCTCGACCGCTTCGCCCCGGCGCACGTGGTGGTCAATCGCGATGGCGACGTGGTCCATTACTCCGGGCGCACGGGGAAGTACCTCGAGGCCACGCCCGGCGCGCCGAGCCGCCAGTTGCTGACCATGGCGCGCCGCGGCTTGCGCCTGGAGCTGCGCGGCGTGCTGCGCCAGGCGGTGGAGACCGACCGGCGCGTCGTGCGCGAAGGACTCGTCGTCGAAGCCGATGACGACCGGCTGCAGAGGCTCAGCGTCACCGTGGAGCCTATCGGCGAACCTGGAGACGAGCGGCTGTATCTGGTGGTGTTCGCCGACGCCGGCGTCCTGATCAACCGCGAAGACGCGGCCAAGGCGCCGGCGGCCTCGGACGAAACGGCGCGGCAGCTCGAGCGCGAGCTGCGGGACACGCGCGAGCGCTTGCAGTCGCTGATCGAGGAGTACGAGACCGCCCTGGAGGAGCTCAAGTCCTCGAACGAGGAGCTGGTCTCGGTCAACGAGGAGCTGCAGTCGGCCAACGAAGAGCTGGAGGCGTCCAAGGAGGAGCTGCAGTCGGTCAACGAGGAGCTGCACACCGTCAACGCCGAGCTTCAGGGCAAGGTCGAACAGCTCGACCGCGCAAACAGCGACCTGACCAACCTGTTCGAGAGCACCCGCGTCGCGACCGTCTTCCTCGACGCGAAGATGGTGATCCGCAGCTTCACGCCGGCCGCCAGTCACATCTTCAACGTCCTGCCGGGCGATCGCGGACGCCCACTGACCGACCTCGTCAGCCGGGTCGACATGCCGAGGCTGGTCGAGGATGTGAAGGCCGTCTTCGATACCGGGAAGTCGATCGAACGCACGCTCGCGCACAACCAGGGCAAGGTTCACTACCTGATGCGCCTCGTTCCCTACCTCGATATCGACCAGAGGATCGAAGGCGTCGTCCTGACCCTCGTCGACATCACCTCGCTGACCAACGCCGAGGCCCAGCAGAAGGTCCTGATCGACGAGCTGAACCACCGCGTGAAGAACATGCTGATGGTGGTGATGGGCGTCGCCGAGCAGACGGCGCGGACCAGTGATAGCCTGCAGACCTTCCGCGACCGCTTCCTCGACCGGCTGCAGGCCATTTCGCACTCCTATGAACTCCTGTCGCGGGAGAACTGGACCGAGGCGTCCATCGAGGACCTGGTGCGGCCGCACGTCGCCCCCTTCGGTCCCGAACGCGCGCGGGCCGAAGGGCCGGACATTCGCATCGAGCCTCGCCTCGCCCTCTCCCTGGGCATGGTGGTTCATGAACTCGCGACCAACGCCAGTAAGTACGGCGCCCTCAGCGCGCCGGACGGCCGGCTGGAGATCGTGTGGCGCAGGCAGGGCGACCGCGTCGAACTCGAATGGCGGGAACAGGGCGGCCCGACCGTGACGGCGCCGCAGCGGCGCGGTTTCGGCCTGACCCTGGTTGAGCGGGAGGTGACGAAGACCCTGGGCGGCGAGGTCCGCATCGACTTTGCCAGTTCCGGCCTCGTCGCCCGGCTTAGCATGAGGGGGTAGGCGGGAAGCGCACCGTCCGCCACCGCTTGCGGAGCCGCTACGTCTCAGCGGATGGGGCGCAAAGGTGACTTGGACGTCGACGAGAATCGGCCCTGGCACAGGGCGGTGCTGTCAGTCCAAGGGCGCCTTGTTTCCACTATTGGATTCCCGTGTCACCATAACGGGACAGGACGCATCGCGCAGCACGGCCTTCAAGGTCGAGGCGTCATCGGAACGCCCCTTCCAGGCCAGCACGATGAGATCGGCGGACTCCTCGCCCGCCATGCGGACCATTTCGTCCGCCGGTTCGCCATGTCCCAACAGCAGCCGAACCGACACAGCTTCAAGGAGGCAGATGCTGCCCAGCCGATGCAGGAATTCCGCCGACCACGCCGGCCAAGAATGCTGCACCTGGTCGACATAGGCGGGCGGGGCGATGGAGCCGGCCTCCAGGGCCAGCGCGTCGTGGGCCACTTGCAGCACCATGAGCTCCGCGCCGGCTTCGCGCACGAGGTCGGCGACCTGCCCCAGCGCGTGGCTGACCGCTGGACTGCCGTCATGCAGCGCCAGCATGCGCCTGAGATCCCAGGCGCCCGGCGCCCGGGTCGGGTCGACCAGCACCACCGGGCAGGTGGCGGCGCGCAGTACCGCCAGCGCCGTATCGCTGATCGCACCGGCCGGTCCGACATCCGCCGAACGGGGGGACATCACGATCAGTCTGGACCCGCAGTCCGCGGCGGCGGTCACAATCGCTTCGGCCGGATTTCCGGCCCGGGCCTCGAGCGTCGCGCCGCGCAGGTCAGCAGCCTGCAGGCCGAGCGCCCCGGCGGTCTCGCCCAGCGGCCGGTCCGCCTCGGTCGCATGGACGATGCGAAGGTGCGCCTTGGCCAGTCCGGCCAGGCGCCGGGCCACCGGCAGGACGCCGAGCGCGCGCTTTGAGCCATCCAGGGGGACCAGCACGACGGCATCGGTCATGGCGCCAGTTCCTTTGCCGGAACGGACGGCGCCGAGGTGTTGAGCGCGTAGTCCTTGCCGCGCCAGCGGATGCGGAACGAAAGTTCGCGCCATGCGGGCGGCAGCTTCGGATCCAGTCGCGGGCCGTCGTCGCTGAAGGTCAAGCCGGCGAAGCCGAACACGGTCGCCTGCCACAGGCCGCCCAACGCGGCCGCATGGATGCCGCCGGAGGCGTTGCCCATGTTGTCGCTGAGGTCGATCTCTGCGGCCTGACGGAAATACTTCTCGGCCACGGCCATGTCGCCCAGGCGCGCGGCGAGGAGCGCGTGGATGCATGGGCTGAGCGAACTGCCGTGGGCGCAGCGCGGCTCGTAGTAGCGGAAGTTGGCTTCCCGCACCTCCGGCGTGAACTCGTCCCACAGCAGATAGATCAGCATCAGCACGTCGGGCTGTTTGATGGCCGGGGTGCGCATGACCTGGTCGAGGCCGAGCAGGACGTCGACGGGCACGATGCGCGAGACGAAGCCGGGCAGGTTCTTCAGGGCGAAGTAACCCTTGAACTGTTCGATCAGGCCCGTCTTGGGATCGAAGCCCGTGTAGAGATCGCGGGCGACGGCTGCCCAGTCGTCCAGTTCGGCGTCTTCGAGCGCGATCCTGGCGCGCAGCTCCGCCCAGGGCTCCGGCCATCGCTGCGCCATGTGGGTGACGACGGCTGCGGCCGTTCTCAGGTTCCAGCGCGCCATGCCGTTGGTGTAGGCATCATCGTCGACGCTCTGGTGGTATTCGTCCGGACCGATGACCCCGCGGATATGACGCTTGCCGTCGTCGCCCCGCTCGGCCCGCGAAGCCCAGAAGCGCGCCGTCTCGATGATGATCTCGGCGCCGGCTTCCAGCAGGAAGACATTGTCGCTGGTGAGGCGCCAGTAGGTCCAGGCGCCGTAGGCCACATCGGCGCTGATGTGCTGTTCCTCCCGGGCCACCTTGATCGGGATCAGCAACCCGCCCGGACCGACCACCGAGGATGGCGTCACGTCCTCGCCGGTGTCGGCCGACTCCCAGGCGTAGAAAGCCCCACGCGCGCCGAAACGAGCGGCTTTCGCCCTCGCCGCCGGCAGGGTGCGAAATCGGTACATCACGAGCGCGCGTGCGGCCTCCGGCCAGGTCAGCGCGAAGAACGGCAGCATGTAGATGTCGGTATCCCAGAAGACGTGTCCGCTGTAGGCGAGGCCGGTCAGGGTCCGCGCGCCGATCGATACGCGGTCGTCGGTGGGATCGGCCGCGCTGATGAGATGGTAGGCCGCAAGCCGCAGCGCTCGCTGGGCCTCCGCATCGCCCTCGACGCGGATGTCGCTGGCGTCCCAGCGGGCCGACCAGGCGTTGCGGTGGCGCGCGATCAGGTCGCTCATGCCCCGCGCCTGGGCGGCCTGGACGTGAGTCTCGGCGACGGCGCGCGGTTGCGGGTCGTGACGTGAGACGCCGACCGCGGCAAACCGATCGATACGGCAGGCCTGACCCAGCTGCGCCTGGACCGTCAGGTCTCCGAGGCGCACGGGCTGCGCCGAGCGGTCCGGCGTCGGGGCGCAGAGGGAGGCGGTGCTGACCACGGCCATGCCGCCGGCGCCGGTGTGGACCTCGGCCGTCCCGTCGAGCGTGGTCTCGAAGCGAAAGTCGCCGGCATAGTTCTCGGCCGTCAGCGCCAGCGATTGCAGCAGCAGGCGGCGGTCGTCGCCGGAGGCCAGGCGGCACTCCTGAAAGTGCGTGACGCGGCCGGCGGCATCCTCGTGGCGCCAGTCGCGCCAGAAGATCCCCTGCCGCATGTCGAGCGTCCGCCGCTGCGCGAGGAGCCGTCCTGACCGCAGGGTCAAAGGCACGCCCTCGACCACGGGCGCGACGTGGCTCCAGGCCGGAAGCGGCGCCATCGTCAGGACGGATCGGGGTCCGGTGTCAAACAGCCCGGCGGCGAAGGTCGCCGGCGCCGACATCGGCCCGCCCTCGGCAAGCGAGGCCCGGCTGCCCAGATGACCGTTGCTGATCGCGAAGATCGACTCGATCTCGTGTTCGCGCGTTGGCGTGAAGCCGTCCTCGAAGATCAGCCAGTCCGCATCCTCGGTCGGCGCCGCTGGCGGCCAGGCAGCCAGGCGCGGCGCGGCGGTCGCCATCTCCTGCGCCGCGACCTCGAGCGTCTGCATGTCAGTGACCGCGATATCGGCCCCGTGCGCGACAAGTTCGCCCGACTGATCCACCCGATCGACGCCCACGACCAGGCCGTAACCGGCGGCGCGGATCGCCTCCACGCCGACCAGGGCGTCCTCGAAGCCGACGGCGCGAGAAGCCGGGACGCCGAGCTGCTGGAGGGCTCGCAGGAAGGTGTCCGGCGCCGGCTTGCCCATCAGGCCCAGGCGCGCCGCCTCGAGACCGTCGACGACCACGTCGATGAACGCCGCCAGGCCGGCCGCCTCCAGCACGGCCTTGGCGTTGCGGCTGGAGGAGACCAGGGCCGTCTTCAGACCGGCGGCGCGCAGGTTGGCCAGCAGCGGCTGGGCGTCCGGAAACACCTTCACGCCGGACTGGGCGAGGCGCTCCAGGAAATAGGCGTCCTTGCGCGCGCCGAGGGCCCGGACGGTCAGGGAGTCGGCCGGTTCGCCCGCCTGACCCTCCGGGAGCGTGATCCCGCGGGCGGCGAGGAAGGTGCGCACCCCGTCGTTGCGCGGGCGGCCGTCGACGTAGGCGCGATAGTCGCGGTCGATATCGAAAGGCCGGTAGACCCTCCCCGAGGCGGCCGACTGCCTGGTGAGAAACTCGTCTAAGAGCCGCTTCCAGGCCTCGGCGTGGATTTCGGCTGTCTCGGTCAGAACCCCGTCGAGATCGAAGACCACGGCTTCGAACCGGATCGGATCGAGGGCGCCCGCCGAACGCCTCCCCTGAGGCCCAGCCCTCCCCTCGATCGACGCTGCGCCACTGGCTTGAGTCCCCTCAACCGGTGCGGCATCGGTCGGAGCGACCATGGAACATTCCCCCTTGGCGACCTCGCGATCTATCACCACCACCGGCGAGCGTCGCGACCAGCTTGGCCAGGGCGGCGAGCTGCGCGTTCGGGTCGGGCCGTTCTGGTGGTGGACAGCGCGAGTCTAGGCCGCAAAGTCCAAGCTACAACCCGCAGCGCTTTGGATGCATATTTCCGAAGCGAAAAACCCAAGCTGGCCGGGATCCGTTCTCGGTTTCGGCGAACGGGTGGAGACCGAACCAATGCGGGCCGACCCGAAGACGATTGCCGTCTTCCTCGATGCAAGTCCTTCTGGAGACCGGCGCGCTGCGCACGCCGCCACTTTCGCCAAGCGCTGGGACGCACATCTGGTCGGCGTCCACGTCGTCTACAAGGGCACGAGCCCGCACCCCGCCTTGGCCTTTGCCCGGAGTGATAAAGCGATCGCCGGCGTGGTGGCGCACGAGCGCCGGATCGATGAGGCTTGCGAGTGCGCCATGGCCGAAGTCGGCGACCGCTTCTTGGCCATCTGCGCCGAGGCGGACGTCTCTGGCGAGTTCCGTCCGATCAAGCGCGATAAGACCGCTGATGCGGCGATCATCAATTCTCTTCACTCCGATTTGCTCATCATCGGTCATCCGGAGCCAAATGGCCTGCCCGACGAAATTTCGGCCGACAGGATCCTGCTCGCCAGCGGCGTGCCCCTGCTGATCATTCCGAACGCCTGGAAGGGCAATACGATCGGCAGTCGGATCATGATCAGCTGGAACGCCAGCCCAGAGGCGCGCCGCGCCGTCTCTGACGCGATGTGCTTTCTGGTCGCGGCGGACTCCGTAACCGCGCTCGTTGTGGATCCGGCGAGCTACAAATGGCTCGGAGCCGGGGCCGGCTGTGACATCACCCAGCATCTGGAGCGACACGGCGTACATGCTGTTGTCGAACAGGTGGCCTCCCGGGGGCGGCCGAAGGCGGAAGTCATTCTCGACCGGTCCATGCGAGACAGCTGCGATCTGATTGTGGCCGGCGCCCAAAATCCGGCCCATCTCAGGGAGATCCTGTTCGGCAGCGTCACTCGGACCCTGCTGACAAAGATGCCGGCGCCTGTCCTGATCTCCCGGTAGATGATCGCCTCCGTGCAGCGGTAAGGCCTGTCGCTGGAGCCTCCTCGATGAGACGGCGTGGCGAACTCCGCAACATTGAATCCTAGTTCGGAGTCGCACTCACCGTCCGGGTTATCCATATTCGGCCGAGGCGAGTGACGGGATCCGTTCAAGATGATGCGCCTTCATCGCGTGGCCATGTGGGCCATATGCGCGCTCGCACTGGCCGCCTGCGGCAGGAAGGCGCCGCCACAGATGCCGCCGCCGCAGGTTGGCTACGTCGTCCTCCGCGCTGAACCGGCGGCTCTGGTGAGCGAGCTTCCGGGTCGCGTTTCCGCCCTGGAGTCCTCCGACGTCCGACCGCAGATAAACGGCATAATCAAGCGACGCGACTTTACCGAGGGCGCGATCGTCCGGGCAGGCCAGGTGCTCTACGAAATCGATGACGCGCCCTATCGCGCAGCGGTGTTGAACGCACAGGGCCAGCTGGCGCAGGCGGAGGCGACCATCCGCTCGACCGAGCTCCAGGCCGAGCGGTACCGGCAACTGGTTGCCATCAACGGTGTCAGCAAGCAGGACGCAGACAATGCAGACGCTGCAGCGGCGCAGGCCCGGGCCGCCGTCACGGCGCAAAGCGGCGCGCTTCGCGCCGCCGAGGTGAACCTCGCCTATACCCGCATCCGCGCGCCCATCTCCGGTCGGATCGGCCGCTCGCTGTTCACGCCCGGCGCGCTCGTGCAGACCGGCCAGGCCGATGCTCTCGCGACGATCCAGCGGATAGACCAGGTTTACGTCGACCTGACCCAGTCAGCCGCCGACCTCCTCAATCTGCGCGCCGCGCTCCAGGGCGACCGGGGCGATGCCCGCGTCCAGTTGGTCCTACCAAACGGCGCCGTTTACCCGATCGACGGCCAGCTGCGGTTTACGGACGTCACCGTAGATCAGACAACCGGCGCAGTCATCGTACGGGCGACCTTCGCCAATCCGAATAACGTGCTGCTGCCTGGTCTCTACGTCCGGGCCAGGCTCTCGGAAGGCGTCCTGCCGCGCGCGGTGCTCGCGCCCCAGGCGGGGATCACCCACAACGAGCGTGGCCAGGCGGTAGCGCTGGTGGTCGGCGCCGGCGACGTGGTGGCGCAACGTATGGTCCAGACCGGCCAGTCGATCGCCGACAAATGGCTGATCAAAAGTGGACTGCAGCCGGGGGACCGGCTGATCGTTGATGGCCTGCTGAACCTGCGGCCGGGCGTCAAGGTGACGGCGCGTCCCGCTGCGGCGGGGAGCTAGGATCGTCTCCGTGTCCCGGTTCTTCATCGACCGACCGATCTTTGCCTGGGTGCTCGCGCTGGCGATGATCATCGCCGGCGTCCTCGCCATCCGCTCATTGCCGATCGCTCAGTTTCCGGCGCTCGCGCCGCCACAGATCTCGGTTACGGCCGTCTACCCGGGCGCCGACGCGGAAACGCTGGAAAACACGACCACCCAGATCATCGAACAGCAGATCAAGGGGCTGGACCATCTGGTCTACTTCTCCTCGACGAGCGACTCCTCCGGGACCGCGACCGTCACCATGACCTTCGCGCAGGGGACCAATCCCGACACCGCCCAGGTCCAGGTGCAGAACAAGCTGCAGGCAGGGATCGCGTTGCTACCCACCCAAGTGCAGCAGGAGGGGCTGGTCGTCGCCAAGTCGGCGCGCAACTTCGCGCTCATCATCGGGCTGGAATCGGTCGACGGCTCGCACAATCAGGACGACCTCGGCGACTACATCGCCTCGCGCATCCAGGAGCCCATTGGCCGGATCACCGGCGTCGGGGACACCCAGTTCTTCGGCTCGCAATACGCCATGCGAATCTGGATGGACCCCCTGAAGATGGCGAACCTGAAGGTGACGGTGGGCGACATCACCAGCGCCGTGAACGCCCAGAACGCCCAGGTCTCGGCCGGCCAGATCGGCGGTTTACCGACCGTCGAGGGACAGCGCCTCAACGCCATCGTCAACGTTCAGTCGCGCCTGCACACAGCGCAGCAATTCCGCGAGGTCATCATAAGGGCCAATCCGGACGGTTCGACCGTCAAGCTTGGCGACGTCGCACGGGTCGACATCGGTGCCGAGAACGAGGCCTACATCTCGCGCTACAACGGCCACCCCGCGACAGGTATTGCGATCAAGCTGGCGCCCGGCGCGAACGCGCTCAAGACCATAAGCGCGGTGAAGGCGCGCATGGCCCAGCTGTCCGCCGGATTCCCGCCTGACATCAAGGTGATCTACCCGATCGACACCTCACCGTTCATCACCCTGTCGATCAGAGACGTGGTCATCACTCTGGTCGAGGCGGTCGTCCTGGTTTTCCTCGTAATGCTCGTGTTCCTCCAGGATCTGCGGGCCACGCTGATCCCGACCATCGCCGTGCCCGTCGTGCTGCTGGGAACCTTCGCGGTCCTGCTGGCCCTCGGCTTCAGCATCAACACCCTGACCATGTTCGCCATGGTGCTGGCGATCGGGCTCCTGGTCGACGATGCGATCGTGGTGGTCGAGAACGTCGAACGTCTGATCCACACTGAGGGCCTGTCGCCGAAAGAAGCCGCCCGCAAATCCATGGACGAGATCACCGGCGCGCTCGTCGGGATCGGCGTTGTCCTCACGGCAGTGTTCCTCCCGATGGCGTTCTTCGGCGGATCGGCGGGCGTCATCTATCGCCAGTTCTCGATCACCATCGTCTCAGCGGTGACGCTCTCAGTGCTGGTCGCCCTGATCTTCACCCCGGCGCTGTGCGCGACCATCCTGAGGCCGCCGGCGGACGGCCACGGGCGTCGCGCCGGCTTTGCGGGCTGGTTCAACCGCAATTTCGATCGAGGCGTGGCTCGATACGCGGAAGGCGTCGAATGGGTAGGCCGCCGATGGGCCCGCACGCTTGGCGTTTTCGCCCTGTTCGTCGGACTCATGGTGCTGCTGTTCATCACGCTTCCCGGCGGGTTCATACCCGACGAGGACCAGGGTTTCCTCTTCAGCCAGGTCACCATGCCGACCGGGGCCACCGCCGAACAGACAGAGAAGGTGATGGCGCAAGTGCGCCGCCACTACCTGGTTGACGAAAAAGCCAATGTCGCCGGGATCTTCACGGCCGCCGGATTCGGGTTCGTCGGCATCAGCCAGAACACCGGCATCGGCTTCACCACCCTGAGGGATTGGTCGCAGCGCCCTGGGTCTGGCAACAGCGTCAAGGCGGTGGCGATGCGCGTGTTCCAGCAGTTGGCGCCCCGGGTCACCTCCGGCCAGGTGATCGCGTTTGCGCCGCCGGCCGCCTTCGAACTCGGCAACGCCACGGGTTTTGACTTCGAACTGGAGGACGTCGGCGGCGTTGGCCACGACGCACTGATGGCGGCGCGCAACAAGCTGCTAGGACTGGCGAACGCTGACCACCGTTTGGCCCAGGTGCGCCCAAACGGGCTCAACGACGTGCCGCAGCTCAGCCTTGACGTCGATCCTGGCCGTGCCAGTTCGCTCGGCCTAACGCTCGCCGACGTCAACGCGGCCGTCAGCGCTTCGCTCGGCAGCGCCTTCATCGATCAGTTCGTCGACCGCGGCCGGGTGAAAAAGGTCTTCATTCAGGCCGATGCGCCGTTTCGCATCAAACCGGAGGACCTCGATAACCTCTATGTCCGCGGCTCGTCCGGCAATATGGCCCCCGTCTCGGCGGTCGCCACGCAGCGCTGGATCTACGGGCCGACGCGACTTGAGCGCTACAACGGGATACCCGCGATGGAGATCCAGGGCTCGCCGGCGCCGGGAGTCAGCACCGGCGACGCCATGAGCGAGATGGAGTCGCTGGCCAAGCAGCTGCCTCCCGGCATCGGCCATGAATGGACCGGTCTTTCCTACGAAGAGAAAGCCTCCGGCAGCGCCTCGGGACCGCTCTATTCGCTCGCGTTGCTGGCGGTGTTTCTTTCCCTCGCTGCACTCTATGAGAGCTGGTCGGTGCCGATAGCCGTGTTGCTGGTGGCGCCGCTTGGCGTGGTCGGGGCGCTGACCGCAGCGCATCTGACTCGCCTCGACAACGATGTCTATTTCCAGGTCGCCCTCATCACCACCATCGGAGTGTCGGCCAAGAACGCCATCCTGATTGTCGAGTTCGCCGAGGCGCGGCTGAAGCTGGGGATGAATGCCGCCCAGGCCGCCCTGGCGGCCGCCAAGCTTCGGCTGCGTCCGATCTTGATGACCTCGTTCGCGTTCGTTTTCGGCGTCCTCCCGCTGGCCATCGCCACCGGCGCCGGATCAGGCGGACAGAACGCCATCGGGCGGGGTGTGGTCGGCGGGATGCTGTCGGCGACGGTCCTGGCGATCTTCTTCGTGCCGGTATTCTTCATCGTGGTGAAGCGGGTCTTTAGACCCGGGTCGGAAGCCGCGCCCGCGGCCCAAACGAACCCCGCCGAATGAAACGGCTGGTCCTGATCCTGACGGCCGCGGCCGCGCTTAGCGGCTGCATCGACCTGGCCCCGAAGTACCAGCGGCCGGCCAATCCGGCGCCGGCGAGCTTTCCCACCGGCCCGGCCTATCCGCCGGCGCCTTCGGCCGATGTGGCGCCGGTCGGCTGGCAGGACTTCTTCTCCGATCCGAAGCTGAAGCGGGTGATC
>DASXGB010000018.1:0-52906 GCA_036489325.1 Caulobacteraceae bacterium
AACAGCGTCTCGGCGCAGCGCTTGCCTTCGTCGTAGCAGGCGCGAGGTCCTATCGGGTTGACGTTGCCCCAGTAGTGCTCGGGCTGCGGGCTGATGGCCGGATCACCGTAGACCTCGGACGTGGACGCCTGGAGTATCTTCGCGCCGCAGCGCTTAGCGAGCCCGAGCATGTTCACCGCGCCGAGCACGCTGGTCTTGGTGGTCTGGACCGGATCGCGCTGATACTGGACCGGCGAGGCCGGGCAGGCGAGGTTGAATATCTGATCGACCTCGATGTAGAGCGGCAGGCAGATATCGTGCCGGATCACCTCGAAATTGCGGCTGTCGCGGAGGTGCTCGATGTTGCTCGGCCGCCCGGTCGAGAAGTTGTCCACGCAGATGACGTAGGCGCCGCCATAGAGCAGATGTTCGCACAGATGTGCGCCGAGAAAACCAGCCCCGCCGGTCACCAGCACGCGGTTGTCCTGGCTCATGCGGTCTGCCTCATGCGGCCGTGGGAACGATAGACGCGGGCGAGGTTTTCGAGCGCCGAGACCACCATCTGCGACTGCCGAACGCTCTGGGTGACGCCGGTTATCTGCTCGACGGCTTCCCGCCATGGCGGCGCGACATCCTGCTCGACGATCCCGCTGACCAGGGCGACGAGTAGCTCGCGGTCCAGCGGCCCGATGCGCGACAGGATCATCTGCACCCGCTCTCCGGCCTTCAGCATCCGATCGGTGACTACCTCGCCACCTTTGCGGCTGGTGACGTGAACATCGAGGCGCTCCGGCTTTCCATCGAGGCCGCGCCAGATCGCCCAGTCCTCGGTCAGTGCTTCCGCCGCCCTCGCCTGGGCCGCGCTGATGGTGTTGCTGTCACGCAGCTTCACGAAAGGTGAGGCTCGATAGGCGGTGACGATCCGACGCGCGCGATCCAGGCGAACCACCGCGCCCTGTGCTCGGAGTCGGCTGATCTCAGCCTCGTTCGCTGCTCGCTCGGCGCGTCGGCGGGCGATCTCCTGGGGGTCGGTCGGCTTCGTGTGCTTTCCCATTCCTGCGGCCTCGTGGCCTCGACTGCGGCCTTCCAGCGACGCCGGTTCGCTGCATAGTGCATCTGCCTGCGGCGCGCTTCGGTCTCGGTCATACCATCGGTTGTAGGTCAACCGCTTGCGCGCCTCCAGGTTTAGACGGATACATTCGTCATGGTCGCGAAGTCGCGCGCGGACATAACCACCGATCAACCATCCCGATGGCCCGACCGCCAGTCGTCCGAGCCGCAGCGGACGTGGTATGGATCATCACGTTGGAAGCGTAGGCGTCACGATC
Source organism: Caulobacteraceae bacterium (assembly GCA_036489325.1). Taxonomy (GTDB): domain Bacteria; phylum Pseudomonadota; class Alphaproteobacteria; order Caulobacterales; family Caulobacteraceae; genus Acaudatibacter. Next base: position 1,308 of record DASXGB010000018.1, read on the forward strand.
AGTTGTCGGCCGAACCGTTCTGCGTGATGTGCCTGGAGCAGTCCGGCGTCTACGTCATCGCCACCGTGGCTGACCATGTGAAGCCGCACCGGGGCGATGAGCGGCAGTTCTGGTTCGGTCGTCTCCAGTCGCTGTGCGTCACGCACCACAACCGTGACAAGCAACTGATCGAGCACGGTCGCCCACTGCTCGGTGTCGACGATGACGGATGGCCCATCGGTCGGTGACGGCCGACCGCCGACCGACGACGACCTGGGGGACGACCGACCACTGGGGAACTACCGACCCGGGGGGTGTTCGGAACTGTGGCGGCGACGACGAATCTATCGGTGTGGTGGTCTCACGCACATTTCCGCGAAACACAGGCGGGTTTTTCAAATGCCCAACGCGCAGTCATGGCCCGCTGATCACGTCGAACGACTGCCGCTCGACTCCCTCGTGCCCGACGCCCGCAACGCCCGGATGCACAGCGACGCGCAGGTGGCCCAGATCGCCGCCTCGATCCGCGAGTGGGGCTGGACCATCCCGGTTCTGGTCGATGAGCAGGGTACGATAATCGCGGGTCACGGCCGGGTCCTGGCGGCGTTGAAGCTGGGTCTCACCGATGTGCCGGTCATGACGGCCAAGGGTTGGTCGGACAGTCAGAGGCGCGCCTACGTCATCGCCGACAACAAGCTGGCCGAGAACGCCGACTGGGACAGGTCGATGCTGCGGATCGAGTTGGAGGGTCTCACCGAGGAAGGCTTCAACCTCGATCTCGTCGGCTTCAGCGAAGTGGAGTTGACCAGCCTCTTCCTGGACCGCGAGGAAGGCGAGAACGACCCCAACGCCGAGTGGGCCGGGATGCCCGGCTTCGAGCAAGAGGCCGCAGGTTTCCACCACGTCGTCGTCCACTTTTCCGACCAGGACGGCATGGACGCCTTTGCGCAGCTGGTCGGCCAGCCCGTGACCAAGACCGTTCGATACCTGTGGTTCCCGCCCGTCGAGCCCGAGCGCGTAGCCGGAAAGGTGGCCTATGCCGCAGCCTAACTGGGCCAAGATCATCAAATCCTGGGGGCCTGTGCCGAAGAAGGTCAAGCCGCTCGGCTCCACCTCGCCCATCGTGTGGATCGTCGAGCCGTACTTCGGCTGCAACCTGCGCTGCGGCCACTGCTGTGCTGGCCTTATTCCGAGGGCCGACGAACAGGCCATGCAGACGAAGGTCTGGTACGAGACGTTCCGCACGCTCAACGCCGTCTCCCCCACCGTCCGCGTCGATATCGCAGGTGTGGTCGGCGAGCCGACCATGAACACCAAGCTCACCGAGTTGCTGGCCGTCGCCCGCAGGCTTGCCCCGCAGGCGCAACTCCAGATCACCACCAATGGGACGAAGCTGCTCGGCAAGCGCGGCAAGGTCAACTACAAAGCCCTGCTCGATGCTGGCGCGAACATCATCTACACCGACCAGTACGGGCCGCACGAACGCTTCGAAGCTCTGGCCGCCGCCTCGGGATATCCGTTCTACACTTACTATGACAAGCCCGCTGGCGCGCCGACGCCGTGGCAATACTACGGCCCCAACGCCAAGTTCATCTGCCTCATGGATCAGCCCGAGGATTGGCCGCAGAGCCGCTACCGGGCCAACCTTCTGGGCAACTGGCTGGGCCATCTGGACTGGGAGGCAGGCAAGCGCTTCGGCATGAAGCCGCTCGCCGAGCCCATCGCCCGCCGCTGCAACCAGCCGTTCCAGGACGTCACCGTCTCGGCCTCGGGCGACTACCTGCTCTGTTGCCAGGACGGCATGCACAAGACGGCAGGCCGCTTCGGGAATGTGCTCGACGGGCCGGAGGGCTTCCGCCGCTTCTGGTATGGCGAAGAGATGCAGATCATCCGGCGTCGGCTGCGCCTGAAGAACCGCGCCGACACCACCGACGCCTGCGCCAAGTGCAACATCACGTTCAGCCGCTGCGATCTCAAACACTGGGAGGACCAGCAGGTGGAGCAGTTCTGGGACGGGACGTCCTGGCAGAAGATGAAGTTCGATCCGCATGTCGGCCCCTTCGACACCCCGGCGGTCGTTAAGCGAACCTCTCCTGGGCGCGTTCCTACTCTCGCCGAATGACATCCCCTCGCTTCAGGCCGCCGCACCCGATCTATATCCCGAGCAAGGGTCGGGCCGACTCCCGGCTAACCATGAAGGCGCTCGATGTCATGGGCGTCGACTATCTGGTCGTCGTCGAGCACCAGGAGCTTGACGCCTACGCCGCCGTCATCCCGCGCCGCCGGTTGCTGGTGCTCGATCCGGCCTACCAGCGCGACTACGACACCTGCGACAAGCTCGGCGAGGCCAAGGGCAAGGGCTCCGGCCCGGCGCGCAACTTCATCTGGGATCACGCCAAGGACGCCGGGGCCGAGTGGCACTGGACGGTGGACGACAACATCCGAGGCTTTCACCGGCTACACCAGAACTCCAAAGTGCCCGCCACCAGCCCGACGATCTTCACCGCCATGGAGGACTTCACCGCCCGCTACACCAACGTGGCGATGGCCGGGCCGAACTACTATATGTTTGCGCCGCGCAAGAAGAAGATCCTTGTCTTTACGGCCAACACCCGGATCTACTCTTGCAATTTGATAAAGACGCCGCTGCCCTACCGTTGGCGCGGACGGTATAACGAGGACACCGACCTGTCGCTGCGGATGCTCAAGGACGGCTTCTGCACGATCCTGTTCAACGCCTTCCTGCAACAGAAGACGCCCACCCAGGTCATGAAGGGCGGCAACACCGACACGATCTACGTCGGCGGCACCGAGGCGAAGTCCAGGATGATCGCCCGCCTTCACCCGGACGTGGCGCGCGTGGTCTGGAAGTTCAGCCGCGTCCACCATGAGATCGACTATCGGCCGTTCCGCAACAACAAGCTGATCCGCCGCCCCGATCTCGTCATCCCCGAGGGCGCCGACGAATACGGCATGGCCCTGGTGCAGCTGGAGAACCGCCGTGGCCCTGACCGGACGCCCGCCGAAGCCAACCAAGCTCAAGAAGCTTGAAGGCAACCCAGGACATCGCCGCCTCAACGACAGGGAGCCGCAACCGACAGGAGCGCCGATCAAGCCGGACTTCGTGACCGGCGAGGCGTCGAAGGAGTGGGATAGACTGGTCGGCGCTATGCCTGACGGGCTCTATACCGACGCCGATGCTCCGACGCTGGCGGTCTATTGCATTGCATGGGTTCTACACCGCAACAGCCTCGCCGTCGTCTCACGCGAGGGGATGTTCTCGACGGGGTCGATGGGACAGCGGGTGGTCAACCCGGCGCTGCTGATCCAGGCCAAGCAAGCCGAGGTGATCCTAAAGGCAGGCGACCGTCTCGGCCTGTCGCCGGTAGCCAGGACGCGGCTGGCGACGGGCGACGCGCCCGAAAGCCAAGGAAAGTTCAGCGGACTGTTCGGCGGCGCGCAGCTACGACTGGTAACGAGCAACGAGCCGAAAGGGTCTGCGCCTTCATAGAGCAGCTGACCGTCCCCTCCGGGGTCGGTTCGGGAGAGAATATCCGTCTGCGCTCCTGGCAGCGTGAGTTCATCTTCGACGTGTATGCGCCGCAGTACGAGGACGGCGCGCGGATGGTCCGCCGCGCTGTGTTCAGCCTGGGGAGGAAGAACGGCAAGACGCTGCTCGCGGCCGCCCTGGTGCTGGTGCATCTGGTCGGGCCCGAGGCCGAGCGCAACGGCGAAATCTACAGCGCCGCGAACGACCGCGAGCAAGCCGCCCAGGTGTTCAAGATGGCCCGGCAGATGGTCGAGGCCGAGCCGGAGTTGGGTCGCCGCCTACGGGTGATCAATTCCACCAAGACCATCGTCTGCCTCGGCAACGGCAGTTTCTACCGCGCCCTGTCCGCCGAGAGCGGCACCAAGCACGGCCTGAACCCCACCTTCGTCATCTTCGACGAACTGGCCCAGGCCCGCAGCCGTGATCTCTACGATGTCCTGGACACCAGCATGGGGGCCCGCGCCGAGCCGCTGTTCCTGGCCATCTCCACCCAGAGCAACGACCCGGAGCACATCTGCTCGAAGCTGATCGACGACGGCCTGAGCGGCGAGGACCCGACCACCGTCTGTCACCTCTACGCCGCGCCCGAAGACTGCGACCTGATGGACGAGGCGGCCTGGAAAGCCGCCAACCCGGCGCTGGGGGACTTCCGTTCGCACGAAGAACTGGCGGTGCTCATGGCCAAGGCCAAGCGGCTCCCGGCCGAAGAGCCGAAGGTGAGGAACCTCTACCTCAACCAGCGCGTCAACCCGATGTCGACGCTGATCTCCCGCCGCGACTGGATGGGCTGTCGCGGAGCCTGCGACTGGATACCGGGCGAGCGCGTCTACCTGGGCCTGGACCTGAGCGCCAAGGTCGATCTCTGCGCCCTGGTCGGCATATCGGCCGATGACGGCTCGCGGGTGAAGTCCTGGTTCTGGAAGCCTGCGGACTTCCTGGAGGACCACGAGCGCCGCGACCGTGCGCCCTATCGCCTGTGGACGAACAGGGGCTGGATCGAGGCGGTGGCCGGGCGGTCGATCCACCCTCGGGCCGTCGCCCTGAAGCTGGCCGAGATCAGCGCCGAGTATCAGGTGGTCGGCGTCGCCTACGACCGCTGGGGCATTCAGAACCTGCTGCGGGAGTTCGATGAGGTCGGCCTGGAGGCTTACCAGGACGGCGAGCCCGGAGACGGCCTGCGGCTGGTGTCCTGGGGCCAAGGCTTCCGCGATATGGGCCCGGCCATCGACGCGCTGGAGACCGCCGTCCTGCACGGCCAGCTTATCCACGACGAGAACCCGGTCCTGTCCTGGTGCATGGGCAACGCCGTCGCCATCACCGACCCAGCCGGGAACCGAAAGCTGGACAAGAGCAAGGCGCGGTTCCGCATCGACGGCGCGGTGGCCCTGGCCATGGCGGTCGGGCTCAAGGACCGCGAACGCGAGTCAGAAGAAAAGCCCAAGGAATACCAGATGCTTGTGCTGTAAGGACGCGCCCCGATGCTTATTCCGCTCCTGGTCGTCGTTATTATCGTCGGCCTGCTCCTGTACCTCATACAGATACTGCCCATTGGCGCACCATTCAAGAATATCGCCTATGTGCTGGTGGTGCTGATCTGCATCATCTGGCTGCTATCCCGGTTCGGAAGCGGCCTCACCTAGAGCCTGTGGAGGCTTTGCTCATGTTTGACCGTGCTTATTCTGTCCTGGAGATCAGGCAGGTGCAGGAGGATGCCCGGATCATCGAGGGTGTCGCGTCTACACCCACGCCGGATCGGATGGGCGACGTGGTCAACCCAATGGGCGCGACGTTCGCGGTGCCGATGCCGCTGCTCTGGCAGCATGACTCCGGTCAGCCGATAGGTGAGGTCACCTTCGCCAAAGCAACCCCGAAGGGTATCCCGTTCCGCGCCCAGTTGGCCAAGCTCGCTGATCCTGGCCCGCTGAAGGATCGGCTCGACGACGCCTGGAACTCGATCAAGATCGGTCTGGTGAAGGCGGTCTCTATCGGCTTTCGCGCGACCAAGTACGCCTTCATGGACGACGGCGGCATCGACTTCCAGGAGTGGGAATGGCTGGAACTCTCCGCCGTGACCATCCCGGCCAACGCCGACGCCACCATCACCACTATCCGCTCTCTGGATGCTCAAGCTCGGGCCGCGACAGGCCGCAGTGAGCTTGAGTCCAGCAGCAGACCCGCCCCGCGCTCGGGGACTTCCCCCAACCCCAAGCGAACGGAGGGCAAGATGCCCAGGACTACAGCCGAGCAGGTCTCGGCTTTCGAGGCCACGCGCCAAGCCAAGGCGGCGCAGATGGTCACGCTCATGGAGGGCGCCAGCGATACCGGCGCGACCCTCGATGCTGATCAGTCTCAGCAGTACGACGACCTGGAGGCCGAGGTCTCCGATATCGACCGTCACCTTGTCCGGCTGCGCTCCATGCAGCGGCTGATGGTCGCCCGCGCCACCGAAGTCGATCCCAACCCGGAGGCTGCCCCGGCGCTGCGCGGTGGCGCGGTCCCGGCGCTCAGCACCGGCCGCAGCGTGTCGATCACGGTTCCCAAGGGAACTGCCTTCACCCGCTATGCGATGGCGTTGATGGCCTCGAAAGGCGACGTCGGGCGGGCCGCCCACATGGCCAAGAACCAGACGGCTTGGCAGAACTCCACGCCCGAGGTCGCGCAGATACTGGAGGCGCAGTACGGCGGCGTGGACCTGGAGCGGGTGATGCGGGCGGCGGTGGCGCCCGGTACGGCGACCGATGCGGTATGGGCCGGTCCGCTGGTCCAGTATCAGATCATGGCCAGCGAGTTCGTCGAGCTTCTCCGCCCGGCGACGATCCTCGGGCGTATCCCCGGCCTGACCCGCGTGCCGTTCAACGTGAAAATCCCGCGCCAGACGGCCGGGGCCAGCGTCGGGTGGGTCGGTGAGGCCAAGCCGAAGCCGGTCAGCAGCCTCGCCTTCGACACCATCACCCTGCGGTGGGCCAAGGCTGCCGGGATCGTGGTGCTCAGCGATGAGCTTGTGCGGTTCTCGAACCCGGACGCCGAGACCCTGGTCCAGAACGACCTGATCAAGACCATGGCCCAGTTCCTGGACCAGCAGTTCACCGACCCGGCGGTGGCTCCCGTGGCGAATGTTTCGCCCGGATCGATCACCAACGGCGTGCCTCCGGTCCCTTCCAGCGGCACGGACGAGGATGCTTTCAGGACCGACCTCTACACCCTGATCGCTACCTTCCTGGCCAACAACCTGAGCACGGCCGGGGCGGTGCTGCTGATGACGGAGACCCAGGCGTCAGCGATCTCGATGATGCTCACCCCGCTTGGCATTCCGCTGTATCCTACCGTGACCTCTACCGGCGGAACCCTGCTTGGCATGACGGTGGTCACCAGCCAGAACGCCGGTCTGATCGACACCGTGGCGTCACCCGCGACCTCCAGGATCATCATGCTGAAGGCCCCGGAGATACTGATGGCCGACGACGGCCAAGTCCTGCTCGACGCCAGCCGCGAGGCTTCGCTTCAGATGGACTCTGCTCCCGACGCGCCGCCGACCGCGACGACCGTGTTCATGTCCCTATGGCAGAACAACATGGTCGGCCTGCGCGCCGAGCGGTGGATCAACTGGGAGGCCCGCCGCCCCAACGCGGTTCAGTGGCTGAATAACACCGCCTATGGACCGCTGCTCGCGGCGACTCAGCACGGTGGGCCCACGCCGGATGGTTCGCGCCCGAAGTCCGAAAACCACGGTGGCGGCAGGCACCCGGTTGAACCGATGACGACCGGGAGCGCCCCGACGCGCTGATCGACGACACTCTCCAGGACAGCGCGTTTTGCTGTCCTGGAGCCACCTTCCAACCCCCGGAGACACCCTTATGAAGTTGAGTTCGGTTTTCGCCGCCCTGGCCGCCTTCGGCTTGACTGCGGTCCTGGCGGCGGCGGCCCACGCCGCGCTGATCGTCACCGCCATCCCTGGCGGTCCATTCTCGCCCGCCAACCCGCTCGGCACGATCCCGTCGACCGATCTCTTCCAGGGCAACACCTATGACTTCACGTTCGGTATCTCCGGGACCGGATCGGTGCTGACCGAGGTTGAGGCGGCCATTGCCGGGCCGGTCTCGGAGCCCATCGACTTCAGCCTCTACTCGGGTGATCCGGGCTCGGGGACGCTGATCGGCACGTCGACGCTGATGGACGGCCCGTCGATGACGGAAACGCTGGGCGTCGGATCGTACTTCCTCCAGGTCGACACCATCGAAGCCAACGGCGAACTCTTCGATGGCGGCCTCCAGGTCGCCAGTGTCCCGGAGCCCGCGACATGGGCGCTGGCGCTGGTCGGCATGGCCAGCCTCGGCGGTGCGATGCGCCTGCGCCGCGTAGCGCGAGGGTGAGCCAATGCTCCTGATCGCCAACCGCCCTTTCACCTATCTCGGCCAACGTCTGCAGCCCGGCGACGAGTTCGAGGCGCGGGCGCGTGACGCTCGCGCCTTCCTGTCCGTCAAGATAGCGAAGGGCCTTCCGCCGAAGCCTCCGCCCCCGACGAATGAGGCGAGCGCCGCCCCTCCGCAGCGGCCTATTCCCGGCAAGCCCGCGCACTACCAGACGCGGCGGCTGAAGGCGTCAGAGGACGACTGATGCAAATCTTCGGCCTGGAGATCACCCGCGCCAAGGCCGCGCCCTCGTCGGCGTTGACGGGGCCGGAGAACGCCTTTGCGCCGGTCGATGGCCGGGGCGGCGGCTGGTTCCCGATCATCCGCGAGGCCAATACCGGCGACTGGCAGAAGAACATCGTCACCTCTGGGGTGAGCGTCCTTCAGTCGGTGTGGGTGTTCCGCTGCATTTCGCTGATCTCCACCGACATCGCCAAGCTGGGCATCGAACTACGCCAGGAGACCGGCGGTGTGTGGCGGGAGACCACCTCGGCGGCGTTCTCGCCCGTGCTCACCACGCCGAACAGCTACCAGAACCGCATCCAGTTCATCGAAAACTGGGTGATCTCCAAGATGACCCGAGGCAACGCCTACGTCCTGAAAGAGCGTGACGCGCGCAACGTGGTGGTGGCGCTGCATGTGCTTCACCCTGACCGGGTGTGGCCGCTGGTGGCCCCGGACGGCTCGGTGTTCTACCGCATCGGCCGCGATCTCCTGGCGGGCGTGGGCGAGCCTGATCCCGACTTTCCGGCGGTCCCGGCCAGCGAGATCATCCACGACCGCTGGAATTGCCTGTTCCACCCGCTCGTCGGCCTGAGCCCTATCTTCGCCTGCGGCATGGTGGCGCTCCAAAACGTCTCGATGCAGGCGGCGATGACCCGCCTGTTCCGCAACGGCGCGCGTCCCGGCGGTATCCTGACCGCGCCCGGCGCGATCTCCGACAGCACCGCCCAACGGCTCAAGGACTATTGGGAAAACAACTTCACCGGAGAGAATGCGGGCAAGGTGGCGGTGCTCGGCGACGGCCTGACCTTCTCCAGCCTGATGATGACGGCCACCGATGCCCAGTTCATCGAACAGATGAAGCTGTCCGGGCAAACCATCGCCGCGTCGTTCGGCGTCCCGGCCTACATGATCAACCTGGAGGTCTATCCGCGCTCGGTGGCTATCGAAGCGTTGATGCAGATGTATTATGGCCAATGCCTCCAGATACACGTCGAGAGCATCGAACTCTGCCTGCACGACGGCCTTGCGCTGCCGCCGCAGTACGACGTGAAGTTCAACCTCGATGGCCTGCTGCGCATGGATCAGGCGTCGCAGATCAAGGCCCTGGTCGAGGGCATCGGCGGCGGGCTCTACGCGCCGAACGAGGGCCGCGAAAAGCTGAGCCTGCCGCCGGTCGAGGGTGGTGAGAGCCCGTACTTGCAGCAACAGAACTACAGCCTCGCCGCGCTCGCCAAGCGCGACGCCCAGAACCCGCTCGCCAACCCGCCCCCGGCTCCTGGCGGCGATACCGCGCCGGATGGCGGAGCCGTCGCCGAGACCACCCAGGACGAGGCCGCCAACGCCGAGCAGGCCGCAGGCAAGTCGTGGTGGAATGAGGTGCTCGCCCATGTCGACCTCTACCTTGCTGCCTGACCCGCGCGCCTTCGCCGATCAGCTGACGGCGCGGATGCGCGGCGCCATCGCGCCCGTCGCTGCCCGCCTGGAGCGGATCGAAGCGCTGCCTCCCGCCCGCGATGGCCGCGACGGCCTCTCAGGCGTCCAGGGACCGGCCGGGGAGAAAGGCGAGCGGGGTGATCCTGGCCCGATGGGAACGGCCGGGAGCGACGGCCCAGAGGGCGCTATGGGCCTGATGGGGCCGATAGGTCTGACCGGCGACAAGGGTGATCCTGGCCGGGACGGGATCGACGGCGTGGACGGCGCTCCAGGCCCGCAGGGACCGGCCGGGGAGAAAGGCGAGAAGGGCGAGAAGGGCGACGCGGGCGAGCCGGGACCGGCCGGGAGCGACGGCGCGGACGGCGCTACAGGCGCGCAAGGGCCGGAGGGAGAGAAGGGCGAGAAGGGCGACGCGGGCGAGCCGGGACCGGCCGGGAGCGACGGCTATACGCTCGACCATTTCAACGTCGAACTCGCGGCCGGTGGCCGGGTGCTGATCCTGACCCTGACCAGCGGCGACCGCGTTCAGCGCCGCGAGCTACGCACGGCGCTGATGATCTATCGGGGCGTGTTCAAGCCGGGCGACAGCTACGAGCAGGGCGACACGGTGACGTGGGCCGGATCGCTCTGGCACTGCAACGGCGCGACGCTCGAAAAGCCGGGCGACGGCGAGACCTGGACGCTGGCGGTCAAGAAAGGCCGCGACGGCAAGGACGGGGCCCACGGCGAGAGGGGCGAGCCGGGGCCGCAGGGCCGCGCCGGGCACGACCTGACCCAGATGACGCCCGAGGGAGCCCGGTACTGATGGCTGCGCTCGTCTCCCAGGACCAAGCGCTGCGCCAGCTGCGGCTGGTTGAAGCCGCGCTATCCGCTGATCAGCTGGCCGACGTGATGGATAAGGCCGAGCAGGCGTCGTTCATCGTCGTCGACTACCTGAAAGCGCCGTTCATCGACGGCCCGCTGGCCATAAACCCTTACCGGAAGGCCAAGGCGGGCGCGCCGCCTGATCGGCGAGCGCCGCCTGGACCACCGCCGAGGCCGGGCCTGCGCTGGGGCTGGTGGGGCGACAGCTGGGGCTGGGGTTGGGGCTGGAGCGAGGACGACCCCGACGCGACGCCGCCGCTGCCGCCGCTGTATCCCGTCCCGGCCTGGATGCCGTCGCCGCCACCCGCGCCCTGGACCCAGACGACGTGCCCATCGCTGGTCAAGGCCGCGATCCTGATTGTGCTCACCTCGCTCTACGACGGACGGACGCCGGATGACTCCCTACTCTCGCCCTCGGTCGTCGGGATACTCGCCCGCTTCCGCGACCCGGCGTGCGCCTAAGAAAACCGCGCCGCGCATGTGGGTCAGGATCACCAAAGAGCGCCGCTTTCAGGTGCCCGAAGATCATCGGATCGGCATCCACTACCTGCCGGGGATGGTGATCTCGATCAAGCGCGCCTGGGGCGAGCAGCTGATCGCCGAGGGCTACGCGGTGGAGACCAAGCGGCCGCCCAACGTCGATTGAGAGGGTCCTGGCCATGCTCCAGAAACGACAGTCGGGCATCGCCGGGCTGCTGCGCGACACCGTGACCTTTCAGCAGCACGCGCTGGACGTGAATGGCGACCGGCTCGGGCCGTGGACGGATATGTTCGATCAACCGGCGCGGGTGGTCAGCAAGACGCGCGGCGAGGCGGTGTTGCAGCAGCGGCTGGCCGGGGTTCAGCCGCTGGAGATCACCGTACGCCTGGACCTCAACACCACCCTGCTCGACACCGACTGGCGGCTGGTCTGGCTGAACTGGCCGTTCGACATCACCGCCATCGCCACCGATGAACTGGCGGCGGTGATGACGATCCTGGCGGTGCGCGCCCGAGAAGTGGAGACCGCATCCTGATGCCCATCACCGTGAAGCTCTCCGACAGCGGCGGCCTGAACGCCCAGATGCAGGTGCTGGTCGAACAGCAGGGCGGTCGGCTCAAGGCGGCGAACCAGAAGAACGCCGACGAATTCGCCGTCCTGGTCCGCTCGGCTGTGCCGCAGGACGCCAACTCGCGGCATGGTCGTCACCTCGCCGGGACCATTGCCGAGACCGCGTTCGGGCCGGTCGGCGTCCAGGTGTCGATCGGTAGCGAGGCCGATCCGTACCCGGCTCACCTGGAGTTCGGCCACCGCGCCAGGAACGGCGCTCACGTCCCCGGCAAGTCGTCCTGGTATCCGGCCAAGCGGGTGATCCAGAAGCGCGCCCATGACCGCATCCTGAGGGCCCAGCGGGCGGCGATCAAAGCTGCGGCCCCGAGCGGGTGAGACGATGGCCGATCCCGCCGCCGCGTTCCACGCCGCCCAGGACGCGGCGTTGCGAGGTTCTACACCTCTCCAGGCGTTGTTCGGTGGCGTGGTGCGCCTCTATTCGGTCGTTCCAGAGAACGCCCCGCTGCCGTTCATCCGCATAGGCGACGACCAGATCATCGAGGACAGCACCGACTGCGCCTCGGCCTCGGATATCTTCGCGGCGGTGCATGTGTGGACCAAGCCCGACCCGCCCGGCGTCCAGCTGGGCCGGGTGATCTCCGGGGTGATCCGCGACACGCTCACCACCGACCTGATCATCACCGGCTGGGACACCGTCCTGGCGCTGTTCGTCGACACCCGCCACCTGACCGATCCTGACGGCTCCAGCCATGCCGTCATGATGTTTCATTACTTCACCACAGAGGAAGGTCCCTGAAATGGCAAGCAACCCCGTTAAGTATGCCAGTGGCGTTCTGCTGCTGGTGATGGTCGGCGACGGCGGGTCGCCCGAGGTGTTCACGGCGTTCTGCACGATCAACGCCGTGCGGACTCTGGTCGGCGACACCAAGACCAACGACTTCAACATCCCGGACTGCACCGACCCGGATGCGCTCGGCTGGCTGGCCCGCGAGAAGATTTCCATTGAATACACCGTGACCGGCCAGGGCATCCTCAACACCCCGGACGTCATCGAGTTCTCGGCATGGCTCGCCGACACCGCCTCCCGCAACTGTCAGATCATCGTGGACGTGCCGAATGCTGACGGCGGCGTGATCTTCGCCGGTCCTTTCCACCTGACGCACTTCGAACTCACGGGCGACAGGGGCACGAAGATGGAAGCGACCCTCACCCTGATCTCGGACGGCGAGATCGTGGTGACGCCGACCCTGACAGTGGCGTCGGCCGAGGAAGAGGGCAAGCCAGCCGGGAACCGCAACCGGCGCGCCCCGTCGCGCACTGCCCATACCCGCGCACATGAGACGGAGGCCGCTTGAGCCGGGGTGGTGACGTCACCCGCCTGTGGGGAGACCAAGAGCGCAGCTTTCGGCTCGGGATCGGCGAGTGGCGGAAAATTCAGGAGACGTGCAACGCTGGCCCGGCCGAGATCGCCTCGCGCCTCTCGATGTGGGCGGCGATGCAGGCGCGGATGCCCAAGGCGTCGTTCCTCGATCTCCTGGCGGCCGGAGGGCTCGGCGCGTGGCGTGTCGATGATATCCGCGAGCCGATCTATCGGGGCCTGATCGGCGGCGGCATGGCGCCGACTGCGGCCGGGCGGCTGATGCTCGATCTCCACGACTCGCGCCCGCTGACCGAGAACATCGCCCTGGCCCTGGAGATCGTCCTGGCCTCGCTGGTCGGCCCCGAGGATGAGCCGGTGGGGGAGCCTTTGGGGGAGGACGAGGCCCGGAACGGGAGCCCCTCCCCCGTGGAAAGCTACGCTTCGCCGACTACTACGGAGCGGGTGCAGTGATGGGCTTCACGCCTGCCGAGGTCGATGGCTGCTCCATCTGGCAGTTCCTGGCGGCCCGCGACGGCTGGATCAGGGCGAACTCGATGGATGACGACGTCGGGCCGCCGACGCCCGAGCAGCATGACGCGATGATCGCGAAGTGGACGTGAACCATGGCCACCGAGATAGACCGCCTCGTGGTGGTGTTCGACGCCGACTTCAAGGCGCTGTCGGCGAAGTTCGATCAGGTGGTCGCCAAGAACAAGGCCGCCAAAGCCCAGGTTGCAGAAACATGGACGGGCGAGGGCGGACTGAAGGCCATCGAAGATGCGTTCGATAGTCTCGCCGAGCACGCGGGTGCGGCGGCCGCAGATATACCAGGACTCGGGGTGGCGCTGGCCGCCCTCGGTCCGGCCGGTCTCGCAGCGGCCGCCGCGCTCGGGGCACTAATCGGAGCTTTCAGTCAGTCGAAGAAGTTTGCGGAATGGTCTGATGATCTGGTGACGACCGCCAAGGGCCTGGACCTGACCACGACCCAGGTACAGGAGTTCGATCACGTCTTCACGGCGCTGGGCATCAACATCGAGGCCGGTCGCCAGACCCTGAAGTCGCTCTCGATCGACATCGGCAACATCACGAGCGGCGTGGCCAGGGCGCAGACGGTAAAGGTGTTCACCGAGGCGCTCAAGATCAGCCCGGACGACCTGAAGGGCTGGGGAACGCTGGAAGAGCAGCTTCCCCACGTCCTCGACGCCATGGCCAAGATGAATGGCCAGCAGCTTCAAGGTTTTGCCCAGAGATTGCACCTGGACCCTGCTGCGATTGCCACTCTGGTCGATGCGCGCGGCAAGGTGAACGACCTCGTTGACGAGGCGCACCGCTATGGGCTGGTTGTCGATGCCGACATGGTCAAGAAGGGCGCGGAATTAAACGCCCAGCTAAAGACGACCTCGCAGATCATCGACAACGACATGAAGGTCGCCTTTGCGGGACTTGCTCCGATCATCCTGGGGGTTGCTCAAAACATCGCCTACACGACCGGGGCGCTCAACGAGTTAATTCAGAGCTTCAAAAAGCTGGATGACCGCAACACGACGGCCTTGGAGACCGAGCGTCAAAACCTGCTGAAAGGTTACGACGCTACCTTGCGTGAGTTTCCGGGCGTCCAGCCGTCCAAGAACACAGGCCAGACCAACTTTGACTTCGGCACGCCGAGCGACCGCCTGACGGCGAGCAGCAACCGCATCGCCCAGATCGACGCGATCCTGGCTGAGCGGGCGAAAGCGGACCAGCCGCCGCCGACTCCGCCGCCGACGACGCTGGTCCCGCCGAAGCCGAAGCCGACGAGAACCGACACCACCCAAAAGGACCTGGACGAAGCGCAGGCGGCGCAGGCCAACGCCGAGAAGGCCGAGCTTCAGGCGACGCTGGCGCTGACCACCGGGATCGACGCCCGCGCCAAGATCGAGCAGCAGATCGCCGAAAAGGAACTTGAGGCGGCGCTCGACGGACTGGAGAAAAGGCGGGCCGCCGCCGAGAACGACAAGGGCCTTCAGGGCGCGAAGCGGGCCGCCACACTCAAGTCGATCAACGACGACATCAACGCGGCCGAGATCGCCTTGATGAACGCCGAGATCAGCAAGGAAAAGCTGGCCGCGCAACAGGATCAGGTCGCCAAGATCGAGGCGAACACCGCGCAGATCAGCGCCGACACGGCGGCCCAGGCGGCGGCCCTCCAGGAGGGCGCGAACCACCTGACCGCGCTTGCCGCCCTCTCCGACGTCCAGGCCGAGCGGGCCACCTACGAGCGCCAAGCGCTGGCCGAAACCCAGGAACGCGACCGGGTCCTGGCCGACAACGTGGTGAAAAATGCCCAGTCTCAACTGGAGATGGCGACGGTAACCGGCGACTTGGTCAAGATGGTCCAGGGCCTGACGGCTGTCGGTGTGGCTCAGGACGCCAGGACCGCGCTCACTCAGACGCACGCCGACCAGATCGCCGCCCAGAACAAGGCCCTTGAGGACCCGATCCAGAAGTACCAGGACAGTCTAAAAGACCTGAACACCATCATGTTGACCGATGGGGTCAATGCCGCCAAGAGTTTGGGCGATAGCCTCGCCGACGCCCTGGTCAACGCCAAGTCGTTCGGCGACGCGGTGGACAGCGTGTTCCGAAATCTGCTTCAGCAGATAATCTCGCAGATGCTTCAACAGAGCCTGATCTCGCCTCTATTGTCGGCATTCAGGACTCTTATTCCCGGCGCCGGAATAGCCTCGGCCTCGACATTCTCCGGCGCGGCCGCCACGCTCCAGACGGCGGCCGGAGGGTCGGACTACACCAGGGGCGGGCTGACCCTGGTCGGTGAGCAGGGGCCGGAATTGGTCAACATGCCAGTTGGCGCGCAGGTGATCCCGAACGGCGCTCTGCGAAACCTCGGCATGGGCAAGCCTTCGTCGAACGGGACGACGATCAACTTCGATAACCGGGGCGCGGTGATCTGGGAGCAGGCGGCGCGGCAGATGATGAGCTACGCCGACCGGGCGGCGATGACCGCCGGGGTCGGCGCGGTTCACGTTTCGCGCGCCGCCACGCCGAATGATCTCTCGCAGATGGCCAGCCGGAGACTGGGGTCATGACCATTGTCCTGCCGCCGCCGCCTCGGGGCGCAGTGGTCACGCCGCGCTTGGTCAGGACCGGCGGCGACCTGACCTCGACTCTCGGCGGCCCGACCCAGCGGATCACCCGCGTCGGCTCGCGCTATGCCTGTGACATCCAGCTGCCGCCGCTGGATGCGGACTGCGCGGCCTCCTGGCTGGCCTGTCAGCTTGAAGCCGAGGCGATGGGCTCGACCGTGAGCCTGCCCATGCCGCAGATGATCCCGGCGGCCAGGACCATGGCCTTCGTGACCGGCTCGGGGAACTCCGGCGGCAACGTGATCACCGTCGATGGCAATGAGCGCCCTCCGGTCGGGGCGTGGCTGTCGGTCAGCGTCGGCGGCCGCAGCTATCTGCATTTCGCCACTGCGCAGACAGGAACGCACGGTCTCCAGGTCGGGCCCCTCCTGCGTGTCACCTTCCCGAGCGGCACCGCCATCGAAGTCGAGACCCCGCTGCTGGAGGGCTACCTGGACGACCCGGCGTGGTCGGTCGAGTTTTTCCGCTTCGTCGGTAACAAGTTCACCATCACCGAGAGTGCGTGATGCCTGACGCTGGCGGATATCTGGCCGACCAGTTCGAGCCACCTTCGCTCCTGCTGTTCGTGGCGGTCGAAATCGAGTTGGACAGTGGTTTCCTGCGCCTCATAGACGGCTCAGGGTCGGTGTCGTTCCTCGGGCGCACCTTCACCGGCCTCGATCCCGAATTCGGCGTCCTGGCCGGGTTCGACGTGGTCACGGACGGCTTCGGGAACACCGCGCCCTCCCTGAACGTGACCATCAACCCGCCGACGTCGAGCGCCGCTGCGATCCTGGCCAGCGAGGATATGCAGGGCAAGACGGTGTCGATCTGGCTCGGGCTCCTGACCCCTGGCGCAGGCGTGGTTCAGGACCCGCTGCTGGTGTTTTCGGGCCAAGTCGATCAAGGTGTGCTGAGCGTCGGTATCGGCTCGCGCAGTATTGCGCTGGCTTGTGTCAGCATCTGGGAACTCATGTTTGACGACAACCAAGGGGTCAGGCTGACCAATGCCTATCATCAGGCGGCGTGGCCGGGTGAGCTTGGCCTGGAGTACGTCACCGCCGTGACGCGCCAGCTTCCATGGGGCGCAGACACGCCACGTCCGCAGGTGGTCGCCGATGCGCTTACAGTCAAGCTATAAGGCCCCGCTCGTCCGCAGGGTGGAGATCGCCCAGGCCGCGCTCAACGCCTACATCGGCAAGCCCTTCGAATGGGGCAAGTACGACTGCGCCCGCCTCGGCGCGTTCGTGCTGCGTGAGGCGGGCTTCAGTCCGGGGCTGGCGAAGTTCGGCGAGTATCACTCGGACATCACCGCCAGGAAGGCGCTCCAGCGGGCCAAGGTCGGCTCCCTGGTCGAGGCTGTGGACCTGACCGGGTTGGCGCGCACGACGCCCGCAGCCTGCCTCCCGGCCGACCTGATCGCCTTCCCTGGCGAGGCGGGCTGGCAAGGGCTGGCCGTGGTCCTGGGGAACGGCCGGGTGCTCGGTTTCACCGAGTCGGTCCCGGACGGGGCCTGCTCGATCATCGCTGCGCGCCTGGAACTCGCCGTGGCCGCCTGGAGCGTCCCGCCATGGCAAAAATAGCCATCGCCATCGGGCTCGCGATCCTGATCGTGGTGGCCCCTCCCATCGGCGCGGCCGCGTTCGGCGTCGGCGGGAGCTTCGCGGCAGGGCTCGCGGCAGTAGGGCCTGCCTTCGGCGCGTTCATCGGCGCGGGCGCGGCCGGGATCGGGGGCGCCATCGCCGCCTGGGGCACCGTGGCCCTGTTCGCCGCGAGCGCGCTGATATCGGCCCCCAAGGTCGGGCGCGGCGCGGCCGGATCGCAGGTCAACTTTCAGGCCGACCCCTCCGCAGGGTTTCCCTTGATGCTCGGGCGCTCGGCGACGGCGGGCAAGATCATCCACGCCAACACTGATGGCCAGGGCGACAAGAACAAGGCGCTCTACTACCTCGTCGCCCTGACCGGCGGCCCGCTGGGCAACTTCGAGAAGCTGATCGCCACGGATCAGGACTGCACCTTCGACGGCTCAGGCCGCTGCACCGCGCCAGGGACTTGGGCTGGCAAAATGTTTCTAAACGTCACGCCGGGCAATAAACCTGACGCCGTCGCTTATTATCCGGCCGGGATCAGTCAGTCTCAGTGTCCAGAGTGGACAGCTGCAAATAAACTCTCAGGGATCGCCTGCGCGTGGTGGACGATGCTCTACGACACGACGGCCTATGCCGGAGGCGTGCCGCAACCGCTGTTCGTGATCCGAGGCCCGTCAGTCTATGACCCGCGCGCCGACAGCACCTATCCGGGCGGCAGTGGGCCGCAGCGGTGGAACGATGTCACGACCTGGAGCCAGACGGGTACGGACAACCCGTTTCTGCAAGGTCTCGCATGGTGCATAGGCCGCTTCGACAACGGTAAGCTCACCCACGGTATCGGCGCGACTATCGACACTATCGATGTCGCCGCCTTCGTGGAGGGCGCCAACGTCTGTGACTATAACAACTGGACTATCGGCGGCGAGGTGCTGTCGTCCGACAAGAAGTGGGACGTGCTGACCAGCATTCTGCAAGCTGGCGGTGGCGAGCCGATCCAGCTGGGCGGGCTCATTTCCGCATTCGTCCGCACACCGAAGGTGATCCTGGCCACCCTGACCGGAGCCGACACCGTGGGCAATATCTCGATCACCGGGACCAAGCGCCGACGCGACCGCCTGAACCAGATCATCCCGACCTATCGCTCCGAGGCGAACAACTGGCAGCTGGTCCCGGCCGGGGCGGTGACGGTGAACGAGTATATCGGCCCGGACGGCGGGCTCAGGTCGAAAGAGGGCTCGTACCCGCTGGTCCAGGACCCGGCGCAGGTGGCGCAGCTGGCCGCCTATGACATCCTCGATGCTCGGGAGTTCGAACCCATCGTCTTGCCGCTCGGGCCGCGCTGGCAGGGCGTCGCGCCGGGCGACTGCATCCAGATCACCGAAGACGAGTTCGGCATGGGCGAGGGCCAGCCGGTCATCATCGAGACGCGCCAGCTGGACCTCGCCGCCGGAACCGTGACGCTGACCTGTCGATCAGAGACGGCCGGGAAGCACGACTATGCTCTCGGGCGCACCCCGAACCCGCCGCCCATCCCCGGCCTCCAGCCAAGCGACCCGACCTATGTGGCCGCGCCTGATCCGGGCTCCTGGACGGCCTGGGGTGGCGTGCTCCAGGGCGCTGACGGATCGCAGGTTCCCGCCATCGTGGTGACCGGCGCGGTGAACGACCCGAACATCAACGGGGTCATCATCGAGTATGCGCTGGAGCTTGGCACCGGGCCGCCCACCTTCGGCGACTGGGTCTCGGATATGTTCCCGGCCACGATCAGGCGCGCCGAGTTCAGGGCGGTGATCTCGGGCGCCACCTACCACGTCCAGGTGCGCTATCGCTCGGTGCGGGATGTCGAGGGTCATCTGGTCCTGGACCTCGGGCTGGTGACCGTGGGGTCGAGCATTTCGCAGGGCGTCGCCGACATCGGCGGGCAGACTCCCGAGGAATTGCTCCAGCAGCTTGAGGATACGACCACCCTGGCGCAGAACGCCTCGGATCAGGCGGCGCAGACCGCCAGTGATCTCGTGTTCACCAACCAGAACCTGCACGACGCCACCACACTTCCTGACGGGACGGACCTGGAAACCTACACCGTCAACAATGTAACCAGCCTGACCAACTCCAGCACTTACTCGACCACCCGGCTAGATGCTATCGGGATCATGCGCCCGGACGGTAAGACCTTCCAGCTGTCCGACACCACGCTCTACGCTGACCCGACCAACACCTGGGGCAACTATAAGCAGAGCCTCCAGGTTTCTATCGGGAACAACACCTCCGCGATCACCACTGAACAGACCACCAGGGCCAACGCCGACAGTGCGCTCTCGACGCAGATCACCAACGTCAGTTCGACGGTTAGTGGCAACACCGCCTCGATCAACAACCTGCAAACCTCGGTCAATGGCCTGAACGCCCAGTGGGTGCTCTCGGTCTCGTCGTCGGGGCCGGGATACCAGCAGGTGGCCGGGATCAAGCTGGCGGCGAACCCGACCACCAGCAGCATCGCCTTCGTCGCCAGCCAGATCGGCTTTACCGATGGCACCACGCCAATCTTCCCGCTGGCGATAGTCGGCGGCAAAGTGATCGCGACCAACTTCCAGGCCGACGACATCAAGGCGAACACGATCACCACCAACAAGATCGTGGCGAACAATATCAGCGTCGCCAGTCGTATTCCTTGGAGCGGATCGCTATCACCTAGTGGGACTGCGCCCGGCCCGCAGATAATGTCTAGTGTGTTCAATTGTTCAGGAGGATACATAGACATCGACCTTTGGTTCAATGCCACAACATCGTCTAACCTGGAAATTGATCTAGTCTACACACTGTTTATCGACGGAGCTCAGATCGACACCTTCGGCTGTGCTTGCCATTCTCTGAATTACGGCTCTAGCTATAATGAGGCTACATATAGTTATAAACATAAGCCAGCAGCTGGAAACCACACCTATTCAGTTAACGTGTCCCAAATTACATACACAGGATCGGGTTCCGCTCTTATTAAGAGAGGCACTATGACTATTCTCGATAACAAAACACAAAGTTGAGGGCCCAGCCATGATACCCGGAGCCTTTTCTCTGAACATCTATCGCGGCGATACCCACGCCTGGAGGTTCACGCTATGGCAGGATGACGCCAGGACGGTCCCGGTTGATCTAACCAACGTGGCGGTGAAGTCCGAGATCAGGGACCGGCCCGCCGGGGCGGTGATCCAGCCGCTTGCCCTGGCGGTCACCCTGCCCAACATCATCGACGCCACCCTGACCTCGGCGCTCACCGCGCAGCTGCCGACCTCGGGGCGCTGGGACTTGCAATTGACGGACGTGGCCGGTTGGGTCTCGACGGTCCTGGCCGGGACGGTCACTGTTCTGGGCGATGTCACCGACAGCACCGGAGAGCCTTCGGCGGCGGCGGCCCGGCGGCGACGGACCGGGCACTTCGCGGAGGCTTGAGCATGGCCGACGACCTCGACACCCAGCCTATCGAGATCATCGACGCCGACGTGCAGTTGGTCGTCGAGGTCGACGTCAACGGCCCTCCGGTCGTCCTGGTGGACGTCGAGACGCCGCAGGGCATTCCTGGCCCTCAGGGACCGCAGGGAGTGGTCGGCCCGGTCGGGCCTGTCGGACCCATCGGGCCGATGGGAGGGCTTCAGGTCATCGTCGCCTCGCACGACACGACGGGCGCCACCGACACGCCTGCGATCCTGGCGGCGCTGAACGCGGGGAAAGAGGTCGTCCTTCAAGGCGCGTACTACCTGAACGCCGGGGTCACGATCCCGCCGGGGGCGGCCATCGACGGCGGCGGCGGGTTCCTGCCCGGCCTGACCCCGGCCGGGACGATCCTCTATTTCACCAACGCCGTGCCGACCCTGGTCACGGTCGGCGGGAACGTGAGCGGCGGCCCTGGAGGGCTGCGCGGCATCTCTGTCGTGCGCCAGGGCTCAGGCGCGCCCGCAGGCTCGGTCGGCGTCTTCGTTCAGGACGCCTCCAATGCCAACGTGGTCGATGTCCTGTCGCTGAACAGCGCAATGTGCTGGGCCTTCCGGCGCGACAGCGGGGCGGCTGGCGGTATCCAGGCGACTTGCTCGCGCCTCTACAGCGGCAACCCCGGTGATGTTCACGTTCAGATCGACGGCTGGTCCGAGCTCCGCTTCAGCGACTGCACCTTTGGGTTCCCCGGCAGTGCGAGCGCAGGCAACGCCTATGTGCGCTTGACCGGGAACGGCACCGTTATCCCGTTCGATATTGAAATGAGCAACTGCCGCTTCAGCGGATCGCCTCCGCTCTACTTCATGCGGATGGTAAACCTCGTCGGCGCTGGCTCGATCACCGAACTTAAGCTGGACAGATGTCACGTCGAGGGCGTCGGAACGGCGATGTTCTCCAGTGACGCGACGGTGGTCCTGATCGAGCGGTTCACGATCACCGACTGCACCCTGATCGGCACCAGTCAACCGATGTGGGCCTTGAATGCAGCGACGCAGATCATGCGCGCCAACTTCAAGGGAACCCAGTTCTTCGGCAACGACTTCAGTCTCGCGCCGACGCCCGCCTTCGTCGCGGTCTCGATGGTCGGCAATTTCATCTTCTCGCCCGGCAACCTGACCATTCCGGCCGGGTCAACGATCACCCTGATCGGCAACACCTGGAACGGCAACCTGACCGTCACTGGGGCCGGGAGCCTCGTCACTTGCGGGGACAACTTCACCACTGGCCAGTTAGTCAACAACGGGACCGGGACCGTGACCACGGTCGGCTTGAACGGACTGTGGTCCGGGCAGTCGGTGAACGTGATGGGGCCTGCCACCGGGAACCGGGCGTTCAACATCCTGACCGGAGTATCGCCCGGATCAGCCTCGACGCGCTGGGCGATGCTGGCCAACAACACCGCCGAGACCGGGGCCGCCGCAGGGTCGAATTTCCTGCTGGCCCGGTATGACGACACCGGGGCTTATGTAGACAGCCCGCTGAGCATTGTCCGCAGCACCGGCAATGTCAGTATTGCCCACGGCCTGACCGTCTCCGGGGCGCTGACCGTGGCGGGGAATACCGCCCTCAACGGCGCGCTCACCGTCTCGGGCCTCTCTGCCATCAGCGGCGCGGCCGGAACGCAGCGAAACCTCGCCTTTCAGACCGCAGGATCGACGCGCTGGCTAGTGTTCGCCAACACCACGGCCGAGAGCGGCGGCAACGTCGGCTCGGACTTCTTCATCCAGCGGTGCAACGACGCGGGCGTCGCCATCGACAACCCCTTCGTCATCACCCGGTCAAACGGGGCGGTTGGTATCTCGACCACCCTGGCGGTCGGCGGCACTATCGCGGGCTCGGGGTTCTACATCAACGGCGCGGCTGCGACGACTCGTCAGATCACCTTCCAGACGGCCGCAGTGGCGCGGTGGCGGGTGATCGTCGATAGCTCGGCCGAGAGCGGCAACAACATAGGCTCCAATTTCTACATCCAGAGCCAGACCGACGCCGGAGCCGCGCTTACCAACGTCGTGTTCATCAACCGGGCCACCGGCTTAGTCACTATCGGCGGCGGGTCGATGCTCGTCAGCAACTCCGGCGCTGGCCCTGCGACGTTAGCCATCAGCGCCCCGGCGGGCCAACAGCGCGACCTGTTCTGGCAGACCGCCGGGTCTACGCGGTGGGTTGCTTACTGCACCCAGACCGCCGAGGGCGGGGCCAACGCTGGGTCAGACTTCAGCGTCGGCCGCTATGACGACACCGGGGTGTTTATTAACCCGGTCCTGACGCTTACCCGCAGCACTGGTGCGGCGTTGTTCAACAATTCCCTCCAGGTGAACGGCGGCGCGCTCTACATCAACGGCGGGGCGGCTTCGAACCGAGGGCTTTGGTATCAGAGCAGCGGGGTCGCGCGCTGGCTGGTTGACGTCACCAACACGGCCGAGAGCGGTAGCAACGCCGGGTCAGACTTCGCGATCTACAACTATAGCGACGCCGGGGCTTATATTAGCACGCCGCTATCGATCACCCGCAGCACTGGCCTGACCACGCTCAACTTCGGCTTGAACGTGACCGGCGCGGTGGAAATGAGCGGCGCTGTCGATGTCGTCGGTGCGTTTACTATGCACACCAGCGCCACGCTCTATGCGGGCTCACCGTTATACCTGACCGCCCCAGCCGGGACCGGCCGGGCGATCTACTTCCAGACGTCCGGGGCGACCCGCTGGACCGTGACCGCTGATGGCGCGGCCGAGAGCGGAAGTAATATCGGCACGAACTTCGTCATCAACCGCTACAACGACGCCGGGACTTTCGTCGATCAGCCGTTCACCATCCAGCGCGCGACCGGCATGGTGACGCTGAATAACGGCCTCACCGTAAACGGATCGAACCCGGCGGTGGGAGCCGACATTTACCTCAACACCCCGACGCCGTTCGGCCGGAACCTCTGGTTTCAGACCAACGGCGTCAACCGTTGGGCTATCTACTGCGACAACTCGGCCGAGAGCGGTAGCAACGCCGGGTCGTTGCTACAGATCAACAACTTCTCCGATACCGGAGCTTCCCTCGGGACGCCCTTTGGCATCCATCGCGACACCGGGATGGTGTATATCAACAACGGGCTTACTCTCGCCGGTCCGACCTCCGCGCCAAACCCCGGCATCTACGACACGACGCAGTCTATCGCGACGATGGCGACCGTCACCCAGCGCGGCATGACGGCCGGGGTGCCGGTCATCCACCAGAGCGGCGCTGACGCTTACCCGGACCTGGGCTGGACCGGACGCCTGATCATGATGCAGACGGCCAATTCCATCTTCCTCCCCGGAAGCGCCGCTGGTAGTCAGGCCACCATAATTGTCACCAATACATCTTCCGGCGCAGTCGGCATTGCGGGCGCGAACCTTGGCACGTTGCAGGCTGGTGACGGTGCTATTCTTGTCGGTGACGGGGCTGGCGGCTTCCATTGCGTCGGGATGTTTACGAAAGCGGGCCACCTGACCTCTATGCAGGCCGACGACTATGCGATCACCGAGGACGACGGCGAGGTTCACTTCACGGCCGACGCCACCGTGACCATCCCGGATGATCTCGCCCACGTTGTCGAGGTGTCCTGCGATCCTGGCGTCACCGTGACGTTCGCCTCGAAGCGGACGCTGCGCAGCGTCCCGCGCAACCGGGTCGGCCGCCTGTCGATGATCGGCCCGGCCGAGGCGACGCTGCGGCGCAAGGGCGAAGAGGTGTGGGTCCGGGGCGACGTCGCCTGATGCACGTCCACGACGCGCTCGCCGAGTATCTGATCGGCGGCCTCGGCATGTGCGTCCTGGTGCTGATCTATCTCGCGTGGCCCCGGCGCTGAGATGGCCGGAAACGAAAGAGCCCCCCGCGACACTGCCAGCGGGGGGCTCTACCGTCCCCAGCTTAAAGGGGGGCACCTTGGGGGGTGGGGACGGCGATCCCGATATGGACCGCCGCGCGAGTCGCGCCAAGGTGTTTCGTGCTACCCGCGTCGGATGGACGCGGCGATCTGCACCCGCACCGGCCAGCCGATCACCCACGACTGCCTGGGTATGCGCGGGCCCGATGGCGTGTGGACCCTCCGCTGCCCGAATTGCGCGCCCCTGGAGCCTCCAGGAGCGGCGTCCACGGTCGTTCCGTTCCCGCGCCAGGGTGGTCCTACCTCAAAGCGCCGATAGCGGCTCTACGGGCTCCCTGGCGCGTCAGGTGGCGAGATCGAGGTGGCTGGCGTCGGACCACGCTCGCCGTCCATCAGTCCAGGCGACCAGGATCATGCCAGCGTCGGCCTCCACCGCCACGCCAGCCTTGGAGCCGGGCGACTTCCCGACGTAGATCACCGGGACCGGGAAGCCTCCGGCCAGGGCGTCCTCGATCTCTTCGAACGTCGCCATCAGCGCGGCCCATGCACGACGGTGAAGTCGTGTTCGACCACGCCGAGCGAGGCGTCGCCGCGCTTGTGCCCGGCGATCCGCTTCCGCCACAGCTGCTCACCGCCGATCATCACCGGCTGCCAGCCCGGCGCTCGCGGCTCGTGGCCGAGGTGTCGATAGTGGGCCCTGACCTCGTGCAGGCGCTTGCGGTGCTCGGCGGCCTCGCGGAGCTTGCGGGTGGCGTAGGCGGCCACGTTGCGGATGCGCCTCGGCACCTGGAGCGTGGCGTGCCTGGAGGCGAGGCGCGGCTGGAGCCGACCGCCCTCGCGGACGTGCCCTGGCGCCCGAACCGGCTCGCCGGAGATCACCACCGTCTGGAGCATGGCCAGCATCGCCACCGTCACCCGCGACCAGCCGGAGAGTTCCGTGGCCATGAGTTTCAGGCCGTCGTCGCCGAGCCTCCCGGCCTTGCTGCTGGTGACGATATTCGAGCAGCGCCCGACCAGGGGTGAGACATCGGTGCCCTTGCCGTATCCCCAGATGATGCGCTGCTGGGCGTCGCTGGCCCCACGCCTTGCGTGTGGATCGGGCGGGTAGAGCACCAGCCCGACCGGCCAGATCATCACCTTGCCCATTTCCTCCCAGGACTCCTCGTCGGCGTCCTCGATGCACCAGCTGTGGAGTTCGCGCGGGTCGTCCAGGCCCGGCTGGACCAGCAGGGCGGTCCTGGCCTCGGGATCGCGGTTGGCGACATCCTTGGGATCGAGGCCGACGCCCAAGGCGACGCGCTCCTGGAGCATCACCTTGGAGCCAAACTCGATCCACATCGGCCGCTCCGGGACGACGATCTGATCCAGCATCCGGCGCATCTCGCGAGGCGAGGTGTGCGACATCTGGATCAGCAGCCTGACCGCCGCGTCGTCCAGGATCATGCGCTCGCCCTGGATCATGGCGCCGCGCAACACCTTGTCGTCCACGATGGGATCGACGTTCCTGGGGTCGCGGAAGCGATCCGCCAGGGTGATCTTTGGAACCCTCACGGAGCCTCGTCCTTGAACGGGTTGGGCGGCGCGCCGTCGAGCATCATGGCGTATGCCCAGGTCTGCCGGTAGGCGCACCGCTCATCCGCGCACCGCCAGCCCTCTGGTGTGGCGACCAGGGGCGGCGTCGCCGTGCCGGGGTGGTCGTTCCCGCAGGTAAACTCGTGGACCCAGCCGCAGGCCTGCCACTCGTTCAGCGCCGCGACCTGCTCAGGCGTCCAGGGCGCGCGGGTGAGGCCGTCGCCGCTCAAGCCTGCCTCCCTTCGATGCGGTCCATCTTGGCGTCGCACCGCGCGCAGATCGGGACGTGGCCCAAGATCGGGTGCGGTCGTTCTGTCGTGGCCTCGTTCTCGCAGAGCAGGAACCACTCGCAGCAGCGCGGCTGCTGGTCAGGGGCGCGGGCGCTCAAGCGTCGGCCTCCGGGAGCGGTGGGCGGCCGTAGGCGTGGAGCGCGAGGTTCCAGGCGTACAGGCCCAACTGCTGGAGGGTCAGGCCCTCGTGCTCGGCCAGGGCCTTGAGGATCGCCTTCCCGGCCGGGGTCACGCGCGTCGAGACATCGACGGAGAGTTTGGCCGCAGGCAGCGGCTTCGGGACGATGGAGGTGGTGGCGGACATTCGGAGTTCCTTTCTGGGTTCAAAATTGCCCGTAACCCTGCCCGCCGCGAGCGACAAGCAGGGCTGGGGAGAGTCAGCGGCGGATCATCTGGTCCCGGATGCGGGCGACCTCCCGGTCGCGGGCGGAGTCGCCGAGCAGGGGGACGGGAATGGCGGGCCGAGGCTGCCCCTCCCGCTCCGGCTGGGCGGTCGATGACCAGATCAGCGCGCCAATCCAGCCGAGGACGGTCCAGCCGAGAGTGAGGTTGAGCAGGCCGATCCCGACCGCGTTGGGATGTCGTCGGCAGACCGCGACGATGGTGGGGAGGAAGTAAGCGGCAATAAGTAGAATTTCGCCAACGATCAGCATGGTTAATACTCGTTCGGTAAGAGGATGACGTTATCGGTGAACCACAGAGTCACGCCGGGCTCTGGGAAGTCGGTGAAGTCGAGTTTGAAGGTGTTGATGACGCCGCCGTCACCGTCGTCGATGGTGATGGTCAGCTTGGCCACGTCCAGGGTCCACACCTGGAACGGCTCGCCGAGGGTCGGGCCTTCGGTCGCGATCTTGTCCAGGAGCCAGTAGGCTCCGGCCGTCTCCGCGACGTAGCGGGCTCCATCGGTGTACGTCACGAGGCGGGAGAGCGGGTGGCGCCACCACGTCGAGGTGCCGCCGCTGAAGCCGGACAGGTCCAGGGCGGCCATCAGGCGGCGTCCAGCTTGAAAGCGCCGACGCGGTTGCCGTTCTCGTCGTACATGCCGCCGCCCATATCGCCGTTGGTCAGGTGGTCGATGGCCTCGCCTACGATGCGGGCGATCTCGCGGACGCGCTCAAGGTGTGTCTCGCCGAAGGCGGCGTTGTCGCAGGCGATCTCTAGCCTGAATTTCATCGGGTCATTCTCCATGTTCGGGGAGCGGAAGCGCTCCCCACGCACTCGGCCTGGACACGCGATGCGCTCCAGGCCGAGGCGGGTCGTCCGCAGTTGGGAAGGGGTCAGGCCATGCGCCTCGCCGAGATCGTCCAGGACAGCGCCGAGGCGTTCACGGCGCTGGTTACCCTGGCCGCCCAGGTGACCGTGCTCCTGGCGCTACGTCGGGATCGTCCGCAGGCTCGAAGCAGAGATCGAAGCCGTAGTACGGCTCAGCCAGCTTCCCGGTCCGATGGGTGATGGCCATCGAGATCGGGATCGCCCAGTCGTGCGGCCCGGCCTCCCAGATCACGCACCAGGAGGTCTCGCCTGCGAAGTGACGGCGCTCGCCGGGCTTGCGGATCGAGACCTCGATGACGTGGTCCTGGCCCTCGGCGACGGCGAGGTCGACCAGGACAGCGTAGACGGCCTGGGCCATCTCTTCGGCCTTCATCTGGCCGTTCAGGACAGGCCGTAGCCGGTCCCAGATATCGTCGGTGGTGATCATTCCGGGAGTTCCTCGAAGTCCTGGTTGGTGATGTCCGACAGCCAGTCCGGCCGCTCCAGGTCGATCTTGGGGCAGTCGATCTCGTTGCCCAGATCGTCGGCCACCGACCGCAGCTGGTCCTTCCATTCCGAGAACTCTGAGCCCTTCTCGCCCTCCTGCCAGCGCTCGGACTTCCCGTCGTAGAACTCCTCGGCGACGTTGGCCTCGTCCTCCATCAGTTCGGCGGCTTCCCGGCGCTTCTCGTCGATCTGGTCGAACAGCGGGCCGAGGCCCTCCAGGAGGGTGTCAGCCTCCCGGTAGAGAGCCTCGATGTCTCGGCCCAGCCCGACAAGCTGGATGCTGACCTTCCGGTCGATGCGCTTCATTGATCGTTCTCCTGGTTGCAGTGGTCACAGTCGGGGTCGGTGCAGGGGCCGATGTCGGCCCGGCGGAGTTCGGCCTGGATCGCCTTCCAGTTCGGCGCGGCGTCGTCGATCCAGACCGCGAGGTTGTGGAGGCCGTGGGCCCGGAACACCGAGCGCGGAGCCTCGATGTCGGCGTGGACGTGCCAGGGAGCCCCGAGGCTCGGGACGGGGCGCTCGATGGTGAGCGCGATCCCCTGCTCGGCGCACCACGCTTCGACCTTGGCGCGGCTCACTGGGCGTCCTCCTTGATGGCGCCTTCGCGGACCAGCTGGTCGTAGGCGGCGGCGATGATCGAGAACGCGGTGCGCTCGCCCCGGAGATACCAGTCGAGGCGGACCCAGACGGTGCCGCCGTGGTTGGCGCAGAACACCCGGTTGACGCTGACCGGGAGCCCACCGAGCCTGCGGCCCATGTCGAGCGTGTCCTGGTACGTCCTGGCGTGGCGCGTCTGGAGGGCGGCCTCGGCCTCGGCCGATATCCTGGCCTCGGCCAGCAGCGGGTGATCGGTTCTGGGCGGCCTGGGGTCGACCACGGCGGCCTTGATCGCGTCCCGGAGTTCCAGGAGGTTGGCGGCCTGCTCGACGAAGGCGGGGAAGGCCCCGAACAGCGCGCCGTGCTTGCCGGGCCGCCACTGGTGAAGCTCCATTGGAATGCCCCAGTAGAGTTCCTCGAACGGCGCTTTGCGGACGCCGTCAGCGTCGGCCGGGAAGTTGGCCAGGATCAGGTCGCAGAGCGCCCTGCGGGCGGTCTCGTAGGCGCGGCTGGTCCAGCCGAGCGCCTCTTTCCTGCGGGCCTCGGAAGCGAAGCCCGCCTCCAGGAGTCTGATGGCCTGGGCGGAGAACTTCACGACGGCCTCGGCCGGGGTCGGGGTGATACGGGTTACGGTCATGGGAGTGATCAGGGTCTTTCGTTCGGGTTGGGTTGGGGGTCAGTCGGTCAGGAGTTCGTAGATCGAGTCCTTGACCACGACGGTCTCACCGTCGCGGCAGGCGGCCTCGGCGACGGCCATGGCGGCTTCCTGGGTCGGGTGGTGCGACACGCTGCGGTGGTCGATGAACACGTCCCAGGTGATCTCGCGGGGGCCGTCCCAGGTGGTGAGCCGGAAGCGGCCGACCTCGATGCAGCGGAGCTTGCGGACGTACTCGCCCGCCAGCGCCTTCTTGATCAGCGAGGACGCCTGGGCCTTGGTGCAGCGGTCCGGCAGCGTGTCGCCGGTCAGGCTGCGGAAATAGCTCCACTGCTTGGCCGACGCGCCGTAGATCGAATTGCGCGCCATCAGAAGTTCACCTCGTAGAGGCGCTTGCCGAAGTGGACGCGGCTGCGCAGTACCTTGTCACGGCACAGCTTCGTCAGGATCGGCTTCAGTTGGCCGTCCTCGATGGACAGGCCGTGGATGGCCTTGGCGATAGCCTCGATGCGGTCGACGGGCAGGGCCGCCTGCCACATCGCCTTGAACACCGGGGCGACCACCTGGAACTCGTGGTTCCACTCGTGGGCGGCGCGCCACGTCTCGATCAGTTCGTGCGTCCTGGCCTCGTCGGCAGGGCGGGTTTTGAAGTCGGTAGTGGTAGTCATAGTCAAGGTTCCGGTTGTGGTCATGGTTAAGGTTAGAGATCGCGAATGCGTTTGATGAGGTCGCCGCCGAAGTGGGCGGCGATGTGCCGGTCGAACTCACGTTTGCGGCTCAGCTTTTCCTCGCGAGGCAGGGCATTCCAGGCCGCTTTGCGCTCCACCTCGGCAGCGTCCCGAGCTTCGCGGGCAGCGCGAAGGCGGGCTTTCTTGGCTTCCAGTTCGGTCATTTTCGTCAGGTCTCTCCGTCCCGGCTACACCATGCAGCCGGGGATCACTCTTTATAATGCGGGCACAGATTTGTCCCCAAATTTGTGCTCATATCTGCGCTGTCAGTTGAGGCTAATTGGCGCACCCCGCCCGCCTGCGGAACGGGCTAAGCTGCCCGCTCGGGGCCTGGGACACATTGTCTCAGGCGCGCTCGGGTGGGTCCGGGCGTGTCACCGCCCCAACGAAACGGGAATGTTCGTGCAGGGTGTCACCGCTGCGTTTTGGGCCAACTGTTTGCGGAGTGAAAACAAGCGGGTAGCGGGTTGAGGCATTTGAACGTCAACATCTTGTTACCACTGTCTCTAGGTGGTTCTGCGTGTGTCTATGTGTTCCACAACCCGAATAGCTTCAATCGGTTAGCTTTACAAAACGTGTCTGCGCGTCTCTCCCTGTTTCTCCACGTTTCACGCAATTGTGCGTGCAAAAGTGTCACCACGAGAGAACTCAGATATGTCCAAACCCCTCGACCCACTCGCCCTGGCGAGAGCCGTCAAGCGTTGCCAGAAGCTCGGGAAGGAAGGCCGCTTCCCGGCCGGTCCTGGCCTATCCCTGGTCGTCACCGCAGCCGGGCGCGCCCGGTTCGTCCACCGCTATCCGTGGTGCGGCAAATACGAGAGCCTCTGGCTCGACGGCTGCTACCCGCGTGACGTGACCCTGGCCGAGGCCCGGCGTCAGTGCGAGGCGCACCGGGAACTCCTGGACCAGCGCATCAGCCCCAAGAGCGAGCGCCGCGACGGCGGTCTCGGCGCGAACCCGACCCTCGCCGAGTACGCGCGTCACCACTTCAAGATGCTGGCCACGCCGAAGGATATCCGCCTCGGCCCGGAGCGGTCGGAATGGCTCCGCGACATGACCATCCACGTCGGGGCCTTGGCGAGCACGCCCATCGACAACATCGTGCGCACGCAGATCGTGGCGGCGTTGGCCGGACGGTGGGTGGACATGACCCCGACGCCTTCGGGCAAGCGTATCCTGATGCGGTTGAAGAACGTCCTGGCGCACCGGCACGACAACGCCCGCCCGGACGATGAGCACTGGCAGAACCCGGCCAGCCTCAAGGCGATGTGCAACCTGCTCGGGAAGCGCCCGCATCGCCGCACGTCGCGCCCGAGCCTGTCCTGGATCGATCTGCCCACGTTCATGACGGCGCTCCGGGCGGTGGAGTTGATGTCCGCCCGCGCCCTGGAGTGGGTGATCCTGACCGGCTCTCGCTCGGCCGAGACGACCGGCGCGCGGTGGGGCGAGATCAACTGGCGGAGCCGGACCTGGACGATCCCGCCCGAGCGGCTCAAGACCGAGCAGAACAAGGGCTCGCACGGCCAGCCGTTCGTCATCCCGCTGTCCCTGGCCATGGTGCAGCTGCTGCGGCGCACGGCCAAGCACCGCCGCGATCTCGCGCCGAACGACCTGATCTTTCCGAGCGGGGCGAGTATCCGGCCGAAGGAATACGGCGGCAACGCACTGCTGTTCCTGGCCCAGGACATCGCGCCTGGGATCACGGTCCATGGCTTCCGGGCGAGCTTGGTGGCCTGGGGCGCAGGCACGGCCCACCGCGACCGCGACCCGTTCGCCCTGGACCTGATGGACAGGGTGATCGGCCACCAGATCGGCTCCCGGCACGGTCAGGCGACGGCGCTCTCGGGCGCCATCATCAACTACGCCCACGACGCCGGGGGCGATCTCTACCTGCCCCGGCGCAAGGCGGTGATGCGGGAGTGGAGCGCCTACCTGGGCGGCCGGACCCACTCGCCGAAGCGCGGGCCTGCGCGGGCTCCGGCGGTCCTGGCGCTGGCCGCATAGGGAGCCTCGTAGGGGCCTGGAGCGGCTTCGCGCTACTCTAGGCCCAGCGCCCGAGCGTCAGGGCTCAGGCGCGTCATCGGGCCGCTCCAGGCCGTAGCCGAGGCGGGTCGGGAGGCTCGGTTGCTTAGAGTCCGCGTCAGGCCCGTGAACGACCGTGAAGTCGTGTTCGATCACGCCCAGCGCCGGATCACCGCGCAGATGGCTGTCGATCCGCTTCCTCCACATCATCTGCCCTTCGATGATCACCGGCATCCAACCGGGCGGGCGCGGCTGGAAGGCGAGGTGTCGATAGTGGGCCCGAACCTCATGGAGACGCTTCCCAGTGGCCGTTTCTGCCAGCTTCCGTCGAGCATAGGCGGCGACGTTGCGAATGCGGCGAGGAACCTGGAGCGTGAGGGGGCAGATGGTGAGGCGTGGCCGCATCCGGCCGCCGACTAGCACATGGCCGGGCGGCCGCTCTTCCTGGCCTACCGTCGCGACTGTCTGGAGCATCGCAAGCATCCCGACTACGATGTTCGCCCAGCCAGATAATCCATCGACGAAGGGTCCGTATCCGAGGGGAGATGATTCGAGGGGGACAGTGTAATTGTCCTCTATTAAAAATGCACGACCCTTCAGGCATGAAACGTCTTTCGTCGTGTTAAGAAACCCCCAAATATATTGATGTCCCGGATCGTAGTCGAGGCATGATGTAGATAATAGTCCAGGTGGCCGAATATCGACGCCAATGGGCCACATAACTACATTACCTAACTGCTTACGACGCTCTTCATCGACTACTTCCTCAACGCACCACGCATCCATTATCAGTGAATTTTCAGGGTCTGGCCTAATCAGCATTCCTAACCGGCCACGTCCACTTGATATAACTAATCTTTCACCATCTTTTCCTATCGGAATAAATGGAAATTCAATCCAGATCGCTCGCGTTACAAAGTCGATATTATCGAGAGTTCGTCGTATTTCTCGCGGCGTGCCGGTAGCCAGTTGACAGCCGAGGCGCAGAGCGTCTTCGTCCAGGACGAGGCGGTCAGCCTGTAAGACCGCCCTGCGGAAGCCTGGGTTATCAAATGCCGGGTTGATGTTACGCGGGTCGCGGAGCCTCTCGGCCAAGGTCGGGGCGAGCGGTCCCATTAGTGGATCGTCTCTGACGGCGGCGCCATCCCGGCCATCTGCGAGATCACCGTCTCGTAGGCGCGAAAGGGCACGCCCCGCAGCGTCGCCGGATACTCCCGCAGGCTCTCGGCGGCGAAGTCCCAGATATCGACGCAGTTGGTCTCGACCTCGTAGATGGTCACGTTGCAGCGGTGCTGGATGATCCACTCGCGCGCTGTCCTGGTCGCCCCGATAGGGTCCTCGTCGACCGCGATCAGCCGCTGCCGGTCTACGTCCACCACTTGGAAATAGCGCGTGGCCATCAGCTTTCCTCCTTCGCCGCCGGAGCGATAGCTCCGATCAGCCGCTCCAGTTCGTGGCGCTGCACGACCGTCCGCGCCCCGATCTTCGACAACCGCAGGTTCCCGCGTCTCACCTGTCGATAGAAGGTAGACCGGCAGATACCGAGCATGGCGAGAGCCTCGGGCACCGAATAGACCATCGGAAAGTCTGCCGGGTTACTCATCACGGACACTCCCATTAGCTACGCGGTACGCGCCAAATAACGTCGTGATCGGCCCCGAACTTGTAGATCGCGTCCAGGAGCCGGGCGAATTCTTTCACCCGCAGAGCGCTGGACGACGTGTTGAGGTTGACGAACCCCTTGCCGTTGAGCGCCGGGACCATCAGCGCGCCTCGGTCCATGTCGGCCAGGAACAGCTGTTTCCACTGGTCCGGGCTCAGGCTCTGGCCATGCCACTGCACCTGCTCCGAAATGTCGGTGAGCGCGGGCCACATGGCCGCGTTCTGCGTCACCGTGCGCTTGTCCGGGCTGGCGAACGTCACCAGCGTGCCCGGATCGGCGTTCCAGGCCCAGGTCGCGGCGGTGTGCCGCGCCCGGTCGGTGACGAGCCTTATCGACGCCTGGGCCATTCATCGGCCCGACCCGGTGATCATCAGCGGCCGGGGCATCCCGCCCAGGCGATAGGCTTCGTCGATCTGGCGCTTGACGCTCTCGCCCACGGTGGCCCCGTCAGGCATCATCGTGGAGGCCAGGAACTCGTCTTCGACCGTGGTGACGCCCGCCTCTACGGCCTCCAGCTTGGCGCGCACCATCAGCGCCAGGACGCGCCAGCGCTGGCGGCACGCCTGCAACCAGTGCTTGTCGATCTCGCTGTCGGCCCGCCGGAATGTCATGCTGCCCCGTCGATATTCGGTGAATGCCGGTTGCTCGCGCTCGGGCATGGTCAGGTTCAGGCGGATGTGGCGGCTGGCCATCCGGAAGAAGATCGACACCTTCACGCCGTCCTCGGCGTAGCCGAAGCCATCGGCCTTGTAGCTGCGCAGGGTGCGCTCGATCTCGGCCCGCGAACTCTCGGTGCTGACCTTGGTCTCGGCGGCGTAGGCGCGGCGCTCGCGCTCGCGGTTAGCCATAGCGGCACGGCTCCGGGTCGGGTGCGATCCCACCCCAGTCCCACTCCAGCATCAGGTAGGTGATCGCCTCGGCCTCTTCGTCGGGGCAGCAGCGACGGCGGTCGGGCGGCGGAACCCATTCCCACCGGTTCGTGTACCGCCAGCCGTGCTGCTGGAGATAGTTGATCGCGGCGATGTCGCCGTTGCCGTTGAAGTCGAGAGCGCACCACTTGGCGTGGAGTTCGGGAGGGCCGCTAGGCATATTCCGCCTCCATCGCAGGGGTGGGCCCATAGAGCTTCGTGAGGCGCGCCACGCGCTCGGCGATGTCGTCCAGGAAGGCGGACACCTCCACCTCCAGTTCCAGGATCACCGACGTGTTGCGCAGGACCCGGCAGACGTGCAGCCGCATCGACTCCGGGAGGCGCGGGTCGAACGAGGCGTAGTCGCACCACAGGCGGCCCGAGCAGGCCATCTGCCACTGCATCTGGGCGAGGTGCTCGGTCGCGGGCGGCATGCCGAGCAGGGTGGCGATGTGGGTGGCAGTGTTCGGACACTTGATCTCGATCAGGCCATCGGCCTCGACGTAGCCGTCCGGGCTGGCGCCGCTCCAGGCGATCTCGGGATGGTCGACGAATTCGGCCTCCACGACCTCGACGTTGAACTGGTCCTGGTAGCAGGCCCGCGCCTCGTCCTCGTGGTCGATCCCCCACTGCATCGGGCCGCTGACGTAATTCTCGCCCGGCCGCCCGGTGACGCGCTCAGCGATCAGGTCGGCGGCGTAGTTCGCCCGGAGCGCCGAGACGCCGGTCTTGGTCTTGGCGATGACGTGGCTGACCCTGGAGGCCGTGACCTTGCCCAGGCGCTGGGCGTACCACTGCGGGGTGCGCTGGAGGATCATAGCAGAGCCTCCCGTTCGGCGAGGTCCTCTCGATCCGTGGTATTCAACGAGCGCCTGTTGGAGGACCGGCCATTCCTAAAGGTCGTACCGGCGATCCTGACCCCGAATGCTGCGCCAACTCGAATAGTCGTGAGTTCACGATCTTCAAAAAAGGCGTTCCAGGCCAGGGAGGCGGCCATAGCGCCAGTATGCCCGGTTCGTTCGAACATATGCTCACTAACCCAGGTTAGAAATGTGTGGCGCGGGTCGCCCTTATATAAACCGTCATTGTCACCAATGCCCTTCCAGAACTTGTAGGCGGTCGGGTATTGCTGCTCCAGTGTTATGAGCGCCACCGCCAACACCTGAGCCGAGTTTAGGCGACGCTTTACTTTCGCCGGGGCGCTTTTGATGATCGTCTCGTAGAGATGAGCCGTGGCCCAATGTGGTTCGGCGAAACTCAGACGAACGTCATCGTCCCGGAACGCGACCGGGTCGAGTAGGTGGTGCGGCAGATCAAACTTGAAGTGGATGAGCACGCCCGCCCGCCACACTTCCCGAGTCATGGTCCGTGATAAGTTGTATTGCTCGGCGAGCCCGAGCGCATTGATCATTTCGGCCAGGGAGCGTGGACGGCCAGCGCGGTCGAAATGGGTGTAGGCCACATGGAGTCCGTCCCGATCCGCTACGGGGCGGATCATCACCTGGAAGGCGGCGGCGATCCCGCTGGCCTCCACACCGGCCAGACGATGCTGGCCGTCCAGGAGGTGGAGTTGACCGTCCAGCAGGCCGAACCAGATTTGCCGATCGGGCTCGAAGTCGCCGCGTTCCAGCAAAGCTACCCAGAGCGCGGTGTCCTGTTGGGTGCGCCGCCGTTGGCGCATATAGACACGCTCGTTGAGAATGCGGCGGGCCAGTTCGGCGTCGATCACCATCCGGCCGACGTGGATGATCGTTTCGAGCGGCGGGTGTTCCGACATCATTCCGACCCCTTCCACTGAAGCTGTTGGGGCCTACAGATCATCAACTCGCCGCTGTCGCTTTCCAGGACCACGCGGTCATGGCCCGCCTGGGTCAGGAACAGACTCACGATCCGGCCCTCAAACTCGAAGGCTGCGCCATCCGGTGAAACCCTGAGGCCGATGGTCAATTCATCCGGGGCCATGCTGATCTCCTGGCGCTGAGAACTCCGTCACGCGGCGGTTGTAGAGCGCCTCGATGCGCTCCGATGTCTTGGGCTGTTCGGCGGCTAGTTCGGCGCGGAGCCCTTTGGCGAGGTTCCAGGCCCGACCCAGGTCGGTCTCGTTCTTCACGTCCCGCAGGGTGGTCTCCAGATTGTTGACCCTGGCGCCGAGGGTGGGTCGCTTCGGCGGCTCCGCTGGGGGCAGCGGCGGCTTGGCGTTCTTGCCGCGCCCGACAGAGCCCTCACCGTCGTCGTCCTCGCCTGCGGGCGTGACCGTGAACAGCGACTGGAGCGCCTGTCGCCGGGCATAGGTGAGCGCCGAGCCCACGCCCTGAGCGTCGGCGCGGGTAACGGGTATCTTGTGGGTCGCGCGCAGCCACTGGCCGCTGGTGTGGAGCAGGATGGTCACCACCTGGACCAAGTTCGGCGGCGCGGTGGTGGCGGGCTGGAGCACCGAGAAGCCGTTGTCGTTCATCGCCGGTAGAATGGCCTCGGCGATCTCGTTCAGGCTGGCGTAGCGGCTCTCAAAATGGATGTTGGCGGCGTCCTTCTGGACCTTGGCGATGGCCTTCTGCGCGGCTGGCAACGCTTTCGCCAGTTCGTCGATCTCGGCGCTGGTCTCGATGTCGGCGTCCGGGTGAATTTCTATCTTGGCCATAGAGTCGCGACACCTTCCCGCCATAAACGGCAACAGCATTCAGGCGGTATATGACTCTATTCGAGTCCCGCTGTGTTCGCCGGTGTGTCTCGGTGTGTCTCCGTGTGCCACGGATGTCACCGTTGATGACCGTCGTTATTCAAGACGCGAACATTCGCGCCGCTCCTGGTCTGTTGTCAACGCGAACTTTCGCTTGATGGATGCCTATCGATAGCGCTACCCATATCGCCCATGGAAGCCATCACCCTCGGCCTGGAGCGCGTCGCCGCGATGGAGCGCATCGTCGGTTGCGCCCGCCTCGCGGCGGAGGCCGGACTGCCGGAGTCGACCGTCCGCTCGTTCCGCGAGCGCGGCTGGGTCCTGAAGTCCCTCCCCAACTGCGAGAAGCTGATCGCCGCCGCCGAACGCCTGGAGCGCGGCCAATTCACCGCCAAGGAAGAGGTCCGCTTGGCCGAGGAAACATGGAACGGCCTGAAGAGGCGCGGCCGCCGGTTGGAGAAGTCGGCGAACGCGGCTGAGGGCTGATGCAGTGCGTGTCGTGGGCATCGATCCTGGCGCGGCCGGTGCTCTGGCTTTCCTGACTCTCGAAAACGACCTGCCGGTTCACCTGGAGTGCTGGGACATGCCCACGCTGCGGGTCGGCAAGCGCAGCCACCTGGACGCCTACGGCCTCGCCCGCCGCATCGACGCGACCCAGAAGGACGGGGAGCTTGCAGTGGCGATCTTCGAACAGGGCGGCGTGCGCCCGCAGAACGGGCGGGTCGGTGCGGCGACGTTCTGGCTCGGCCTCGGCGAGGTTCGTGGCATCTTCGCGGCCAACTTCATCCCCATCGAGACAGTCTCGTCCGGGGTCTGGAAGCGCAACCTGCGGGTGGTCGGCGACAAGGACGCCAGCCGCATCCGGGCCTCGGCGATGTTCCCGCGCTGGTCGGACCAGTGGGCGCGGGCGAAGGATCATGGGAGAGCCGAGGCAGCGTTGATCGCGCTCTATGGCGCCCGCCAGCTGTCCGTCCAGCATCTGCTCGAAGCGGGTTAAGCAAATGGACGTCAATTTCAACCGAGACAACAAATTCGACTTGCAGCTGAGCCAAGCTATCATCGATGAGAGGCGGCTGGCTGAAATATTCTGCGCGTCCAGGTTGGAAAAGATCGAGCTTAAATCCGAGACATTTCAGTGGGAGCAGACGGGCAATATCGCTATCGAGTATGAGCAGAACGGACGACCAAGCGGGATAGCTGTCACTGAGGCTGACTACTGGGTGCATGAATTAAAACGAGATGGCGAGACGCTCGTTTATCTCATGTTTCCGACGTCCAGGCTCAAAGACCTCGCGCGCGAAGCATTTCGGCAGAAGCGTTTCCGCACAGGCGCGGGAGATGGCGGGCTCTTCAGCGTTGTGCTGCTTAGGCTGCGGGACATTCTGCGATGACAACCGATCTTACAATCGTCAACCGCGAGAATCACCTTCAGACCGTCCCGGCGGCGCTCAAGGCCCTGGCGGCGATGCGGATTGAGCTCGAAAGCGCCAAGACATACGCTGACATCCACAAGGCTATCGATACCGCCAAGGCGATCAAGCTACTGTGGAGCGACGTCGAGGTCGTCAAGGTCGAGGCCGAAGATACCATCCTGGCGGCGACTGTGCGGATCGGCGAGGAATTGAAGCGCATCCCGAAAGCGTCGGGCGGCAATTCAAATCTCCCAAGGTTGGGAGATTTGGGCCGCGAGGCGACCGGACTGCCGAGCACGATGCGCTCGCGCCACATGGCCCTCGCTGAGCACAAGGCCGACATCGCGGCCGCCTCCGAGAGGCTACGCGCGCAGGGCAAGGATGCGACGCCGAACGCAGTCGTGCGCGAGTTAACCCAAGGCGACAAAAAGCAGAGACGAGCAACGCGCGAGCGCGACTTGGGTCAGCGCCAGCGCCAGCTGCCCGCTGATCAGCGATATGGCGTGATCTACGCCGACCCGCCCTGGTCGTTCACGCCCTACAGCACCGAGACCGGCATGGATCGGGCGGCCGACAAC
Organism: Caulobacteraceae bacterium; assembly: GCA_036489325.1. Taxonomy (GTDB): domain Bacteria; phylum Pseudomonadota; class Alphaproteobacteria; order Caulobacterales; family Caulobacteraceae; genus Acaudatibacter. The sequence continues at coordinate 41,093 of DASXGB010000018.1, forward strand.
CACTACCCGACGATGACGGTCGAGGCGATTGCGGCGCTTCCGGTCCCGGCCGCCGAGGACGCTGTCCTGTTTCTGTGGGCGACGGTCCCGATGCTTCCCGAGGCGCTCGCCGTCATGGCGGCTTGGGGTTTCGCCTATAAGTCCCACTTCGTATGGGTGAAGGATAAGGTAGGCACGGGTTACTGGAGCCGCAATCGGCATGAACTATTGCTGATCGGCACGCGAGGCTCGGTTCCTGCGCCTGCGCCCGGCGACCAGTATGAGTCGGTGATCTCTGCGGCGCGGGGCGAACACAGCGCCAAACCTTTCGCCTTTCGTGAAATGATAGACGACCTCTTTCCAACCTTGCCGCGCATCGAGCTCTTTGCTCGGGGTGAGAGCTATGTCGGCTGGGATGCTTGGGGGAACGAGGCTGGCGGTTGAGCGGGGAGACGGGCCATGCAACTCGTCATTGAAGATGTCTGCGCGGCTCTCCACGGAAAGATCACCCACGACGACAAGGGCCGCCGGGTTATCCGCTGCCCTGGTCCTGGCCATTCCCGCAATGATCTCTCGCTCTCGGTCTGGGTGTCCGACGACGAGCCGGACGGGTTCGGCGTCTACTCGTTCTCAGACCAGGACCAGGACCCCATCGTCGTCAAAGACTGGGTGCGAGCCCAGATCGGCGCGCCCGCGTTCAAGCCCAACGGCAAGGCGAACGGTCACGCCAACGGCAAGGCGAACGGTCACGCGCCTGCGGGCGAGATCGTGGCCAAGTATCTCTACCAGGACGCGCTCGGTGAGCCGGTCCAGCAGGTCAGCCGCACCCGCGCCAAGCAGTTTTTCCAGCAGCGCCCGGATGGTCACGGCGGCTGGGAGTGGGGCGGCATACCAACGGCCCTGAAGGTGCCCTTCCGCCTGCCCGAGACCATCGAGGCCAGTGGGCTCGGCAAGACGATCTTCATCTGCGAGGGCGAGAAAGCCTGCTTGGCGCTCCACACACGCGGTTACCCGGCGACATGCTCGCCCGGTGGCGCGGGCAAGTGGCCTCCGCATTTTGCACAGTGGTTCAAGGACGCCCGCGTCATCATCCTACCCGACAATGATCAGGTCGGCCTGGACCACGCCGAGAAGGTGGCCGCGAACCTGACCGGCGTGGCCGCCGAGGTGATGATCCGGCAGCTGCCCGGCCTGCCGAAGGGCGGCGATGTCTACGACTTCCTGGCGGCTGGCGGAGACCCGGCGACGATAGCTGATCTCCCGGCGGGCCCACCGCCTCGCGGGCGCACCGCCGCCGAGCTTTGGAACATGAGCTTCCCGCCGATCCGCTTCGCCGTGCCGCTCTACATCGCCGAGGGTCTGACGCTGCTGGCCGGAGCGCCGAAGCGCGGCAAGTCCTGGCTGGCCCTGGACGTCTGCGTCACCGTGGCCATCGGCGGCTACACGCTCGGCGACCAGCCGTGCGTGGAGGGCGACGTGCTCTACTGCGCCCTGGAGGACAGCCCCCGGCGGATGAAGGAACGGCTGCGGACGTTCTGTCAGCTGGCCAAGCGACCACCCCAGCGCCTGACCATCTGGTTCGCCAACGACCTTCCTCGCCTGGGCGACGGCTGCGAAGAAGCGCTGCGGGAGTGGATCGGCTCCGTCCCCTCGCCGCGCCTGATCGTCATCGACACGTTGAACTACATCCGCCCCGAGCGCGTCCGGGACGAGGACCCCTACGCCTACGACTATCGGTGCGCGATCAGCCTTCAGCGCCTCGCCTCTGAGGTCGGGATCGCCATCGTGGTCATCCACCACACCCGCAAGTCGGTGGCCGACGACTACCTGGAGAGCGTCAGCGGCACGAACGGTTTAACCGGCGGCTCCGATGCGGTGATCGTCCTGGAGCGCCAGAGCGACGGCGGGACGGTGTTCAAGGGTCGGGGCCGGGACATCGAAGAGTTCGAACTGGCCGCCCGGTTCGACAAGGACGAGTGCCGGTGGAAGATCGCCGGGAACGCCGACGAGACCCGGCAGTCGGAGACCAAGCAGAAGATACTCCGGCACCTGCGCGAGGCGGGCTGGTTCCTGACCCCGGCGGAGATCGCGTCACAGACCGGCCTGCGCAAGAGCGTCGTCGATCAGCGCCTGTTCCACATGCTGAAGGCCGGTGAGGTCAGGCGCGTCGGCCGGGGCAAGTACGGCCTGCCCGAGACCGAGGTCGAGGGCGGCCGGGACCAGGGCGACGGCGATGACTGACGTGTGGATCAACCCGCCACCCGAGGTGATGCCCGATGGCGACCAGGACGACGATCCCGAGGCGACCGCCGCCGACTTCTGGGTGGACGAGGCTCGCAACGAAACAGGCCGTGTGTGGCCAGGAGACGACCAGGAGGACCCGACATGACCGTTGACGCAGTGGATACCACCGAGCCCTGGCTCCCGCCGTCCTGGACCGACTACGAGCGCCGCCTGCTGATCTCCCACCTGATGGCGGGCGGGTTGATCCTGGAGGACGACAGCGGCCTCGGCTGGGCCACCGCCAGCCGGTCGCTCGGCGGCTTCCACAGCGATCTCGTGGAGCACCTGATGGAGTCCGGGTTCCGCTCCGGCGGCGAGCGCTACGGGCTCGCCGAGGTCGGCCATTTGCCCGGCCGGTTCGGTTCTGTACGACTGCCGCCGGAGCCCGAAAAAAACCTTACGGAGACCCCTTGAAAACACCCCCCGTAAGGATGTTTCGTAAGTTTCGAAAACGTCAGTTAAACCAGAGACTTACGATGCGGTGTTCTCATCTTGTTCACGGAAACTTACGACGTTTACGACCCTATATAGAGGGGGGGTATCGTAAATTTGGCCCGAATCACCTCGCCGAAGGCGGTTGGGAGAGGCGTCTATGCTCAAGGCAGTAGGCCAGATCGCCCTCGCCGCGACGGCATCCGCAGACGATCATGAGCGCGCCTGAACCCCGGATCGGCCAGACGCATCGCCGCAACTCGGCGGCGTCGGTGAATGCCATTTCGGTCTTAGCGTTGGCCGACGACAGCGCGAGGGTCATCGAGGACTCCTGTGGTGCGAATCAGGTTCGGGATGCAGTCGTCGAGTGTGGGGTGTGTCGCCTGTGCTGTCATCACCAGAAGGTCATGGTCACGGATGGCGATGATCCAGGGCGCTACGACACCGAGCAGATCGGACCCTTCCTGTTCCTCAAGCAGCGCCCGGACGGCGCGTGTGTGCATCTTGGTCCTGGCGGTTGTGGGGTCTACGCCGACCGGCCGAGGATATGCCGGGCCTTCGACTGCGGAGGCTGGTTCCGCTCGATCCCTCGCAACGAGCGGCGGCGCATGTCCAAAGAGGACGCTACGGTGGCCGCGCTTATCAAGCGCGGCCGTGAGGTATCGGCACGTCAGGTGTTACCGTAAGACCGAGCACAAATTTGGAGACAAAATTGCGTTCTCGGGGTTTTAATGTCAACAAGCGCGAACTTTCGCGCTACCCAGAGACATCGACAGGAGCACGAACCCTTTGCCAGACGCCCATTATCTCTCGCAGGCGAGGCGGCCACCGCCCAAGCGGCCGAACTTCATTCCGAGCACTCCCAATTATCTGACCTACAACTGGATCGACAAGGACCCGGACATGGAGTTCATCGTCGGCCTGATAGGTGAGAGCGGCTTAAGCCCCGAGGATATCGAGCAAGAGACTGAAAAGCTCGGTCACAAGGTCAGCCGGTACACCATCATGGGCTGGCTCTATAAAGCCGTAAGGCGGCCTCAGAACTTCACGATGACCATCGTAGCTCTGGCGCTCGGTTATCAGAAAACGTGGGCTCCCAGCCCGACTCAGCGTCGGAAAGGCGCCACCCAATGAACATGCTCGACCCGGCGCGCATCGCCATGTTTTTCACCCTGCCCGGCGCTGTCGAACTCGTGGAGGCGTTCTCTGCGATCCCTCCTGGCCCAGTGCGCGACAGCATCGTGGCGCACGCCCAGGCGCTGGCCGCCATCTCGGCTCCACGCCCTCAGCAGATCGACTACGGCACGTTCAACTCGTCGGTGACGATGCGGCCGTTCCAGGCCGAAGCGCCGCCTCCCGAGCCGATGATCTCCTGGCAGGGCCCGAAGCCGCCGCCGCTGCTGAACCTCGTGGCGTCGAGCGCCGAGGGCCAGATCGTCGAGCGGGCTCTGCGCGGCGAGACGCCCAAGGCTATCGCCGACAGCCTCGGGGTCAACATCGAGGTGGTCTACAGCGTCCAGGCCAGGGCGCGCCGCGAAGGTCGGATCGAGTTCCCTGGCGACGACCGGGGCAAGAACGTCTCGAAAGCCTCGCCGCTGATGCGCAAGGTCAACGGTGTCATGGCGGCGCCAGCCAAGGGGCCGTTCTGGTTCGAGGACCCGAACAGCGCCATCTGGGACAACCCGCACCTGCTGCCGACGCGGGTGGATGTGAACCGGCGCAGCTTCGCGTTCGCCGGGCCGACGTCGACGCTGACGTTTCGGATGATGGAGTCGACGGCCAAGCGCAACGGCAAGACCTTGCGCCAGTATGTCGCCCAACGGTGGGAAGTCGCTCAGCGTGTCCTGGCTGGTGAAGCGCCGACGCGGGTCGCCGCCAGCATGAGGCTGCCCGAGCACTTCATTTATGGGGTGCTCACCCAGGTCGGCTATACGGCCACCCAGGCGGCGTCGGATCAGCAGCGGCCTATCGTCGGCCACGCACCACCGGGAGGCGAGCGAAGGCTATGACCGAGGCCGCCCTGGTCGCGGCGATCCGCGATATCCCGATGCCGGATGCTATCAGGAGCCTGCCCGTTCAGGGCGGGTTCCCGGTGCCCTGGTTCGTCAGTTGGAGGCATGGCGTCGCCGACTTCCGCGTGGTCGATCTCCGCAAATTTGAACAGGCCCAGCGGCAAGGACTCTGCTGGGTTTGCGGCCGAGGTCTCGGTCGGATCAAGGCGTCGCTGATCGGGCCGATGTGCGCGATCAACCGGATCACCAGCGAGCCGCCCTCGCATCCGGTCTGCGCTCGCTACGCCGCTCGGGCCTGCCCATTCATGTCGAACCCGAGAATGCGGCGGAACGAGAAAGACCTTCCTGAAGAGCGGATCGAACCGCCGGGCGTCCACCTGGACCACAACCCCGGCGCGAGCGTGATCTGGATGAGCCTGTTCCGGTCCCGCCCGTTCGAGCCTGAGGGCGGCGGGACGCTCTTCGACCTCGGGACGCCGCACGAGGTCGAATGGTGGATCAGGGGGCGCGAGGCGACCCGCGACGAAGCCCTGGAGGCCATCGCGCGCGGTCTGCCGAAGCTGGAGGCGGTGGCGCGTGCCGAGGGCCAGGAAGCCATCGACGCGCTCGTGGAGGCGACCACCACGGCGATGCGTCTCCTGCCGCCGGAGCGCCGGAAATGAGCCCGCGCGGCCAACTCCTGATCGCGGCGCGGTCGCTCGCCTTCGCCAACGATATGATCAACCGGGCGGCGTCGTCCTGCCCGCCGCTTCAGAGGCACGACGGGGCGTTGCTGCATCTGGTCGTGAACACCCTCGATGCGACCCGCCGGTTCGTCGCCGAGACCGCCGAGGAGCTTCCGGCCGATCCCGGTGAACTCCCGGAGTTCGACTTCTTAACCCGCCGCGACGCTATCGCGGCGCTGATCGAATGCGCCGACGACCTGGAGACCGAGATCGAGGCGCGGCGCAACCGGGAGCTTCCCCGGCGGATCGAACGCGACCTCGGCGTGGTGAAGCGGGCGCGCGGGGCCATCGCCTACTTTCAGGTGCCCGGATCATGACCGGCCCGCGCGTGATCGAGCGCCTCTACGCCTGGATCGTCACCGAGGCGGACGGCGGCCAGGGCATCCCGGCGTTCGACCGGGGCGACGGGCTGATGCTGCCGATGATCGGCGCCGACAGCGAGCGGATCGAAAGCCTGCGGCCGGTGGCGATGCGGGTGGCGGGCGTCTGCCTGAAGCTGGAGCTTATCGAGTTCTCCGGGCGCGTCGTCCTGGAGACGCACGACAGCCCGGAGTTGAACTCGTGAGCGCAAAACTGACCGCCGAACAGACCGCGATATTGCGCGCTGCGCTGTCCGGGCTGATCGAAACCAGTCGGGAGATCATGTCGCTGCGGTACACCGACGATCCCTGCGACCCCGACCTCGCTCTTCAGCTTGGCATGATCGCGGGCAGGGCGTCGAAGCTGTCGGACGATCTGGCGGCGCTGTTGCCGCCGGAGGCGCGTGCGGAGGTTAGGCGATGAACGACCCGATGCTGCGCGCCGCCGTGGTGAGCGCGACCAAGAAGGCGATGGACGCCGGTTGCCTGATCGAAGTCGGGTGGCTCGGCCTGCGGCTCGCGGCGATGGACGACAACGCGCCTCAGATACAACTCGACGAGTGCAGGCAGGCGTTCTTCGCCGGGGCGCAGCATGTATTCGGCTCGATGATGGCCACCCTGGACGAGGGCGAGGAACCGACCCAGGCGGACCTGAACCGGCTCAGCCTGATCGCCGACGAACTCGATCGCTTCATCGCCGACTTCAGCCGTAAGCACGGGCTCCCGCCGCCGTGAGGGGCCTGTCGGTCGAGCAGGCGCGGACGCTTGAGCAGGCGCAGATTCTGCTGGAGCGCGCGGCGCGCAAGATCGTGAAGCTTCGGGGATGCACGCCGTCAATCGAGCCCGCTGTGCTGGCGCTGAAGCTCGGTCTGATCGCGGGCGAGACGACGGCGCTCGCCGATAAGTTGACCGCCATTATCGAGGACAACTGCCGTGACCGACCATGACGCCCTCTCGCTCTGGGTCGTCTGCCAGAACCCCAGCGACGCGCCGGGGATGTTCACGGTCCGGCGGCACGTCGCCTACGGGAAGCTGGCCGGGCCGACGAACGAGGTCATGGTCTGCCCGGAGATCGAACCGCTCCGCGAGGAACTCCGACGCCGAGGGCTCGTCCAAATGAGCCGCGACCCGAACGATGTCCCTGAGATCGTCGAGGTGTGGATATGAACTGGTTCATGCGGTCCTGGAGGTTGTGGCCGTACCTGGGCGCCGGGATGCTGCTCGGCCTCGCGCCGACGCTGATCCTGGTCCTGAGCGGAAGGTGCTTCTGATGCTGCGCGAGTATCCGTTCGGCCCTCACGACCACCGCAACGACGGCGAGGCGAACCAGTCCGAGAGTTGCTACCGGCGCGGCTTCCAGCAGGGAGCGCACGCCTTCCTGGTCGCCGCCAAGGAACTGGGCTTCGAAGATGACCGGCTGGAGCGGTGGGTCACTCTCACGCTCTGGAAGTGGCGGTTCGAGCGGTCACTGAGCAGGCGTGATCTTGCCCCGCCGCACGCCCTCGACCGCAAGAGGATGGGGATATGATCGACGAGCCATTCGACAACCCTCACCACGGCCACCAGGACGAGGCTGTGGCGGCCATGCCGCGCGAGGTGATCCTGTACCCGCACGACTGGGGCGGAGCCGACTGGGGCGGCCCCAGCGCGACCGGGACGGCCTATCTCGGGCCGATGCACCCGGAGGACCAGGAAGGCGTCCGCTACGTTCCCGCAGCTGCGGCTGATGCGCTGGAGGCCGCCGTGGAGATCGTGATCGCCGACACCGGCCCGGTGACGCCCGTCGAGCGCGTCCGGCTGACCGAACCGGCCTACGCACGGGCCAACATCGACAAGCTGTGGCGGATCAACAGGGCGCTGATCGTCGCGCTGAACGCTTACCACGACGCAACCAGGGAGAGTCCGCGGTGACGCTTTCGGCGCGATGGATCGACCACGAGCGCGAGCCGCAGGCGGCGGCGAACCCGGCCTTTCCGAAGGGGATCGACGTCGATGTTTCGGCCGGTCAGTCGCCGGTCTGCATCGTGACGTTGCCGTACCCGGCGCGTCGCTGCGGCATCTATCTGGTCAGCTGTGATCTCTGCGGGTTCGGCGCGGCGATCACCACGGCCGGACGCACGGACGACCCGCGCAGCCTGACGGCGGCCTGCCTGATGAAGGGCTCGGCGTAACGAAGAAGCGGAGGACGATATGTACGCAAAATTGAGGGTGAAACTGAAGGCGCTCGCCGCCGAGGCCCGGATCATCCGGGGCGAGGAACACCGCGCCAGGAAGGGCTGGCGGCGGCTGGCCAAAAAGCAGATCGGAGCCAACGCCATGGTGGCGCTCCACGCTGAGTTCGACAGCCTGCACCGGCACCGCACCTATGACGTGCGAACCGAGAGCAGGGCGACGCTCCTGGCCTATGCGTTCCTGCGCAAACGCCCTTACGAACTGACCGAGACGGCTGGCGCCCGCAAAGCGCCCATCGACCGGGTGGCGAATATCGCGCTGCGGTTCTCGGAGGAACGAGCGCTGTCGAAGGTGATGGCCGACGTGCGGCTGTGGATGGGTCGCCTGCCTGAAGTCGAAGCGGCGGCCGCAGCTGCGGAGGCGGCGTCATGACGGCAGACACGAACCGCGTCGAGATCAGCTTCACCCTGCCGCCCAAGGTCGCCCACCTGATCGACCGGATGGTCGAGACCGGGCTGTGGGGCGACACCCGCGAAGAGGTCTGCATCACCCTGATCCGGGAAGGTATCCGCCGCCACTGGAAGCTGATCGAGCCGAGTCAGCCGGGGTGAGCGATGCTGGATCACCTGGAAAACATCGTTATCGGCTTCACCTTGGGCTGGTGGGCCGTTCGCCTGTTTCATCGGTTCCGGTGACCGGCGTCATCGTCACTCTGGAGGCCGTCACCTTGGCTTGTCGCATCAAACTGGCCGATCCGTGGCACCCTGGCTTCGGGCGGTTCCTGGTCGACTTCGATGTCGACGCGCGCGGTGGTCGCGGCACGGATACTTGGTCGGCCGATCCTGCCCTGGCGATGGTTTTCGTCGATAGCGTGGAGGCGTGGCAGTGCTGGCGCCGACAGAGCGCGGTCCAGCCGCTGCGCGACGACGGCAAGCCGAACCGGCCGCTCACCGCCTACACCATCGAGATCGAGCCGATCCCATGATCTACGACGAAAAACCGCTCCTTGAGACGATCATTCCCGCTCAGCCGGGCACGTTTTTAATGCATTCCTGGGTCAAAGACGGAGTGTTCGATAGTTTGCGTATCCCGGTTATTGCCTGGGCGTTCGACTGTTTTCTGCGCCCGTCGCCCATTACCCTGGACGGCGTTAATGATGGGATATCTGAGGGCTACACTTCTAACTTGGTTATTCTGTTCCCGTCCGGGCATATCATTGGGCCGGTGGACCAGCATTGGTCGTGCGAGGCCGACTGGGCGAAGGAAAGGAAGGTGGAAATTGAGGAGGAGGGAGTCTTAGCGGCAGTAGAGGCGGCGGCGGCTACGGCAGTAGGGCGTCCTCCTGCCCGGACAGCGGCCGAAGCGGCAGCAGCGTATCGGGCGGCAGCGGAGGCGGCGCGGAAGGAAAGCGACGAATGAGCGTGTTCGTCTTTGGCTCCAACCTCGCTGGCCGCCACGGCAAGGGCGCGGCGCTCATGGCGGTGCGTAACTACGGCGCGATCTACGGCCAGGGCGTCGGGCCGCAGGGGAACAGCTATGCGATCCCGACCAAGGACCGCTATCTCAACACGTTGCCGCTGGATCGGATCGCGCCCTATGTCGCCCGCTTCCTGGCCTATGCGCGCGGCCACGACGATACGGTGTTCGCCCTGACGCCGATAGGCTGCGGCCTCGCTGGCTACACGCCGCAAGAGATCGCGCCGATGTTCCGCGACGCGCCTGCCAACGTGATCCTACCGGCGTCGTTCGTCTGGGTCCTGGCCCGATGAGAGAACGCCCGCCCATGCTGCCGCTCGACGCGCTGACCCTGATCATCGGCCTGCACCTTGCCGCGCTGGATCAGGTCCACGCCGCGCTCGCCCAGCTGGCCAGGGCGCAACGCTACGTCCGCATGGCGCTGATCATGCTCACCATCTGCATGGTCGCCACCGTGGTCGCCCTGGCCGCCGTCGTTCACCTGATGTGGGGCCTGCACCGATGACGCGCCTGCCCATCGATCACTGCCCCTACTGCGGGAAGCCGCACGACTCGGCGACGAACGCCGATCCTGGTCGGGACGAGCGCCCGCCGGAGCCGGGCGACGCCTCGATGTGTATCGGCTGCGGCTCGATGCTGATCTTCGACGACGACCTGAAGCTCTCGAAGCCCGATCCCGAAACGCTGCAAATTCTGCTCTCCGATGCGCGTGTCCAACAGATGATCGGCGCGTGGCTTGAGGGGAAGTTCGGAGCGAAGCCGGGATGACCGAACACGTCGAGATCGGCGGCCAGATGGGCTCGATGGCGCGACCCGCGCCAAGCCGCTCGTGCGCGGGCTGCGACCTGTGCTGCACGGCCGCCAGCGTCGCGGAGATAGGCAAGCCCGCCGGAGTCCGTTGCCCGTCCCTGACGGCCCTCAGAGCGCCGGGAACCAACTGCATGATCTACGAGCATCGGCCTGGGGTCTGCCGGTCGTTCATGTGCATCTGGCGGGCGTCCGACGTGGCGCTCGACGATGCGTTCTTCCCGGCCGACTGCGGCTTCTGCCTGTGGGTGAACGACCCGTTCGTGTGGCCGATGACGATCACGGTCGGCTACGACCCGAAGCGCCCGACCGCCTGGGATCGACCGCACTTCCGCGCCCGGTTCAAGGCGCTCGCCTGGGAACTCAACTGCATCGTCGCCATCGGCCAGGGCGAACTCGCCACCCACATTTTTGCGCCGTCCGGCAAGGTGTTCGCCAAGGCGAAGCGCCCGGACCTGTTCATCGACGGTGGTAAGCAGGTCGGCCTGCCGGGCAAGGAGTTCCGGGCCGGTGTGCGGCTGACGGTCGCCGAGATCGCCAAGGCGATCCTGGGCTACGCCTCACGATGACCAGTAGACCTCCGAAGAAGGGCAAGGGCAGTTCGATCCAGGCGCGCGTGACCCAGGACGTGCGCGACGAGATCGACGCCGAGGCCGAGAGAACCGGACGTTCGGTCTCCCAGGTTGTAGAGGTCGCCATCGAGCGCGGTCGAATAGTCGCTGATCTCGGCGCGCTGCTGCGCGTGGTGGCCGACATTATTGGCCAGGAGGACCCCAGTATGCTCTCCCACGTTCCACCATCCGAACGCCCCCGGCCGGACGGTGATCTGGCTCAGGTGAAGGTATCGCTGGACTGGAAAACCATCACCCTGCGCTGCGACGACGAGGCGGCGCTCGGGCGCATCTTCATGTGGCTGATAGGGCAAGTCGATCTGTCGCAGAGCGGCGAAAGCGATCCGCCTTCAGCTGCCGGTCGAAATAGCTGATCGTCTTCGGCAGGCCGTCGCTCAGCGACGTGTTCGCCGACCACTTCAGCAGCCGCTTCGCATCGGAGATATCCGGCCGCCGCTGTTTCGGATCGTCCTGCGGCAACGGGCCGTAGACGATCCTGGACCTGGAGCCGGTGAGTTCGATGATCGCCTCGGCGAGCGTGCCGATGGTGATCTCGTCCGGGTTACCGAGGTTGATCGGCCCGGTGAGCGGCTCCGGCGCGTTCATCAGTCGAACGAGGCCGTCGATGAGATCATCGACATAGCAAAACGACCTGGTTTGATGGCCATCGCCGAACAGCGTGATCTCCTGGCCCAGCAGCGCCTGGACGATGAAGTTCGACACCACGCGCCCGTCGTTCGGGTGCATTCGAGGGCCATAGGTGTTGAATATCCTGGCGATCCTGATCCGCAGCTGGTGCTGGCGGCGATACTCGAAAAACAGCGTCTCGGCGCAGCGCTTGCCTTCGTCGTAGCAGGCGCGAGGTCCTATCGGGTTGACGTTGCCCCAGTAGTGCTCGGGCTGCGGGCTGATGGCCGGATCACCGTAGACCTCGGACGTGGACGCCTGGAGTATCTTC
>DASXGB010000309.1:0-4665 GCA_036489325.1 Caulobacteraceae bacterium
AGCCGGCGACGGTCACCGGACCGGGATAGACGCCCTGGGCCGGACTGGCGCCGGCGATGCTGAGGGCCCTGGCCGCCCGGTTCGACAGCCACAGCGGCTTGAGCTCGGGCGCGACGACGCCCAGCAGCAGGCCATGGCCGATCAGGGTCAGGGCGCCGCCGGCGGCGAGGGCCGCGTACGGACGATGGCGCAGGACCAGCCAGACCGCCGCCGCCCCGCCGGCGAGATAGAAGACCGCGGCCGCCACAGCCCATGCCAAGCCCTCGCCGCCGGCGAGCTTTTCCGAGGCATAGGGGCCGACCGCGGCGAAGGCCAGCGCCGCCAGCGCCGCCAAGCCCGCGCCGACCCATCTTGGCCAGCGTTCGAGGGGCGTCTCCAGGGCCTTGGCCATCAGCCAGGCCAGGGCGCCATAGAGCGGCAGGGGATAGTGAACGAGCTTGGTCGGTGTCGCTTCGAAAACCAGCCAGGCCGGGATCAGCCAGGCCAGGGCGAAGCGCACGCCGGGCTCGGTCCGGTCCCGCCAGCCGGCGACGAGGCCGGCCGGCAGCATCAGCGTCGCCGGCGCCAGCATCAGCGGCGCCAGGAGGGCGTAGAAGCCTGGCGGGGCGCCATGGGTTTCCTCGCCATGCAGCAGCTTGGGCGCCAGGTCGCCGCCGATCGAGGCCCCCCAGAAGGCGCCGTCACTGGCCACGGTGATGGCGAGCGCCCAGGGTCCGACGAGCGCGGCGATGGCGATCAGGCCCCAGCCCCAGCCGATCTTGGCCATCCACCGCGCCTTGCGGTCCCAGACCGCCAGAGCGATCAGCGTCAGGATCAGGACCATCGGCCCGATCGGCCCCTTGACCAGGATCGCCAGGACAATCCCCGCCCAGAACAGTGCTTTGACCCGTCGGCCGGCCCGCGGCCCGCCGTTGGCGGCCAGGTAGAGCCGCCCGAGCGACGCCATGGCCAGGGTGACGGCCCCGGCCAGCACCCCGTCGGTGGCCGCGATCGAGGCCTCGGTGGAGAGGAGGAAGCTCGCCCCTAGCATCGCCCCGGCCGCCAGGCTCGCCGCGGGCCTCAGGAAGGCCGCCGCGCCCCAGGCGCAGGCCGCGGCGGCCAGCATGGCGCCCAGCAGAGAGGGAATGCGATAGGCCCAGATCTGTCGCGCCTCGACCCGGCTCAGCGTCGCTACCGAGGCCGCCTGCAGCCAGTAGATCCCGACCGGCTTCTTGTAGCGGGGGATATCCTGCAGCCTCGGGGTGACGAAGTCGCCGCTCTCCAGCATCTGGGCCGAGGCTTCCGCGAAGCGGGATTCGTCGCGGTCGATCGGCGGCAGGGCGATGAGGCCAGGCAGGCCGGCGAAGAGGGCGATGAGCGACGCCAGCGCCGGGCCCCGCCACCCGCGCCCGAATCGCTCCATCAGCGCCTCGAGACCCATGTCTCCAGATAGCACGACCGTATCGGCGAATTTGAGCTATGACCGGACGATGACCGGCGCGACCGACTCTTCGCCCGATTCCGGGCCGGAAATCTCGCGGGAAATCTCCCCCGAAATCTCCATTGTCGTACCGGTTTTCAACGAGGCGGGCGCCGCTCCGGCCCTGGCTCGTGAGATCGCCGCCGCCTTCGCCGGCCGGGACGTGGAGATCCTCTTCGTCGACGACGCCAGCACGGACGCAACACGGCAGGAACTCGAGGCCCTGAAGGCGCAGATCCCCACCCTGCGCGTCCTCGCCCATGGTCACAACGCGGGCCAGAGTCGCGCCATCCGCACCGGCGTGCTGGCCGCCCAAGCGGCCATCATCGTGACGCTCGACGGCGACGGTCAGAATGACCCGGCCGACGCGCCGGCCCTTGTCGAAGCCCTTTCAGCCGGGCCACCCCGCCTGGGCCTGGTGGGCGGGGAGCGCGTCCGCCGCCAGGACCGGGCCGCCAAGCGCTGGGCCTCGCGCCTCGCCAACGGCGTGCGACGGCGGCTGCTTGCCGACCAGGCGGTCGACACCGGCTGCGGCCTCAAGGCGATGCGCCGCGAGGCCTTCCTCGCCCTGCCCTACTTCGATCACATGCACCGCTACCTGCCGGCCCTGATACTGCGCGAGGGCTACGAGATCGTCTTCCGGCCGGTGAGCCATCGGCCGCGCACCAGCGGGGCCTCGAAATACACAAACCTGGGCCGGCTCGCGGTCGGGATTTCCGATCTCCTCGGGGTGATGTGGCTGGGCCGCCGCGCGCGCGATCCAGGACCGATCGGCGAAGACTGAGCAGCGAGATGTCGGCCTTCACCGATGCGCTGATCGCCGGCGACCTGGCCGCCTTGCGGCGCAGTCCCAAGGCCGAGCTGCATATCCATGGGATCGGCGGCGGAGACCGCGCCTTCCTGCGCGAGCGGACCGGTGTCGATATCGCGCCGGTGGAGGGCGTCCTACACTCCATGGCGGAGATGCACGCCTTCGCCGACGAGCATCTCTCGCCGGTCTTTGTTGGCCCGGTCGGTCGCGCCCTGGCCATCGAGGCGACCTTCGTCGGGGCGCGCAAGGACGGCGTGACGCGGATCGAGCTCGGGACCGATGCCTGGGACATCACCCTGCATGGCGGCTCGGCGGAGTCTGTATGGCACAGCCTGAGCGCCGCCCGACAAGCTGCTGCGCCGGAGATCGACTGGATCCCCCAGCTCAGCATCTCACGGCATTGTCCGGTTCCGGCCATCGAACGCTGGATGGCCCCGCTGCTCGACCTGGGAGTCTTCCGATCCTTCGATCTTTCCGGTGACGAAGGCGCTCAGCCGATCGAGGCGTTCATACCCGTCTATCGCCGGGCCAAGGCGGCCGGGCTCCGGCTCAAGGCCCACGTCGGCGAGTGGGGGACGGCGGACGACGTCTGGCGGGCCTTGGAGGTGCTGGAACTGGACGAGGTCCAGCATGGCATCGCCGTGGCGGACTCTCCGCAGGTGATGCGGGCGCTCGCCGGGTCCGGGATCCGGCTCAACATCTGTCCAACGTCGAACCTCAAGCTCGGGCGGGTCGCTTCTTTGCAGACGCACCCCATCCGGCAGTTGTTCGACGCCGGGGTCACGGTGACGATCAACACCGACGATCCGCTGATTTTCGGCTGCACGCTGTCGGGGGAGTTCCTCGCGCTGTACGAGGCGGGCGTCATGACCGCCGCCGAGCTCGATGGCATCCGTCTGGAGGGCCTGAGAGAGCCGGCAGAATTGGCGACACACTAGGCGACTCAGGCGGCGACTCCTAAGACAGCCCCATGGGCAAAGCCTTCGCCGTCACGCCGCTGCTGCTGCTGCCGGTGCTCGCATACAATCTGCTGGCCTTGACCCTGGGCGGACTGACCTCGCCGGATGTCAACGCCGGCCTCGTGGCCGCGCTCTTCGAGACGCCCACCGCTTCCGGCGGCCACTGGCCGGTGAGCCTGGCGGACCTGCTGCTGGCCGCCGCCCTGGTGATCCTTTTCGTCGAGCTGATCAAACCGACCTACGACCGGCAGTCGGCGACGATCAACCACATCGCCTCGATCACCCTGTTCGTGATCTGCCTGGTCGAGATGCTGGCCCTTCCGGCCTGCGCCACCTCGACCTTCTTCCTCATCACCTTGATGGTGCTGCTGGACGTGCTCGCCGGGTTCATCCTCGGCGCCGCGACGCGCCGACCGGAGCCGAAGGCGCGGCGTTAGGACGGCCTCTCAGGCCCCGAGCGACTCCGGCGTCGCCCGGAAGAGATCCACCGATCCCTGGGTCACCGCCTGCGCCAGGCCCGGCGCCTGGGCCAGCACTTGATGGGCGAAGACCCGCGCCAGCCCGATCCGGGTGCGCCAGTAGGCCTGGTCGCCTTCGCCGGCGGCGATCTTCTGCGACGCCGCCAGCGCCTGTTTGCCGAGCATCCAGCCGCCGACCACGTCGCCCATCAGCTTCAGGTAGGGCGTGGCGCCCGCCAGGGCGTCCGGCTGGGCATGGCCGCGACGCTCGATCAGATAGCCGCTGGCCGCCTGGGCGGCCGCGAGACCCGCCTCGAGGTGGTTTCCGATGCTGTGCAGCCAGCCGTCCTCGGCGCTCTTGAGCTCGGAGGCCGTGGGCGTGATATCGGCCACCAGCTCGCGCACCGCCGCGCCTTTGCCGAGCGCCAGCTTGCGGCCCATCAGGTCGATGGCCTGGACGCCGTTGGTCCCCTCGTAGATCGGCAGGATGCGGGCGTCGCGATAGTGCTGCGCCGCGCCGGTCTCCTCGATGAAGCCCATGCCGCCGTGAACCTGCAGGCAGATCGAGGCCGCCTCCACCGCCATGTCGGTCGACCAGGCCTTGGCGATGGGCGTGAGGATCTCCTCGCGCAGCTTGGCCGCATCGCGGTCCACCGGATTGCCGGTGAGGCGCGCGACGTCGGCGGCCACCGCGGTGGACAGGCAGAGAGCGCGGGCGGCCTCGATCCTCGCCTTGACCAGCATCAGGGCCCGGCGGATGTCCGGGTGATCGAAAAGTCGCGACGGCAGGGTCCCGGTCCATGCCGAGCGGCCCTGGACGCGCTCCAGGGAGAAGGCCAGCGCCTGCTGATAGGCGCGTTCGGCCAAGCCGACGCCCTGCACGCCCACCTGCAGGCGCGCCGCGTTCATCATCACGAACATGTTGGCCATGCCGGCGTTGGGCGCGCCGACCATCTCGGCCTTGGCTCCCTCGTAGGC
>DASXGB010000171.1:0-3551 GCA_036489325.1 Caulobacteraceae bacterium
CGGCGAGGCGCCCTGCAGGTGGATGTTGTCCACCCTGAAGCCGATGGTCGCCAGGTCGCTCCTGGTGGCGGCCTGGGCATAGCGCGAGAGGGCCTCGCCGCGACCGCCGGTGGCCAGCAGCACCACCAGCAGCATGGCCGCGGCCAAGCCGAAGGCGAACGAGGCGATCCCGGCCGGGAGCCCCGACTGCCTGGCGGCGGCGAGCTTGGAGACGCCCGAGGCGCCCCTGGGCCTGACGCGGCCGAACGCGGGGCGAACGGCTTCAGCAGTCATGCGCGCCCGCGGCCTCGCGGACTGGCGCTCTTTGGCGCGCACCGCCGCGGGCATATCCGTCCTCCGTGATCCAACCAACGAGCTCGTCAAAGCCCACCCCGACATGGGCGGCCTGCTCGGGGACGAGCGAGGTCGGGGTCATGCCCGGCTGGGTGTTGACCTCCAGAAGGACCAGATTGTGGTTAACGGGGTCATAACGGAAGTCACTGCGGGTCACGCCAAGGCAGCCCAGGGCAGCATGCGCGCGCTCTGCGCAGCGCATCGCCTTTTCCGCCATCTCCGTGGGCATCCGCGCGGGGAGGATGTGGATCGAGCCGCCCTCCCCGTACTTGGCCTCGTAGTCATAGAAGCCAGTGCGTGATTCGATCTCGGTGACCGCCAAGGCGCGGCCGTCCATGACCGCCACCGCCAGCTCCAGGCCGGGCACATAGGGCTCGACCACAACCTCCTCGCCGAAGGTCCACGACGGGGAGAGCAGTTCCGCCGGCGGCGAATTGGCCCCCTCGAACACCCGGAAGACGCCCACGGACGAGCCCTCCGAGTTGGGCTTCACCACATAGGGCGGCGGCAGGACGTGGCGGG
This sequence comes from Caulobacteraceae bacterium, assembly GCA_036489325.1. Lineage (GTDB taxonomy): Bacteria > Pseudomonadota > Alphaproteobacteria > Caulobacterales > Caulobacteraceae > Acaudatibacter. The sequence goes on from DASXGB010000171.1 coordinate 856, forward strand.
CGCCGGCCTCCAGCCGGCTGAAGAGGCCGCCGCCGGGAACCGGCACGCCGGCCGCGGCCAGCACCGCCTTGGCCTTGGTCTTGTCCATGGCCAGCGCCGAGGCCAGCACGCCGGAATGGCTGTAGGGGATGGCGAGGGTCTCGAGCACGCCCTGGACGCAGCCGTCTTCGCCCCAGGCGCCGTGGAGGGCATTGAAGCAGACGTCGGGCCGCAGCTTTGAGAGCACCGCGGCGAGGTCGCGTCCGGCGTCGATGCGGCTGACTTTGGCGCCCAGGCGATCCAGGGCGTCGGCGCAGGCCGCGCCGGACACCAGGCTCACCTCGCGCTCAGCCGAAATCCCGCCCATCAGGACGGCGATATGCAGACTGGCCAGGGATGCGGCGCTCATCCGCCCTGAGTTAACCGGATTCGCCGCTCGCCGCTCTACCGATGCGCCGGATTTCCCAGTCCAGCGGAACGCCTGATTTTGTCCTGACGTCGGCCCGCACCGCCTCGCCCAGCGCCTCGAGGTCGGCCGCCCGCGCCTCGCCGGTGTTGATCATGAAGTTGGCGTGCAGCGGGCTCATCATCGCTCCGCCCATCACCCGGCCTCGCCAGCCGGCTTCGTCCACCAGCTTCCAGGCCGAATGACCGACCGGATTCTTGAATGTCGAGCCGCCAGTCTTCTCGCGGATCGGCTGGGTGGTCTCGCGCCGGGCGGTGATCTCGGCGATGCGGGCGCGGACCGCTTCTGGCTCATCGAGCCGCCCCTGGAAGGCGCCCTTCAGCCAGATCGTCCCCAGCGGCGCGGCGCTCGCCCGATAGGAATAGCCGAGGTCCGCCAGGGCGAAGGCGCGGGCCTCCCCACCGGCATCAAGGCCCCACGCCGCGGTCAGCATGTCCCTGGTCTCGGCGCCATAACAGCCGGCGTTCATCGTCAGGGCGCCGCCGACCGTCCCAGGAATCCCGGCCAGGAATTCCAGCCCCGCGATCCCGGCCTCCGCCGCCGCCCGCGCCACGGATGAATCCGGGGCTCCGGCGCCGACCGTGACGCGGCACGTCTCCCGGTCGACTTCGATCGCCGCGAAAGCGCGGCCGGCCAGTCGGATGACAAGGCCCTCGATGCCGCCGTCGCGGACGATGAGGTTGGAGCCTACGCCCAGCACCGTTCGCGGGACCTCCGCCGGCACGGCGCGCAGCAGGTCCGCCAGGTCCGCTTCGTCGGCCGGCAGGAACAGCACCTCCGCCGGCCCACCGACGCGGAACCAGGTGAACGGCCCCAATGGCTCGTCGGGCAGCAGCCGCCCGCGCACCGCCGGCAGGTCTTCGCGCCAGCTCACGCGGCCAGCGCCTCGAGCTGGCCCGGCAAGGCTTGGGCCCAGGCGGTGATGTCTCCCGCGCCCAGGAAGACCACGAGATCGCCCGGCCCGGCCTCGGCGGCGATCAGCGCCGGCAGGTCGGCCGGGCCATCCAGCGCCAGCACCTTGCGGTTTCCCTGGCGGCGCAATCCCTCGACAAGGGAGTCGCGATTGGCGCCCTCGATCGGCGCTTCACCAGCCGGATAGACGTCGGCCACGATCACCGTGTCGGCGTCGTCGAAACAGCGGCAGAAATCGGCGAAGAGATCGGAGAGCCGGCTGTAGCGGTGCGGCTGGACGATGGCGATGACCCGTCCCTTCGTCGCCGCGCGGGCCGCGGCCAGGACCGCCGCGATCTCCACCGGATGGTGGCCGTAGTCGTCGACGATGCGTACGCCGCGGGCGATCCCGGTGGTGGTGAACCGCCGGCGTACGCCGGAAAACCCAGCCAGGGCCTGGCGGATCGCGTCCGGTTCGACGCCCAGCTGCAGGCCCACGGCGACCGCGGCCAGCGCATTCCTGACATTGTGCAGGCCAGGCATCGGCAGGTTGACGCCGGGCAGAGGCTCGCGGCCGGCCGCGACGACATCGAAGGCCGTCCCATCAGGTCCGGGCGCGAGGTTGACAGCGCGGATCTCGGCCTCCGCATTGAGGCCATAGGTGATCAAGCGTCGGTTCTCGACCTTGGCCGCCACCTCCCGCACAACGGGATCGTCCGTACACAGAATGGAGAAGCTCCAGAACGGCACGTTCTGGATGAAGTCCTGGAACGCCTTCACCAGGGCCTCGAACGAGCCATAGTGGTCGAGGTGCTCGCGATCGATGTTGGTGACCACGGCCACCGTGCTCTTGAGAGTCAGGAAGGCGCCGTCGCTCTCGTCGGCCTCGACGACGATCCAGTCCCCTCCACCCACCTTGGCGTTGGCCCCATAGGCGTTGATCACCCCGCCGTTGACCACCGTCGGATCGAGGCCGCCGGCGTCGAGCACCGCCGCCACCATCGAAGTCGTTGTCGTCTTGCCGTGGGCGCCGGCGACGGCCACCGAATCCTGTGCCCGCATCAGCTCGGCCAGCATCTCAGCCCGGCGCACCAGCGGGATACGCTCGGCCCTGGCCGCCTCCATCTCCGGATTGCCGGGCTTGATGGCGCTGGAATAGACCACCGCCGCGGCGCCCTCGATCTGGCGCGCGTCGTGGCCGATGAACACCTGCGCGCCGAGCTTCTCCAGCCGCTCGGTGTTGGCCCCCGCCTTGGCGTCCGAACCCTGCACCTGATAGCCCAGGCGCAGCATGATCTCGGCGATGCCGCTCATGCCGATGCCGCCGATGCCGATGAAATGCACGGGGCCCAGCTCGAAC
>DASXGB010000179.1:0-5812 GCA_036489325.1 Caulobacteraceae bacterium
CCTGATCGACCAGGCGGTCAGCCACGTCCGCGAGGCTCGGTCGCCGGCGCTTCTGCGGCTCAAGGTGCCGCGCCTGGAGGGTCACAGCTTCCAGGACACCCAGGCCTACAAGAGCGCGGAGACGGTGGCCGAGGAGTGGGCGCGCGATCCCCTGCCGCGCCTCAAAGCCCATCTCGCTAGCCTGCAGATCGGCGAGGAGGAGTGGGACGCGATCGCCGCCGAGGCCGCCGAGGCGGCGAACGACGCGAGGGCCAAGGCCGAGGCGCGGGCCGAGCCCGATGCGTCGACCGTCGCCCGCTTCGTCCATTCGGAGGCGGACGCGCCGCAGGCGATGGGCGGCCTGCGGGCGGCGGGAATCGACCTTCCTCCGTCCACGGACGAGCCGCATCCCGAAGGCCAGAGGATCAACATGGGCGCGGCCATCCGCCGGGCCCTGGAGGGCGAGCTGGCGCGCAATCCGCGCCTCGCCGTCTTCGGCGAGGATGTCGGCCCCAAAGGCGGCGTCCATGGCGTGACGCTGGGCCTGCAGGACAAGTTCGGGGCCGAGCGGGTGTTCGACACCTCGCTCTCCGAGGAGGGGATCATCGGCCGGGCCGTCGGCATGGCCCTGGCCGGCCTGATGCCTGCCCCGGAGATCCAATTCCGCAAATACGCCGATCCCGCCGCCGAGCAGATCAACGACGCCGGCACGCTGCGCTGGCGCACGCACAACCGCTTCGCCTGCCCGATGGTGGTGCGCATGCCGGTGGGGTTCCTGCGCAGCGGCGATCCCTGGCACAGCCAGACCGACGAGGCGCGGTTCATCCATGCGCCGGGCTGGAAGGTGGCCGCGCCGTCGAACGCCGAGGACGCCGCGGGCCTGTTGCGCGCCGGCCTGCGCGGCGACGATCCGGTGATCTTCCTCGAGCACCGGGCGATGCTGGACGCCGCCTGGGCGCGGCGGCCATGGCCCGGCGACGACTACGCCCTGCCCTTCGGGCGCGCCAAGATCACCCGCGCCGGCGACGAGATCACGCTCGTCGCCTGGGGGGCCATGGTCGAGCGCTGCGAGGCGGCGGCGCATAAGAGCGGGCGCTCGGCCGAGGTGATCGACCTGCGCAGCCTGGCGCCCTGGGACCGGGAGGCGGTCCTGACGTCCGTGGCCAGGACCCACCGCTGCCTCATCGTGCACGAGGACCTGCGCACCGCCGGCTTCGGGGCCGAGATCGCCGCCGTGGTCGCCGACGAGGCCTTCCTCGACCTCGACGCGCCGGTCAGCCGCCTGACCATGCCGGATGTTCCGAGCCCGCACAGCCCGATCCTGCTGGACGTGGTCGTCCCGTCGGTGGACGACATCGCCGCGCGGATCGGCGAACTCGTGTCATTCTAGGCCGTGGCTGACCATGGCTGACCTTGTGAATCTCCTCGTCCCGGCCGAGCAGGAGGGCTCGGAAGCGGTGGTGCGCGCCTGGCTGAAACAGGTCGGCGAGGCGGTGGCCAAGGACGAGCCGGTGGTCGAGCTGGAGACCGACAAGGTCGCCGTCGAGATCGCCGCGCCGGCGGCGGGCGTGCTGGCCGAGCAGGTCCTCGCGGTGGACGCCGAGGCCGCGCCGGGGGCTGTGCTGGGGCGGATCGATCCGCGGGCGCCTGTGACCCCCTCCACCCCTTCGGGGTCCCCCTCCCCCTCAGGGGGAGGAGAATTGAGCTCAAACTCTCTCCCCCCTCAGGGGGGAGGGCCGGCGAAGCCGGGAGGGGGGTCAAGGGCGCGGGCCCTTGCCTGCCCTTGCCTCACGTGCGCTCAAAAGCCTAAGCCGCAGACCATGACCACCGCCCCCTACCCGGCGCTCCGCCTTCGCCGCCTGCGCCAGGCCGACTGGGTCCGGCGCCTGGTGCGCGAGACGAGCCTGACGCCGTCGGACCTCATCTGGTCGATCGTCGTCCACGACGAGGGCGAGAACGCGCCGGTGGCGGCCATGCCGGGCGTGGAGCGCCTCAGCCTGGTCGGCGTCGCCAAGGCCGCGCGCGAGGCCCGTGAGCTCGGCATCCCGGCGATCGCGGTGTTTCCGCATATCGACGGCGCCGGCAAGGACACCATGGGCTCGGCCGCCGCCGATCCAGAAGGGCTGATCGCCCGCGCCGTCAAAGCAATGAAGGACGCCGCTCCCGAGGTGGGCGTGATGTGCGACGTGGCCCTCGACCCCTTCACCGACCACGGCCACGACGGCATCGTCGAGAACGGCAAGATCGCCAACGACGCCACCGTCGAGCGCCTGGTCGAGCAGGGCCTGATGCAGGCCAACGCCGGCTGCGACATCCTCGCCCCGTCGGACATGATGGACGGCCGCGTCGGCGCCCTTCGCGCGGCTCTGGAGGCCGATGGCCTCGTCGACACCCTGATCATGTCCTACGCTGCCAAGTACGCCTCGGCCTTCTATGGGCCCTACCGCGAGGCGATCGGCTCGGCCAAGCTCGGCGCCGGCGGCGGGCCACCCGACAAGGCCACCTACCAGATGGATCCGGCCAACGGCGACGAGGCCCTCCGCGAGGTCGCCCAGGACATCGCCGAGGGCGCCGACATGGTCATGGTCAAGCCCGGCATGCCCTATCTCGACATCGTCCGCCGGGTGGTCGAGGCCTTCGCCATGCCGACCTTCGCGTTCCAGGTCAGCGGCGAATATGCCATGATCCGCGCCGCCGCGGCGGCCGGGGCGCTCGACGAGGAGCGCGCGATCCTTGAGAGCCTGACCGCCTTCAAGCGCGCCGGCGCGGCCGGCGTCATCACCTACTTCGCCCCCACCGCCGCCCGACTGTTGGGCTAAAACCTCTCCCATGGGGAGAGGTCGAGACGCGATCGTGAGATCGCGTCCGGGTGAGGGGGTAAGGCGCCCGGCAGCGTAACCCCTCCCATTGCTGAGTTTATCCTCGGGCCGGCCTCTGGCCGGACCCGGGGGCGATGGGTCCCTCCCTCTCCCTATTCCTTAGGGAGAGGCGCGATCCGCGTCAGCTCTTCCGGGGCTGTAGCCGCGCTGCCAGGCTCGAGGTGTCCCAGCGGCGGCCGCCCATGGCCTGGACCTCGGCGTAGAACTGGTCGACCAGCGCCGTCATCTCCAGGCGCGCGCCGTTGGCGCGGGCCTCGGCGAGAACCAGACCCAGGTCCTTGCGCATCCAGTCGACGGCGAAGCCGAAGTCGAACTCGCCACGCGCCATGGTCGCCCAGCGGTTGTCCATCTGCCACGACTGAGCCGCGCCCTGGGAGATCGCCTGGTAGACGAGGCCGGTGTCGAGGCCGGCGCGTCCGGCGAAGTTCACCGCCTCGGCCAGCCCCTGGACCACCCCGGCGATGCAGATCTGGTTGACCATCTTGGTGAGCTGGCCGGCGCCCGGCCCGCCCATCCGGCGCACGGCCTTGGCGTAGGCGCCGATCACCGGCTCGGCGCGGCCAAAGGCGGCCTCGTCGCCGCCGACCATCACCGAAAGTTGGCCCTTCTCCGCCCCGGCCTGGCCGCCGGAGACCGGCGCGTCGAGGAAGGCGCAGCCCCTGGCCGCCGCCGCCGCCGCCAGCTCGCGCGCGAGGATGGCCGAGGTCGTGGTGTGGTCGATCAGGATCGCGCCCTTGGGCAGGAACGGCAGAGCCTCGCCCACCACCTGGCGCACGTCGTCGTCATTGCCGACGCAGAGGGCGAGGATGTCGCGTCCCTCCGCCGCCTGGGCCAGGGTCTCGGCATGGCCGGCGCCATGAGCCAGCGCCCAGGCCCGCGCCTTTTCCGCGGAGCGGTTTAACCCCACGACTTCGTGGCCTGCATTCACCAGATGAGCGGCCATCGGCGCCCCCATCACCCCTAGGCCAATGAATGCGACTCTCATTCGCAAAATCCTTTCGGCGCCACACAGCGCCAAAAACTATGGTTAACACCAGAAATCCGCGGGATGCGGCCGCACGCCATCTTGCGAAAACTCTTCGCCTGCCCCCTAATCTTGGTTCCTGGAGGGCGATTCAGCGGCGCAGCGACCTTAAGTGACGCAGCATTTTCCAACCCGTCAATTGCGGTTCTTCCTGACCGCCCCCTCGCCATGCCCCTACCTGCCGGGCCGCGAGGAGCGCAAGGTTTTCGCCCATCTGCCGATGCTCGACGGCGCCAGCGTCAACGACACCCTGACCCAAGGCGGCTTCCGCCGCTCGCAGAATATCGCCTATCGCCCGGCCTGCGAGCAGTGCCAGGCGTGTGTTTCGGCCCGCCTGCCGGTCTCCGACTATCGCTTCTCGCGCTCCGAACGGAAGGTGCTGGCCCGCAACGCCGGCCTCACCCGGCACGTCGTCGAGGCCGAAGCGACGCGCGAGCAGTTCGATCTGCTGCGCCTTTACCTCAACCATCGTCACAAAGGCGGCGGGATGGCCGAGATGACCTGGCCGGACTACGTGGCCATGGTCGAGGACACGGCCGTCCGCACCCACATGGTGGAGTACCGCACGACCTCGGCCGAGGGCGGCCCCGGCGAGCTGGCGGCCTGCGCCCTGGTCGACATGCTGGCCGACGGCCTCTCGCTCGTCTACAGCTTCTTTGATCCAGCTTTCGGCCGCAACAGCCCGGGATCATTCGTGATTTTCGATCATGTGCGCGAGGCCCGGCGGCTCGGCCTGCCCTACCTCTACCTGGGCTACTGGGTGCGCGGCAGCGCCAAGATGGACTACAAATCGCGCTTCTCGCCGCTCGAGATCCTCCAGCCGGAGGGCTGGCGCCTGCTGTCGGCCCGAGACCGCCTGGACGTCGCCTGACCGGCCCTTCTTCCGACAGACCGCCTCCCGCCGAGGGTCCGCCCATTGAGCGGCTCGTTGCCGTGATGGCGGCGTTGCGCGATCCCAAGGGCGGCTGCGCCTGGGACCTGGAGCAGAGCTTCGCCACCATCGCCCCCTACACCGTCGAGGAGGCCTATGAGGTGGCCGACGCCATCGAGCGCGGCGATCTCGGCGACCTGAAGGAGGAACTCGGCGACCTCCTCTTCCAAGTGATCTTCCATGCCCGCATGGCCGAGGAGGCCGGGGCTTTCGCCTTCGACGACGTCGCTGAGGCGGTGGTCGCAAAGATGGTCCGTCGCCACCCGCATGTCTTCGGCGGGGCCACCGTCCGCACCGCCGAGGAGCAGACGCGAGCCTGGGAGGCGTCCAAGGCGGCCGAGCGCGAGGCCAAGGGCGCCGGCTGGCTGGACGCCGTGGCCCCAACCCTGCCGGCGCTCACTCGGGCGGTGAAGCTGTCGGCCAGAGCCGCGCGCGTGGGCTTCGTCTGGCCCACGGTCGCCGAGATCCTGGCCAAGCTCGACGAGGAGGTGGCCGAGCTGGAGGTCGAGATCGCCGCCGGCGACACGGCCCGCGTCCGGGACGAGCTCGGCGATGTCCTCTTCGTCTGCGCCAACATCGCCCGGGCGCTGGATATCGACCCCGAGGATGCGCTGCGGTCCACCAACGCCAAGTTCGTCCGCCGCTTCGGCCATATCGAGCGGGCGCTGGCCGAACGCGGCCGCACCCCGGCCCAGTCCAACCTCGCCGAAATGGACGCACTGTGGGACGAGGCCAAGGCCGCGGAGAAGGCCTAAACGTCACCTCTCCCGTGGGGAGAGGTCGAGACGCGTTGGCAAGAACGCGTCCGGGTGAGGGCGTACGGCGCCTTGGGACCTAACCCCGCTCATCCTGAAGGCCGAGCGCCCCGGGTCCGGCAGGCCGGCCCGAGGATAAATTCCGCGAGGCCATTCAGGACCCAGGCTTTTTATTCAGACGCCGCGCTCTACGATAAAACACCTGGGTCCTGGATCTCACCGCTACACGCGGCTCGTCCACGAT
>DASXGB010000202.1:0-3819 GCA_036489325.1 Caulobacteraceae bacterium
AAGAACGGCGGCTTTTGTCGGCGTTCGCGGGCGGCCGCTAGCCTTTCCCACGCCCCGATACGAAGGCGACAATGTCAGCTACGTCGTCGTGGACCGGCCAGGCTGAACCAGAGTCAGCGATCCGCACCGCGACGAGGACGAGGTGGTGGCTGAGAGCCAGCTCGAGGTCGGTCAGCAGTGCGACCTCGGCGCAGCTGAACGCGGTCGCGCCGCCAACGTCACGCTGCAGGTTCGGTAGGCCAGTTACTACCAACAGGCGCTAAGGCGTCGGGTTACCGGATCTGGTCGCAACAGGTCTGCCGACCTGGGCCTTGGCCCCGGCGGCCGCTTCCGCCTTCTGCCGTTCCTGGACCTGAGCCTTGGTCTTGGCCGGGGCCTTGGTTTGGCTCTGGGCCTGGCTCTGGGTCTGAGCTTGGACCTGGGCCTGCCGGGCCACGTCCGCCTTCTGCTGCGCCTGGACCTGCACCTGCCGCGCGGCCTCGGCCTTGTGCTGAGACTGGACCAGGGTCAGGCGGGCGGCTTCGGCTTTCTGTTGCGCCTCAGCCTGGGCTGCCTGGGCGGCCTGGGCCTTCTGCTGCGCTTGCGCCTCAGCCTGGTGCGCCGCCTCGCTCTGGGCCTGCTGAGCCTGGATGTGGGCGACACGGGCTTCTTCGGCCCGGAACTGAGCCTGGGCCGCGGCCTGCTGCCGGGCTGCCGCCGCTTTCTGCGCGGCCGCCTGGGCCGTCTGGGCCTGAGCCATCGCCGCGGCCCTGGCTTTCGCAGCCGCATCGGCCTGGGCGCGCTCGACGGCCGCCTGGCGAGCCAGGGCGTCGCGCTGAGCCGCCTGTTGTGACGCAAGCTGGGCCTTCTGAGCCGCGGCCTGCCTCGCCGCCTGGGCCTGGCTCCCCTGTTGCCGGGCCAGTGCTACGCGTTGAGCGGCCGCCGCTTTTTCGGCCGCGGCCTGTTGAGCCGCCGCCTGTTGCGACGCAAGCTGGGCCTTCTGAGCCGCGGCCAGCCTCGCCGTCTGGGCCTGGCTCGCCTGTTGCCGGGCCAGAGCTTCGCGCTGAACGGCCGCCGCTTTTTCGGCCGCCGCCTGTTGAGCGGCCGCCTGGGCCGCCGCGGCGGATTTGCCCTGGGCCGCGGCGTGCGCCGCCTCCTGGCGGGCTAGCGCCTCGCGCCCGGCGGCGGCCCGTTGGTCCGCGACCGCCTGTTGCTGGTTCTTGAGCGCGGCCTGCTGGCGAGCCACGGCCTCGCGCTCAGCCGCTGACTGGCCGGCGGGCAGGCCGGCCGGCGGGGTCGGCGGTTTCAGGGCTGCCGATTGGGCTGGGAAGCCTGGCGGTCCGGACGGCGGCCTGCCGACGGCGCCCTGAGGCGGCTGTGCAGTCGCGACAGCTGGCGGCAGGGGCGGCTTGGCCTGATGCCCGAGTATGCCGCCCGCAACAGCGCCGGCTGCTCCGGCGACCCCTACCGCGACCAGCGCCTGGTCATGCTCCCGCTGCGCCCGGGCGCCGTCGTTGTGGGCCTGGTCCACGCGATAGGCCTCGGCCTCGCGGCGATAGCGCTCCTGGCTCCAGGAGTCCTGGTACTGCGGCCCGTGCTGTGAGTCATAGGCCTGCCAGTCGGGGTCCTGGGCTTGGGCCTGGCCCCACCATGCCTGGTCGCGGTCTAGGTCCGTCCGCCGCTGTTCCCAATGGTCGCGATTGACGGCTTGATGCTGGCCCCTCGATGCCTGCCACAGGTCCTGGCCGCGCCGGAAATAGCGGCCACCTTGGTCCCACTGCCGGGGGTCGACGTGGTGCATTGGGTGTCCGTGTCGGTCATAGACCACGACCAAGACGTAACCCTGGTAGCCATATCCGTAGTCGCCGTCGCTCACGTAGTAGGGCGTATCCTCGCCCGGCGCGTAGTAATAGTAGCGATCGCCTCCGGCCACCGGCTCAACCGTGGTCGTATAGCCATTGTCGCCTTGCCAGGCCCACGGCGAGACGCCGCCATAGTTGAAACCATAGTCAGGCGGCGCATCGCCATGACCGTAGGAGGCGTAGCGCGCGCGTTCGGCAAAGGCGTAGGCGTCCTGCGGATTGGCCGGCGCGGCGTGGCGGATCGTGTAGGCCGGCAGGGTCTCGGGCGGGGGTGCGATGGCGATGGGGCCGGGCGCGGGCGTGTCGGCCAGCGGGATCGTGGCCGCTGGCGGGGCCGCCGCCGCGACATTGGACGCGGCCGCCGACGCGGCGGGCTTCTGCTGGCAGGCCACGAGCAGGCCGGCCGTAAGGGCGGCGAGCGTCAGCCCGGAAGCCTGGGTCATGAAGATGGATTTCGACATCGATGGAACTCCGCGCCCCCGCGTCGGATCAAGGCAACGCACCGACTTATGTCAAGGTTGCAATGAACTCACGATGAACGCTCTGGGTGGCGCCGGTTCATCCCGGGCAGACGGTCTTTCGGCCCCGTGTTAAGGGCTCCGCCATGATCCCAAATCACGGACCGATGATGGATTTTGGCCTGGGCGAGACCGCTGAGGCCATTCGCGAGACCACCTCCCGCTTCGCCGCCGACAAGATCCAGCCCCTGGCAGCGGAGATCGACCTTTCCAACGCTTTTCCGCGTCACCTCTGGCCCGAAATGGGAGCCCTCGGCCTGCACGGCATCACCGTCGAGGAAGCGTTCGGCGGTCTCGGCCTTGGCTACCTCGAGCATGTCATCGCCATGGAGGAGGTTTCGCGCGCCTCCGCCTCGGTGGGCCTTTCCTACGGCGCCCACTCCAACCTGTGCGTCAATCAGATCCGGCGCTGGGGCTCGGACGAACAGAAGCGGCGCTATCTTCCCCCGCTGATCAGCGGCGAGCACGTCGGCGCCCTGGCGATGAGCGAGGCGGAGGCCGGGTCGGACGTGATCTCCATGAAGCTGCGCGCCGAGCGCGAAGACGATGTCTACCGGCTCAACGGGACCAAGTTCTGGATCACCAACGCGCCCCACGCCGACACCCTGGTGGTCTACGCCAAGACCGACCCGGCCGCCGACAGCCGCGGCGTCACCGCTTTCCTCATCGAGAAGGGCTTCAAGGGCTTTTCCTGCTCGAGGAAGCTCGACAAGACCGGCATGCGCGGCTCGGACACCGGCGAGCTGGTGTTCGAGGACTGCGAGGTCCCGGCCGAGAATGTGCTGGGCGCGGTGGGTGGCGGCGCCGGCGTCCTGATGAGTGGACTGGACTACGAGCGGACGGTGCTGGCCGGCGGGCCTCTGGGCATCATGCAGGCCTGCCTCGATGTGGTGCTGCCCTATGTGCGCGAGCGGCGTCAGTTCGGCCGCCCGATCGGCGCCTTCCAGCTGATCCAGGCCAAGGTCGCCGACATGTACGTCGCTCTCAATTCGGCCAGGGCCTACGTCTACGCCGTGGCGAAAGCCTGCGACGCCGGCAAGGCCACCCGCTTCGACGCCGCCGGGGCCATCCTGCTGGCGTCGGAGAATGCTGTGCGCGCCTCGCTGGAAGCCATCCAGGCGCTTGGCGGCGCCGGCTACCTCAAGGATTTCCCGGTCGAACGGTTCCTGAGGGACGCCAAGCTCTACGACATCGGCGCCGGCACCAACGAAATCCGCCGGTTCCTAATCGGGCGGGAGTTGATCGGGGCATGAGAACATTGCTCGCTTCTGCCGCCCTGGCGGCCTTGCTCGCCACGGGCGCCCAGGCGCGGGCGGCTTGCCCCGTCGGCCTTCACCCGGTGACCACCGCCGAGCTCTTCTTCGGCGCCCAGGTCCGCGGCGGCGGCGAGATCAGCGATGCCGATTGGCAGGCCTTTCTGGCCGCCGAGGTCACGCCACGCTTTCCTGAGGGTCTGACCA
>DASXGB010000279.1:0-3407 GCA_036489325.1 Caulobacteraceae bacterium
TGGGTCGGCCCACAGCAAACCGGCCGGCAACGCTATTCCCGCTTCGGCTACTCCAGCCCACGACCCATCTGGGGCGACAAACCCGACCACGACCTGGAGTGAGGGGCGATCGACCCTGGCGGCCCGACGCCGGCCACCTCCGGAAGATTCTGCTTCTAGCCCTTATCCCGCATCAATCGGCCCTGCTCGCGCTTCCAGTCCCGGTCGGCCTGGGCCTGGCGCTTGTCCGGGGCGGTCTTGCCGCGGGCCAGGGCCAGCTCGAGCTTGGCCAGGCCCTTCTCGTTGAAATAGAGCCGCGTGGGCACGATCGTGCGGCCCTCGCGGCGCACCGCGCCGATCAGCCTGTCGATCTGGCGGCGATGCAGCAACAGGCGGCGCGGCCGGCGCGGCTCGTGGTTGAAGCGGTTGGCGCCGCTGTACTCGGGGATATAGGCGTTGACCCAGGTGATATCGCGCCCGTCGGCCGCGGCGTAGGATTCGGCGATATTGGCCTTGCCCGCGCGCAGGGATTTGACCTCCGACCCTGTGAGCGAGAGGCCGGCTTCGAAGGTCTCCTCCAGGAGATAGTCGAAGCGCGCGCGCCGGTTCTCGGCGATGACCCGGCGGCCGCCGTCCATGTCAGAGCCCTTCCGCCTCGGCCATCGCCGCCAGGATCTCGTCCTTCACGGCCTCGGCGCAGGGGGCGATCGGCAGCCGGGTCTCGTCCGAGCAGAGCCCGAGGCGGGCGAGCGCGAACTTGGTCGGGGCCGGCGAGGCGTCGAGGAACAGCGCCTTGTGCAGACGGATCAGGCGGTCCTGCAGCGCCAAGGCCCCGGCCCAGTCGCTGGCGAGGCACGCGTCGTAAAAGCGCGCGCATGGGCCGGGGGTGACATTGGCCGTCACCGAGATGCAGCCATGGCCGCCATGAGCCATGTAGCCAAGCGCCGAGGGGTCGTCGCCGGACAACATCAGCCAATCATGGCCGCAGGCCAGACGCTGCTGGCTCGCCCGGCCCATGTCGCCGGTGGCGTCCTTGATGCCGATGACGTTTGGCAGCTTCGCGAGGCGCGCCAGGGTGTCGTTAGCGATATCGACGCTGGTCCGCGACGGCACGTTGTAGACCACGATCGGCAGGTCGACGGCGCGGGCGATAGCCTCGAAATGGCGGAAGAGGCCCTCCTGGCTCGGCCGGTTGTAATAGGGCGTGACGATGAGGGCCGCGTCGGCGCCGGCCTGCTGCGCATGGTCCGCCAGTTCGATGGCCTCGGCGGTCGAATAGGAGCCGGCCCCGGCGATGACAGGGACCCTGCCGGCCGCGACCTCGATGGTCAGGCCGACGACGCGGCGATGTTCCTCGCCGCTGAGCGTGGCGCTCTCGCCTGTCGTGCCGACGGGAACGAGGCCGTGAACGCCGGCCGCGATCTGTCGCTCGATGAGCACGGTCATCGCCGCCTCGTCGAGCGCGCCGTCGCGAAAGGGCGTCGCCAGGGCCGTGAAGACGCCCTTGAAGGGGATTTTCGTCATCGAAGGGGATTAGCCGTCTTTTCGCCGCTTATCGTCGCGACTTGGGAGGCGAACATTATGCGCCGGACCGAAGCGAATCAAACCAGACATCCGCACATGGGTGAGACCTCAACAGAGCTGAAGCCCGTCGGGCGTTATCGGTTCATGGCGCTCATCGCCGCGGTCTCGCTGGCGAGCCTGGCCGCCGCCCAGACGACGACACCCAGCCAGACCGTGACGGCGCCCGCGACAACCTCCCAAGGCGCAAGCGGCCAAAGCGCGACGGGTTCATACTCATCGGGCCCGATCATGGTTCCGCCCGCCGCGCCCGTTCCCTATTCCTCCCTGCCGCCAATCCCGGCCAATCCGTCCACTGACGCAGCCAACGTCAATGCAGCGCTGGCGGCGGCCAAGCAGGGCGACGCCTCGCGCATCCGCTCGGCGATGAACCAGATCTACGATCCCGTTGCGCGCAAGATCGCGCTCTGGGCGCTGATCGACGGCGCGCCGACCGCGGTCAGCTTCGCCGAGGCGGACGAGGCGCGTCGCGAGCTCGTCGGCTGGCCGAGGGAACTGCGGCGCGAGGAGACAGCCGAGGCGTCACTGCCGCTCTCCGGCCTTCCGGCGCCCGCCATCATCGCCTGGTTCGGCGCCGATCAGCCGCGGACGGGCCCGGGCGTGCTGGCGCTGGCCGGCGCCCTCGAAACCGTCGGCCGCTCGGCGGAAGCCAGGGACCTCATCCGCCGCGCCTGGCGCACGCGGTTGCTCGACCAGCCGATCCAGGACGCGATGATGGCCCGCTTCGGCGTGGTGCTGACGGCGGACGACTACGCCGCGCGGGAGGACCTGCTCCTCTATGGCGCCCACGACGGCCCGGCCCTGGATCTGCTCCGCTTCCTTACGCCCGACCAGCAGGCGCTGGCCCAGGCCCGCATGGCCGTCCGCCGCGGCGACTCCAGCGCCGAGACCCTCATCGCCGCCTTGCCGCCCGCCCTGCAGACCGCGCCCGGCCTCACCTTCGAGCGGGTGATGCGGCTTCACGACCAGAGCCAGGACCTCGCCGCCCGCCAGCTGGCGAACGGCCTCGCCGAGGCCATGCCCGACCAGGTCGCCGCCACGAAGCTGTGGCGGCACGGCTATTACGCCATCGAGGCCCTCGAGCAGGGCGACACCGCCGGCGCCTACGCCGTGGCCGCCCATTCCGGCCTGACCACGGGGCCGGACGCCGCCGAGGCTCAGTTCCTGGCCGGCTGGATTGCGCTCTCGCGTCTCAAGGACCCGCGACTGGCCGACGTCCACTTTGCCAAGATCGCCGACGCCGGCGGATCGCCCCTGACCCAGAGCCGCGCCTACTACTGGCGAGGGCGGGCGGCGGAGGCCGAGGGCGACGTTGTCAACGCCCAGATTTTCTACAGCCACGCCGGCTCGCACACGACCGCCTTCTACGGCCTGCTGGCCGCCGAGAGAAACGGCGTGAAGACCCTGACGCTCGGCCACGATCCGGCGGTCACCCAGGCCGATCGCTCGGCCTTCGAGGCCCGCGACGTCATCAGGGCGATGCGCTACCTGGTCGGCATCGGCGCGCGCGATGAGTTCAAGGTCTTCGCCGCCGACCTCGCCGACGTCCTCCCGACGGTCAAGGACGAGGCCATGCTGGTCGATCTGGCCCGCGGCTATGGCGACCAGGAAGCCGGCATGAGGGTGGTGCGCAACGCCGCCAAGCGCGGATTCATCCTGCCTGAGCGCGGCTATCCGCTGGTCGCCTCGCCGACGACCCTGGGCGGCCCGGAGCCGGCGCTCGTGCTGGCCGTGACCCGCCAGGAGAGCAGCTTCGATCCCTACGCCCACTCGCACGCCGGCGCCCGCGGCATGATGCAGCTGATGCCGGCGACGGCCGAGACCCTGGCCCGTCAGCTCGGCATGTC
>DASXGB010000010.1:0-1917 GCA_036489325.1 Caulobacteraceae bacterium
GTGCCGCGGTCGCCGCGGTGCTCGCGTTCAATGCCCCCGCCCGGGCCGCCGGTCCGGTGATCGTCGCCGGCCCGGCTGCCGATGCGACCTGCTACGTGCCTTGGGCCGCTGACACGAAGTTCTTCAAATATCCCGCGAAGCCCGGCCCGTATCGCATCGCGCTCGCTAACGGCTTCATCGCCAATACCTGGCGCATCCAGATGATCAAGACCGCCAAGGCCTATGCCGCCCAGCCCGACGTCGCGGCCAAGCTGAAGGAGTTCAAGGTGGTCTCGACCGGTGAGGATGTCGCCGCCCAGATCGCCGCCATCAACAACTTCATCGACTCCGGCTATGACGCCATCGTCGTCAATGCCCAGAACCCGAAGGCCTTCGGCCCCGTGATCAAGCGGGCCAAGGCGGCGGGCGTTATCCTGGTGGCCTTCGACAACATCCTCGACACCCAGGACGCCATCAATGTCGATGTCGACCAGAAGGGCCTGGGCGTGCTGTGGGCCAAGTGGCTGATCAAGCATATTCCGAACGGCGGCAAGATCCTCGAGGTGCGCGGCGTCGCCGGCACATCGGTGGACACCGACCGCCATAACGGCATCCACGAGACCCTCGACGCCTCCGGCAAGAAGTGGGATGTGGTCGAGGTGGTCGGCAAGTGGGACGACCCGACGGCCCAGAAGGCGACGGCAGACGCCATCGCCGTGCAGAAGCATTTCGACGGCTTCACCGCCCAGGGCGGCGATACCGGCGTGGTCCAGGCCATGATCGACGCCGGCCATCCCTTCGTGCCCTTCGGCGGCGAGACGGAGAACGGCTTCCGCAAGTTCTGCGGGAAATACTCCGGCCAGGGCCTGGTCTGCTCGTCGGCCGGCACCGGCCCGGCCCAGGTGGCGGTCGCGATGAAGACGGCGATCGACGCGCTGCAGGGCAAGGTCGTCCCGCAGTCGGTGAAATTGCCGCTCGCCATCGTCGAGGACCCGGACTTCAAGGACGGCGTGAACTACTACTCCACCCAGTCCGACAACTTCTTCGTCGGCAACGCCTTCCCGACCTGCGGCATCAACTTCACGGCGCAGGAAATCATGGGCCAGACCCAAGCCAATCAGTAAAATAAGCCAGCTTGCAACCTCAGCGCCGGGGGTTCACCCCCGGCGCTTTTGGTAGGATGGGGAGGATGGAGGGCCCAGCGCCACTCTTCCGCATGGAAGGCGTCTCGAAGCGCTATGGCGGCGTGCGGGCGCTGGAGGAGGCCGAGCTCACCGTCCATTCCGGCCGCGTCCACGCCGTGCTGGGGGAGAACGGCGCCGGCAAATCGACGCTCATCAAGGTCATGGCCGGGGTGGTGGCGCCCGACAAGGGCCGCATGACCCTGGAGGGACGCGAGGTCGTCTTCCCCGATCCGGCTTCGGCGCTGGAAGCAGGCGTCGCCTGCATCTTCCAGGAGCTCTCCCTCATCCCCGACCTTTCGGTCGCCGACAACATCGTCATCAGCAATCCGCCCAAGCGCTTCGGCCTCATCGACCGCCGGGCCCAGCGGCGCATCGCCGAGCAGGCTCTCGCGCGCGCCGGCGGCGAGGACATCCACCCGCTGGCGCCGGTCAAGGACCTGCCGCTCTCCCGGCGCCAGATCGTCGAGATCGCCAAGGCGCTGGCGCGCCAGCCCCGCATCCTGATCCTCGACGAGGCCACCTCGGCGCTCACCGCCGCCGACGTCACCAAGGTCTTTGCCGTGCTGAAGCGGCTGAGAACCGAGGGTCTCGCGCTTCTCTACATCTCCCACCGCATGCATGAGATCGCCGAGATCGCCGATGAATGCACGGTCTTCCGCAACGGCCGCAATGTGGCGACATATCTCGCGGGCACCAAGACCGACAACGAGGTCGTCGAGATGATGATCGGGCGGGAGTACAGCCATGTCTTCCC
>DASXGB010000075.1:0-8268 GCA_036489325.1 Caulobacteraceae bacterium
GATTTGTCTTCACCGATCCCAGAGCCCACGCGGCCGAGATAGATGAGGTCGCCATCCTGCTCCTCGCCGAGGACCAGCGACGAGGCGGCCTTGGGCATGTTCGAGAGGAAGCCGATGATCGGGAAGGTCGCGATGCTGACGCGCTTGACCTTCAGCCAGGTCCCGGCTCGGGCCTGGACGTAGCGGGAGTCGGCCTGCTTCGAGACGATCCCCTCCAGGCCCAGGCGGCTGGCCTGGGCGAACAGCGCCTCGCCGTCTCCGTCCACGTGCTCGCTGAGCTGCAGCGGCGAGCGGGCGTCGATCAGCGGCGCGACCAGGCCCTCCAGCGCCTGCTTGCGGTCGACGAGCCGCGCCGCGCTGAGGTCATGGTCGTCCAGGAAGCAGAGGTCGAAGGCGAAGTAGGTGAGGGCGTGGGTGTCGCGCTCCGACAGGGCCCGCTCCAGGAGGTCGATGGCGGTGACGCCGCGCGGGTCCTGCACCACCACCTCGCCGTCCAGGATCGCGTTCTTGCACGGCAGCTTCTCGAAGACCTTTCCCAGCCGGCCGTAGCGGGCCGTCCAGTCGTGGCCGTTGCGCGTGATGAGCCGCGCCTTGCCTTCCTCAACGAACACCAGGGTGCGGTAGCCGTCGTATTTGATCTCGTGGATCCAACCCTTACCACTTGGCGCGGCGTCGGCGGGCGTCGCCAGCTGCGGGCGCCAGATCGAGGGCAGTGGGGCGGCGATCGCGCCGGGGATCGTCCCCGCCTTGCGTCGCGCCCGTTTGCGGGGCGCGGCGGGGGCGGCAGGCTCTTCATCCACCGGGCGGCCGGTCACCACGCTGTTCGGCTCTTCCAGCAGCACGTCATAGTCGGCGAGCGGCCGCGCCGCCGGATCGCGTTCCTTGATCAGCAGCCAGTTGGTCGGATCGTCGGGCAGGCGCTTGAGCATCCAGCCGCCGGCCAGCTTCTCGCCGGAGAGGCGGAACTTGATCTCGCCCGCCGCCAGGGCCTCTTCAGGATCGGCCAGCGTCACCCAGGTGCCGCGGTCCCAGATGATCACCGTGCCGGCGCCATAGTTGCCCGCCGGGATGCGGCCCTCGAAGGAGCCGTACTCGATCGGATGGTCCTCGACGAGCTTGGCGAAGCGCCGCACCTTGGGGTCGAGGCACGGGCCCTCCGGCACCGCCCAGCTCTTCAGCGTCCCGCCCATCTCCAGGCGCAGGTCGTAGTGCAGGCGCCGGGCCTTGTGCTTCTGGATGACGTACATCGGCGCATCCGAGGCCCCGAGGCTCCCGGCCGGCTCGGGCGTCTCCTTGAAGCGGCGCTTGGCGCGATAGGTCTCGATCCCGGAGGCCATGGGTCCAACCATGCCGGTGCGGGCGGCAATCGTCTATGGTGACGACATGGCCGCCGAACCGATCACCGTCTCGATCCGCCCCGGAGAGACCGTCTCCGGCCTCTGGCAGGCGCCTGCCGACGCCGCCGCCTGCCTGGTCCTCGCCCACGGCGCCGGCGCGGGCATGGCGCACCGCTCGATGGCCGCCATCGCCGACGGACTTGAGAGCCGAGGCGTGGCGACGCTGCGCTTCCAGTTCCCGTACATGGAGAAGGGCGGCAAGCGGGTCGATGCGCCGCCGATCGCCCATGCGGCGGTGCGCGCGGCGGTGGAGGAGGCGCGGCGGCGCGCGGGCGGGGCGCCGCTCTTCGCCGGCGGCCGCTCGTTTGGCGGGCGCATGACCTCCCAGGCCGAGGCGCTGGCGCCGCTGGGCGTCCGGGGCCTCGTCTTCTTCGCCTTCCCCCTGCACCCGGCCGGCAAGGCCTCCACGGACCGCGCCGATCACCTCGCCAAGGTGGCGATCCCGATGCTGTTCCTGCAGGGGAGCCACGACGCGCTCGCCGAGCCCGAGTTGTTGCGGGGTGTCGTCTCAGCGCTGGGCGAGCGCGCGACCCTGTGGGTCATCGAAGACGCCGATCATTCCTTCCACGTTCCGGCCAAGACCGGCCGCAAGGACGCCGAGGTGCTGGCCGACGCGCTCGACGTCACTGCCGACTGGATGGCGAGGCGCTGACGCCGATTGCCGAGCCGGCCGGTAAGAGATTCATGCGGTGGCTGAGGGTGGCGCCGCATCAAAGGCGCAATGGCCTCCGGGCCTCGACGATCTGCCAGGAGAGCAACGCCGGTATGCCGATGGTGAAGTCGCGCCCGCGCTTGAGTAGCGACAACGCAAGCGCAGCCTCGGCCGGCAAGCCGAACAAAGGCCCCAGCAGCGCGTAGGCCCCTTCCTGGACGCCCAGCCCGCCCGGCACAACGAAGGCGACATTGCGGATGGCGAACATCAGGCTTTCGATCGCCACCACCGACAGAAACGGCAAGGGCCTGCCGATGAATCTCAGCGTCAGCCAGCTTCCAGCCGCGCTGCCAATCCAGCACGCGACATGGAGACCGAGGCAGGTCCAGGTCCGCATTGGCCTGCTGTAAGCGGCCTCGACCGCCCGGCCGGTGGCGGCGGCGTGGACGGCCGCGGTCGGCATCATCCGCTCGAGGAGGCGTTCGATCACGGCGAACCCGCGCCGCTGTGCGGCGATGAAGCCCCCAACGGCAGCGACGGCAATCGTCAGCCCGCCAAGCAGCGGAAACAGCAGCCGGTCGCCGCGCGTGTGGAGGCCGAAATGTCCGGCGAGCAAACCGATTCCGAGGAGGGTGTAGATCAGCTGGGCAACCAGCTCGAGGGCGATGTCGACCGCGCTCGAACCGATCGCCACCGCGGCCGTCACCGCTCCGGACGTCGCCGCCCTGGCGGCGATCACAATGCCGCCAACTTGCGAGACCGGAAGCACGTCAGAAGCGGCCTCGCGCATCAACCGAGCCCACACGAACATCGGCGCCCGGCCCACGGCTTCACCCGGAGCAACCAGCCACCAGGCCAGACCGAGCGGGATGTACAGGGTGAGCTGGGCCGCGACGATGACCAGAAAATTTGTCGCTCCTATCGGCCTGATCGCCGCCAGCACAGCGCCGAAGTTGAAATGGGCGATCACCGCGATGGCCACGAGCGCGCCGACCACGGCGATGGCGATGGCGCTCGCCTGCGCCCGAGCGCGCTGATTGATCACGACGACGGGGCGCCCGTGAGCGAAAGACTCGCGGCCAAGGAGGGCGCGCCCGGCAAACCGAACGCCCCAATCGCCGTCAGAACCTGTCGTCGCGACGCCATAGCTTCGGTCACTCTGGGGACACGGCCCGATCGCAACCTTAGCGGTATCCACCTAACGTCCGCTACGGGCCGTTTGCGGCCCTGACCGCTGCGGGCGTCGGGCAAGTCTGGAGCTTTTCCTTGCTTGCCGATGATCAGGGTCGCTAGGGTTCCCGCGCCGGTCATGGGTGGGGCCGCACAAGCATGTCCGAAATCTTCATCTCCTACGCGCGCTCCACCGCCCCCCAGGCCCAGCAGGTGGCCGAGGCCCTGCGCGCCCTGGGCTACGGCGTCTGGCGCGACGACGAGTTGCCGCCCCACCGCGCCTACGCCGATGTGATCGCCGAGCGGCTGAGCGCGGCCAAGGCCGTGGTCGTCATCTGGTCGAGCGAGGCGGTGAAGTCGGAATGGGTGCAGTCCGAGGCCGATCAGGCCCGCGCCGACCACAAGCTCGTCCAGATGGCCCTCGACGGGGCCAAGCTGCCCATGCCGTTCGATCGCATCCAGTGCGCGGATCTTGCCGGCTGGAACGGCGATCTCGAAGCCCCGGCGTGGCGAAAGGTGGTGGCCAGCATCGCCGAACTCGCCGGCGGCGGCGCCGTGACCGCCGTGGCTGCAACCGCCGCGCCCCCTCGCAAGCTTTCGATCTGCGTCCTGCCGTTCGCCAACATCAGCGACGATCCCCAGCAGGAGTATTTCTCCGACGGGATCAGCGAAGACATCATCACCGACCTTTCCAAGGTCTCGGCCCTGTCGGTCATCGCCCGCAACAGCGCCTTCGCCTTCAAGGGCAAGAACGTCGATGTGCAGCAGATCGCCCGCCAGCTGGGGGTCGCCTATGTGCTGGAAGGGAGCGTTCGCAAGTCCGGCGGCCGGGTGCGTATCACCGCCCAGCTGATCGACGGCGCGCGCAACGACCATGTCTGGGCGGAACGCTACGACCGCGACCTCACCGACATCTTCGCCCTGCAGGACGAAATCTCCGAAGCCATCGTCAAGGCCCTCAAGCTGAAGCTGCTCCCGGAGGAGAAGAAGGCCATCGAACGGCGCGGCACGGACAGCGTCGAGGCCTACAACCTCTATCTGATGGCCCGGCAGTATTGGGTCACCGGCAACAATGGCGACGCCAGGCGGGACGAATCGATCGTTCGACTCGCCAGCCGGGCGACCGAAATCGACCCGGCCTACGCCCGCGCCTGGGCCCTCATGGCGCTCGCGCAAGCCAGCCTGCGCACCCTGTTCGGCGGTTCGGGCGACGGCGGCTTGGCGGCGGCCGAACGGGCTCTGTCGCTCGACCCCGACCTGGCCGAAGCCCATGCCGTCCGGTCCTCCATCTGGCTTCGAAGCGGTCGCCACGACGAGGCCGCGGCCGAAGCCGCCATCGCTCTGCGGCTCGACCCGGAATCCTTTGAGGTCAACAACGCTGCCGCCACCGTGAGCTTTGGTCAAAGGCGGCTGGAAGACGCCATCCGCTATTGGGAGAAGTCGGCGGCGATGCTGGATACGGACTTCGGAACGCCCGGCATGCTGATCACCTGCTACACAGCGCTTGGCGACATCACCTCGGCGCACCGCATCGCACGGATCTGCCTGGCTCGGTGCGAGGCGGCTGTCGCGCAGGATAGGAGCAACGGCAACGCCATGGGCATGGGCGCCAGCTCCCTGGCGGTTCTAGGCGAAGCCGAGCGCCTCAGGGAGTGGACCGAACGCGCCCTCCTGCTCGACCCCAACAACATGGTCATGCGCTACAACTTCGCCTGCAGCTTCGCCGCCTATCTGAAGGACGCCGATGCCGCCCTGGCCATGCTGGGGCCGGTTGTCGAGAAGGCGACGCCTGCGTTCCTGGACCACGTCAAGGTCGACCCGGACCTCGACCCGATCCGCGGAGATCCACGCTTCCAGGCCATGATCGCCGAGGCCGAAGCCCGCCTGGCGGAGGGGGAAGCAACCGCGACGGCGTAGCGAACTGCCAGAGGTCCGCTTCGGGAGGGCGCCGGACATCGGCCAGCCGGTTGCCGGTGAAGCGGGGGCCCGATATGGGTTCATACCCACCCAGGAAAATAAGGACAAAACGGGAGCGCCCAATGACCTACGCCGGCGACCATCTCACCTACGATGCAGACAGCCATGTGATGGAAACGCGCGAGTGGCTGGACCCTTACATGGATGCGGCTCTGAAGGCCAAGCTTCGGCCGCTCTATGGGCACGAGCCTGGGCGCGTCGACAAGCTGCTCGACCAGGCCAAGGCGCGTAAGACCGACCCCGAAGCGGACGCCAAGGCCTTTGAGAACCCGATCGCCGGCCCCAAGGGCTGGATCGCCGCCGGTGCGTTCGATCCTGCCGAGCGCTCGCGCGTACTCGACCTCTTCGGCTTCGCCGGTCAGCTGGTGTTCGGCACGTCCTCTCTCGCCCCGGCTCTGGCCGCCAAGGACGAGGGCGTGCGGTATGCCGGCATGCGCGCGCACAACGAGGCGATGGCCGCCTTCTGCCGACCCGACAAGCGGCTCTACGGCGTCGCCTTCGCAGCCCTCGACAATCCTGCGCGGGCACTCGAAGAGGTGGATGCGGCGTTGGCGGCGGGCAACAAGGCCATCATGGTCTCGGCCGGACCGGCCGGCGATCGCTCGCCCGGCCATCCGGAGCTCGATCCGATTTGGGCCCGGCTCGAAGAGAGCGGCACACCGTTCATGTTGCACATCGGTCCAGGCACCAGGACCCAACCGACGGCCTTCCGCAACAATGGCCGTGAGCGGGCGCCCGATCTGCACGGGGGTGGAGAGAACCTGAGGTTCGCGGACTACATCATGCTGTCGTTCGCGCCCCAGGTGTGGCTCACCGCCATGGTCTACGACGGGGTCTTCGAGCGGTTCCCGAACCTGCGCGGCGGGGTTATCGAGGCCGGGGCCGGCTGGGCGCCGGAGTTCCTGCGCGAGCTCGACCTTGGCTACAGGAGCTTCGGTCGGACCGATCCCTACCTGCAGGCCATGCCGATGAAGCCATCGGAGTACATCCGCCGGGCGGTCAAATTCACGCCTTTCCCTGGCGAGGACGCGGGCCGGATGATCAGGGACGGGGGCGCGGACCTGTTCATGTTCTCCAGCGACTACCCGCACCCCGAAGGGACCAACGATCCGAAAGGCCGCTTCGAGCGCACGATGGCGGACATCGACGAGGACGCGAAGGCTCTGTTCTACAGCAAGAACTTCGAGCAGATGATGGGGCTGGAGGCTCTCGTCCCGGCCTGAGTCTTTGCCGCGGGCCGATGCGCTTCGCGCCTTGGCCGGAATGAAGGACCGGAGGGGAAAGAGCCTCTAGAGGCCGAGAGCTCAACCCCAGCGCCCGTGCCGCCACGCCGGCGTTGAAAAACGCCAGAACCTCTTCGCGTGGAAGCCGAAGCGCCAAACCGGCGGCGTCAACGCGCCATGAATGAGCGGCGGCCGGTTGACGGGGCGGAGCCAATCCCACACGGTCTTCTTGGCCGCGTCGCTATGGGCGCGCAGGCCGGTCGACGCCGGGGGGCGCTGTGCATGGATGAAGCGGCCGAAGACCAGAGGCTGGCCTCGTCCTGCTTCCGCAAGGTCGCGTGGCGCAGCCTGCCGCTGCTCGGGCTCGGCTATCTCTTCGCCTACATGGACCGGGTGAACATCGGCTTCGCCGCGGCCCAGATGAACGCCGACCTTGGGTTCAGTGCAGCGGTCTACGGAATGGGCGGCGGCCTCTTCTTTCTGAGCTACGCCCTGATGGAAGTCCCCTCGAACCTGCTGATGCAGCGGTTCGGCGCGCGACTCTGGATAGGCCGGATCATGCTCACCTGGGGCGTGCTCGCCGCGGCGACGATGTTCGTACGCACACCCTGGCAGTTCTACGCCATGCGACTTCTGCTGGGGGCCGCCGAAGCTGGCTTCTTTCCGGCGGTGATCGTCTATCTGTCGTACTGGTTTCCGCTCGAGCGACGAAGCCGGGCGCTCAGCCTGTTCTACGTCGCCTTCCCGCTGAGCTCGGTCGTCATGGGTGCGCTCGCCGGCAGCCTCCTCAACCTGAACGGGCTATTCCACCTGCACGGCTGGCAGTGGCTGCTGCTGGCGGAGGGGCTCCCCGCTGCATTGCTGAGCGTGGCCATCTTCGCCTGGCTCCCGGATCGACCGGAGAACGTCGACTGGCTCTCGGCCGAGGAGAAATCATGGCTTCAGGCTCGGCTGGCGGTTCATCCGGAATCCGGAGATGATGAGAATCCGCCCGCGATCGTCGAGGTGCTCACCCATCCCAGGGTGCTGTGGCTCGGGCTCGTCAATGCCCTCTTCCTCGGGACCGGCTATGCGTTCACGCTGACGGCGCCCCAGGTGCTCGGGCTTCGGACAGGTCTCAGCCTCACTTCGGTGGGTTATCTCGTGTCGCTGGGCGGTCTGGTGGGTGCCGCGGCGATGCTGGGGACTGCCTGGCTCTCGGACCGCCGGCGCGAACAGTTTCTGCCCCTGATCGGGGCGCTGATTGTGTGCGGCGCCAGCTTTCTCGTCCTGACCCTCGGAACGGCGCCGCCGGCGGCGATGGCGGGCTACCTTGGCTACGTGGTCGGTGGCAACGCTTTCAACGCCGTCTTCATGGTGCTCGTTTCCCGTGTGCTGCGGCCCCAGGCGCTCGTCGTCGGCTGCGCCGGCGTGAACATGATCGGCCAGCTCGGCTCCTTCGTTCTTCCGACCGCCTATGGGCTTATACAGCAGCAGGCCGGCCACCTGGACGCCGCGCTTCCGAGCCTGGCGCCGCCATTCTTCATCGCCGCCGCGATCATCGTCTGGCTCAGGATTTCAGTATCGCGTCGCCGAACGCCTCTGGCGACGCTCGCGGCGGAATAGGGGCCGTCGCTCTCAGGCGTGAGCTTGAGCAGGAGGGCTGAAGGGCCAAAGCCGCGACCTTGCGGGTGAACATTCCAGCACTGACACAAAAGGTTCGCGTTGGATCGTTAGCGGATAGTGGGCCGTTCGCCCGAAAGCGAATTTGGCGACGGCCCCAAATGAGTGGAGTGCGGAAATTAGGCAAACCCCGTCAGTGCGACGAGCTTGCGAACAGACCGGCAGGGTAATCCCGGATCCCTTTATC
>DASXGB010000089.1:0-35942 GCA_036489325.1 Caulobacteraceae bacterium
CGGCCATGGACGCTTCGCGCGCCTGCCTTGAGCGGGTCGAAAAAATTCTCGCTCACGACCGGATCAATGGTCATGCCATGGCCTATGCCGCGGACGCCCTGGCCGTGCTCGGCGAGGGTGATCGCGCTCGCGAGTGGATGAAGCGGGCGCTTCTTATCGACCCTGAGAACTGGCTAATGCGCTACAATTTCGGCTGCGCGCTCAGTGTGAACCTGAGTGACGCCGATGGGGCGATCGAGATGCTGCGGCCTGTGCTGGAAAGCAGCGCCACGCGCCTGCTTATCGCCGCGGGGACGGACCCCGATCTCGATCCCATTCGTGACGACCCTCGATTCCAGGAGTTATTGGCCGGCGCCGAGGCCCGGATCGCCGCCCGCAAGCCGGCGATCTGACAAGACCCCGGCCTCTCCCTTAGCGCGCCTATGGCGTCATGTTACAATCTTGCAAAATGATCGAGGCAAGCGCGCCGTGAGCGGACCGGCCGAAAAAGTCGAAAAGGAAGGGCCTATCGTTCTGGCCCGCGAGGCGCCGTTCACGCTCGGCCGGCTGAACGTCGATCCGCCGCGGCGGTCTGTCATCCTGGATGGCGGAGCCGAGCAGACGATCGAACCACGCGTCATGCAGGTGCTGGTCGCCCTGGCGCGCATGCGCGGTGGCACGCTCACGCGTGATGAGATCATGCGAGACTGCTGGCCGGGCCTTGTGGTGGGCGAGGACTCCTTGAGCCGCGCCATAAGCCGCCTGCGACGGCTGGTTGACGCCTCGCACGGCAGCGTCGAACTGCAGACCGTTCCGAGGGTCGGCTATCGCCTGCTCGAGCATCGGACGAAGGATGTTGGCGCGGCCGCCAACGTCAAACCCTCGATCATTGTCCTGCCCTTCGCCAACATCAGCGAGGATCCGGAGCAGGAGTATTTCAGCGACGGGATGACCGAGGACATCATCACCGATCTCACCAAAGTCTCCGCCGTCAGCGTTATCGCCCGCAACACATCTTTCGCCCTCAAGGGCGCCGACATTGAGATACCCGAGATTGTCACGCGCCTGGGCGTCAGCCACGTGCTGGAAGGCGCGGTGCGCAAGGTGGGTGACCGTCTGCGCATCACGGCTCGACTCGTGGATGGTTCGGCGGGAGATCACATCTGGGCCGAACGTTGGGACCGCGGCCTGACCGATATCTTCGCCGTTCAGGATGAGATAAGTCGCGCCGTGGTTTCGGCGCTGAAGCTGAAGTTTCAGCCAGAGGATATGTCCGCCGCGGTACGGCGGGGGACGTACAGCCACAAGGCCTATGATCTCTATCTGATGGCCCGCGAGTTCGTGGTGACCGGCAACGCCGGCGATCCGCGGCGCGAAGAGGCCATCATCCGGTTGTGCCGGCAGGCGACGCAAATCGACCCGTCTTACGCGCGGGCCTGGGCGTTGCTGGCCCTGGCCCAGACCTCACTGTCGGTCAATCGCGCCAAGGGTGTCGAGACCGGCCTTGCGGCAGCCGAGAGAGCGAGCCGGCTCGATCCCAAACTCGGCTCGCCCCACGCCGTCAGGGCCGAGGTTCTTTACGAGGCCGGCGATCGGGACGGCGCGTTGAAGGAAATCGAGCAAGCTCTGAAGCTCGAAGGCGACGCTTACGAGGTGGCCTACGTGGCTGGCCGGATCTTCGGCAGCGAGCGGCGTTTCGCCGAAGCCGCCCAGCATTGGATGAAGGCGGCGGAGATCAACAGCAATGATTTCGCAGCCGCGGGCATGGCGATCCACCTCCTTGCATCCGCCGGCGATCACGCAGGCGCTCACCGGGCCGCGGAAATGTGTCTCGAGCGCGCCGAGCGGGTCGTCGCTCAGGATCGCGCCAACGGCCACGCCATGTCTTTCGGCGCGACGGCGCTCGTCTTTCTCGGCCAGATCGAACGGACGCGCCAATGGATCGACCGCGCCCTGCTCGTCGATCCCGACAACTTTCTGATGCGCTACAACTTCGCCTGCGCGCTCGCGACGAGCCCCGACGACGCGGACTTGGTCATCGACCTGCTGGACTCGGTGATGAGAAGTAACGAAGGCGCTTCTTTCGCAAAATGGGCCGCAACGGACGCCTCGCTCGATCCAATCAGAGGCGATCCCAGGGTGAAGATGCTGCTGAACGGCGCCGCCTCGGCGCCCGGATAAACATCATTGAAGCTCAGGCGTGGGCCTGCAGCGGGCGCACGTCGAGTTCGCCGTCCAACAGGGCCACGATCGCCTGAGCCGCGGCCAGGGCGCCGGTGGCGGTGGTGTAGTAGGGGATCTTCATCATCAGGGCCGAGCGGCGGATGGAAAAGCTGTCCTCCAGGGATTGGCGACCCTCCGTGGTATTGAAGACGAGCTGCACCTCGCCGTTCTTCATCGCATCGACAATGTGCGGCCGGCCCTCCAGCACCTTGCGCACGAGCGTGGCCTCGAGGCCCAGGTCCGAGAGATATTGGTGGGTGCCCCCGGTGGCGATGATCTGAAACCCGCGCTCCAGCAACAGGCGGGCCGGCTCGACAATGCGCGGCTTGTCAGAATCCTTGACCGAGATGAAGACGCCGCCGGCTTTCGGGAGGGTAACGCCCCCAGCCAACTGACTCTTGGCGAAGGCGCGGGCGAAGGCGGGGAGGGGACCTTCTCCCGGTCGACGCCAGTCGAGGCCCATGACTTCACCCGTGGAACGCATTTCCGGCCCCAGCACGGTGTCGACGCCCGGAAAGCGGGCAAAGGGGAATACCGCTTCCTTGACCGCCACGTGATCATAGGTGGCTTCGGCCAGGTTGAAGTCCGCGAGCCGGGCGCCGGCCATGATCTTGGCGGCGATGGCGGCCACAGGCTGGCCGATGGTCTTGGCCACAAACGGCACGGTGCGGCTGGCCCTTGGATTGACCTCGAGAACGAAGATCCGGGGCGATTCCGAATGGGGGGCCTCGATGGCGAATTGCACATTCATCAGACCACGGACGTTCAGCGCACGGGCCATGGCCTCGGTCTGTTTCTTCAACTCGGCGACGGTCTCGGATCGCAGCGAAAATGGCGGCAGCGAACAGGCGGAATCGCCCGAGTGAACGCCAGCCTCCTCAATGTGTTCGAGCACCCCAGCGACGAACACGGTCTCGCCGTCGGCCAGGGCGTCGACGTCGACCTCCGTGGCCTGCGACAGGTACTCATCGATCAACACCGGCGCTTGCCCCGATACGCTGACCGCCACGCGGATGAAACGGTCGAACTGCTCTTCGTCTCGGACGATCTCCATGGCCCTGCCCCCCAGGACGTTTGACGGTCGCAGAACCACCGGGAAGCCGACCTGGCGGGCGGCCGTGAGCGCCTCCTCGGCGCCGCGGGCGACCGCGTTCCTTGGCTGGGCGATGCCGAGCCGATGGAGCAGCTGCTGGAAACGCTCGCGGTCCTCAGCCAGGTCGATGGCGTCCGGCGAGGTGCCGAGGATCGGGACACCGGCGTCGGCGAGGGCTGGCGCCAGACCCAGCGGCGTCTGGCCGCCGAACTGGACAATGACGCCCAGCAGCTCGCCCCGCGAGGCCTCCGTTTCGATCAGTTCGAGCACGTCCTCTGCAGTCAGGGGCTCGAAATAGAGTCGGTCGGAGGTGTCGTAGTCGGTCGACACGGTCTCGGGGTTGCAATTGACCATGATCGACTCGATGCCGAGATCAACCAGGGCGAAGGCCGCGTGGCAGCAGCAGTAGTCGAATTCGATCCCCTGTCCGATCCGGTTCGGACCGCCGCCGAGGATGATCGCCTTCTTTCGATCGGTCGGGTCAGCCTCGCATTGTGGGGCGGCGCCCAGCGGGCCGGTCTCATATGTCGAGTACATATAGGGCGTGGCGGCGGCGAACTCGGCGGCGCATGAGTCGATTCGCTTGAACACAGGCCGTACGCCGAGCGCGCGTCGGGCGTGGCGCACCTCCTTTTCGGACTGGCCCGTAAGCGTGGCCAGGCGAGCGTCGGAAAAGCCGAGCGACTTCAGGCGATGGAGGGCCGCGGGGTCGGCCGGCAGGCCGCGGCGGCGAATCTGATTCTCTTCCGCCACCAGCGTCTCAATCTGGCGAAGAAACCAGGGTTCGTAGGCGCAGGCCTCGGCGATCTCCTCGACGGAAAGCCCGTGGCGGAAGGCCTGGGCAATGAGACGGAGGCGGTCAGGCGAAGCAACGCCGAGGGCTCGCACCACCGCGGCTTTGCCTCCGGACGGCTCTTCTGCCCCGGGGATCTCGATCTCGTCGAGGCCGGTGAGACCGGTTTCCAAGCCCCGTAACGCTTTTTGCAGGCTCTCGGCGAAGGTGCGGCCTATGGCCATCACCTCGCCCACGGACTTCATCTGCGTATTCAGGACCGGCTCGGCGCCCGGGAATTTCTCGAAGGCGAAACGGGGGATCTTGATCACCACGTAATCGAGCGTCGGCTCGAAGGATGCCGGCGTGGCGCCGGTGATGTCGTTGAGAAGCTCATCCAGGGTGTAGCCGACGGCCAGGCGAGCGGCGACCTTGGCGATCGGGAAGCCGGTGGCCTTGGAGGCGAGCGCCGACGACCGGGACACCCGCGGATTCATCTCGATCACCACCATCCGCCCGTCGACCGGATTGATGGCGAACTGAACGTTTGAGCCGCCAGTCTCGACTCCGATCTCTCGCAGTACCGCGATCGAGGCGGCGCGCATGCGCTGGTACTCCTTGTCGGTGAGCGTGAGGGCCGGCGCGACGGTCACCGAATCCCCGGTGTGCACGCCCATCGGATCGATGTTCTCGATCGAGCAGACGATGATGCAGTTGTCCGCCACGTCGCGGATCACCTCCATCTCGTATTCTTTCCAGCCGAGGACGCTCTCCTCGATCAGCACCTCGTGGACGGGCGAGAGGTCGAGGCCGCGCTCGACGATCTCGCGAAGCTCCTCGAGGTTGTAGGCGATGCCGCCGCCGGTGCCGGCGAGGGTGAAGGAGGGGCGCACAATCGCCGGCAGTCCGATCTCGGCCTGGGCTTCGAGAGCATCTTCAAGCGTTCTGACCGCTCGCGACTTGGGACTTTCCAATCCAATGGCGTCCATGGCGTCGCGGAACTTCTGCCGGTCTTCGGCCTTGTCGATGACCTCCGCCCGAGCGCCGATGAGCTCGACGCCGTAGCGGGCGAGGGCCCCCGACCGCTCCAGAGCCAGGGCCGTGTTAAGCGCCGTTTGGCCGCCCATGGTCGGGAGCAAGGCGTCCGGCTTCTCCTTGGCGATAATGGCCTCGACCATCTCTGGGGTGATCGGCTCGACATAGGTGGCGTCGGCGACATTGGGATCGGTCATGATCGTTGCTGGATTGGAGTTGACCAGCACGATCCGGTAGCCCTCGGCGCGCAACGCCTTGCAGGCCTGGACACCGGAATAGTCGAACTCGCAGGCCTGGCCGATGACGATAGGGCCTGCGCCGATGATCAGGATCGAGGCAATGTCGGTGCGTTTGGGCATCTAGGCTGGAATCTCGCGCGCGGGACCACGCGCGGAGGCGCGTTCGACCTGTCGAACTGAAGGCTAAGGCCCGCGTGTAGCCGCCGCCCACGCACGGCGCAAGGGAGCCGGTACGCTCCGGATAGCGCCACTGCAAGCGCCTGCGGCGCCTAGATCGCGCGGTTTTCCATCAGATCCGCGAAGCGCCGAAACAGGTGAAGGGCGTCGTTCGGCCCGGGAGACGCCTCCGGATGGTGCTGAACCGAGAATACCGGCTTGCCGTCGATCGCGAGGCCCGCGTTGGTGCCATCGAACAAGGAGACGTGCGTCTCCTTCAGGTTGGCCGGCAGGCTGTCGCGCGCCACCGTGAAGCCGTGGTTCATAGAGACAATCTCCACCCGGCCGGTGGCGAGGTCCTGGACCGGGTGATTGGCCCCGTGGTGGCCCTGGGCCATCTTCTCGGTCCTGGCGCCCAGCGCCAGCGCCAGCATCTGGTGGCCGAGGCAGATGCCGAACACCGGCACGCCGCTTTCCACCAGCTTGCGGATCACCGGCGCGGCGTACTCGGCGGTGGCTGAGGGATCGCCCGGTCCGTTTGAAAGCACGATCCCGTCCGGTTTGCGGGCCAAGATCTCCTCGGCGCTGGCATTGGCGGGGGCGACGCTCACGCGGGCGCCGATGGAGACCAGCGAGCGCAGAATGTTGCGCTTGACCCCGTAGTCCACAACCACAACGTGGCGTTTTCCCTCGCCGGCGCCGTGACCGTGCGGCCAGCTCCAGGCGCCTTCGTTCCATTCGAACGGCTTATCAGCCGAGGCGTCCTTGGCGAGATCCAGGCCGACCAAGCCCGCCCAGGCGCGCGCGCGCTCGATAAGGGCGTCTACGTCGAACTTCCCGTCCGGGGCGTGGGCGACGATGCCGAGCGGCATACCCTCTTCGCGGATGCGCCGCGTGAGCGCGCGGGTGTCGATCCCCGAGAGGCCGACGACGCCCCGCCTGGCGAGCCAGCTGTCAAGGTCCGAGCCGGCGCGCCAATTGGCCGGCGGGGTTGGCGCCGCGCGGAAGATTGTTCCGCAGGCGGCCGTCGTCGCGCCGCCCGCCACCTGCTCGATGTCCTCGTCGTTGGTCCCGACATTGCCGATGTGCGGGAAGGTGAAGACAACGATCTGGTCCATGTAGGATGGGTCGGTGAGGATCTCCTGGTAGCCGGTCATGGCGGTGTTGAAGCAGACCTCGCCCAAGGCCTCGCCGACGGCGCCACAGCCTCTACCCGGAAAAACGGTCCCGTCGGCCAGCACTAGGAGGCCAGTGACGCCGGCGGGCAGATCTGGGTTCAAGGACTAACTTTCATGGTCGAGAGGCGGGGGCGAGGTAGCGGCCGGGCGAGGACGCGTCAACGCAGTTTCGCGCCAGCCGCCCGAGTGTCTAGGATGGAGCCATGCTCCAGCTCCGACCCAACTGCGAATGCTGTGACGCCGACCTGCCGCCAGAGAGCCCGGCGGCGCGCATCTGCACGTTCGAATGCACCTTCTGCGCCGATTGCGCCGAGCGCCGTTTCGGTGGCGTCTGTCCCAACTGCGGCGGCGAGTTGGTGCGCCGACCTATACGCCCGGTGGGGTTGCTGGCCAAGTATCCCGCCTCAACCGAACGAGTGACAAAGGCGCGCGCCGCCTGCGCCTGAATCGGAGTCCGATCTCCGCCAGCCGCGCTGAGAGAATATGGAAATATGAAGCTCCAATCTCAGCAGGAGCCGTCATGTCCTATGTCGTTTCTGGCCTCTCGGCCGATCCGTTCCGCCCGCTCTTCGGTCTGCCCGATCATGACCTTCGCGCCCGCGGCGCGACACGCGTCATCGCCGACGATGACGGCTACTATCCTTGCCGCGTAAGCCTGGAAGACGCCCGTCCCGGCGAGAGCCTACTGCTCATCAATTTCGAGCACCTGCCGGCGACCTCAAGCCCATATCGCAGCCGCCACGCGATCTTCGTCAACGAGAACGCTGGCGAGGCCGCCCGTGTCGTGGGCCGCATGCCGAGAATCCTCTCCACGCGCCGGCTGATCGCCCTTCGCGCCTATGACGAGTCCGGCTTCATGCTCGACGCGGAAATCATCTCCGGCCCCGACGTCGAGGCCGCGGCGCTTCGCTTGCTCGAGGATTCGGCCGTCGCCTATCTCCACGCGCACAATCCGGCCCGCGGATGTTACGCGGCTCGCATCGATCGCAGCTGAGGCCGCTTGCGACTCTCCAACTTCGAGGCGCATTCATCGTCGCGTGCGCTACGACGAGCGATTTCTCGATGAGGTGAAGGGGCGGCTGCGCCTCTCCGACATCATCGGTAAGACCGTGAAGCTGCGCCGCCAGGGTCGCGAGTACGTGGGCCTCTCGCCGTTCACCAAGGAGAAGACGCCGTCGTTCTTCGTCAACGATGACAAGGGCTTCTTCCACGATTTCTCGTCTGGCAAGCACGGCGATCTGATCTCCTTCCTGCAGGAGACAGAGCGGCTCTCGTTCACCGAGGCGGTGGAGCGGTTGGCGGCAGAAGCCGGTGTGCCCCTGCCTGCGCCCGATCCCCGCGCCGAGGCCGAGGACCGCGCCCGAGCGGGCCTCGCCGATTGGCTGGAGCTGGCGGCGGCCTGGTTCGAGGCGGAGCTGCGCCGCCCGGCCGGCAAGGCGGCGCGCGAGTATCTGGCCGGTCGCGTGCTGCCGGATACGGAGTGGCCAAGATTTCGCATTGGCTATGCGCCAGCCGGACGCACCGCCCTCAAGGACTATCTCATCGCCAAGGGGGCCAAGGCAGCCGACCTCGTCGCCGCCGGGCTGCTGATAGCGCCGGAGGATGGCGGCAATCCCTATGACCGTTTCCGCGACCGGATAATCTTTCCAATCGCCGACGGTCGCGGTCGGATGATCTCATTCGGCGGTCGGGCCCTCGATCCACGCGCCGCCGCTAAATACCTGAACGGACCAGACAGTTCCCTCTTCGACAAAGGGCGCACGCTCTACGGCTTGGCAGAAGCGCGACGCTTGTTGCTCGCCGATGGGGCCGAGGCGCCGTTGGTGGTGGTCGAAGGCTACATGGATGTGATCGCCTGCCAGCGTGCGGCCGTTGCCGCCGTCGCCGCCATGGGGACCTCGCTTACCGAGGCCCAGATGGAGATGCTCTGGCGACTGCACCCAACGCCTACCCTCAGCTTCGACGGTGATCGAGCCGGGCGTCATGCCGCGGCCAGGGCCATGGACCGGGCGCTCCCGCTGCTCAGGCCCGGCCGCAGCTTCGCGTTCGCTATCGTTAGCGGCGGCAAGGACGCCGACGACATCCTGCGCGAGCAGGGGGCGGCGGCGCTCAAGGCGCAGCTTGGCCAAACCACACCATTCGTCGACGCTCTATTCCGCCGCGAACGCGACGCCTCTCCACTGGAAACCCCCGAGCAGCGGGCGCATCTCAAGCGCCGCTTGCGTGAGGCCGCCCGGGCCATTGCCGATCAGGACCTCTCGTCCGAATATGCCGCCGCGCTCGCCGTCCGCTATGACGGCCTGTTCCCGACCTCGAGCAAAGCTCAACGACGTCCCTGGCGCGGGAACTTGCGCGATAGCTTCATCGCGCCGCTGACCGACGAGGCGCGCGCTGGCGCCAGGCGCCTTGCCGGCTCGCTCCGGCCACTGCCTGCGGCGCTGGCCAGATGGTCACTCGATGACCCGGCGGTGCTAGATGAGCATCTGGAAGATCTGGAGGCGCGGGGCTTCGGCGATCCAGCCCTCGCCGACCTGGCCAGCCGGATCACCGGACTCCGTCTCACCGCAGATCGCCTTGACAGCGAAGGGTTGCGACGCCATCTGGCGGACTGCGGACTTAGCGCGCTGCTGATTGACATCGACCAGGCCGCCGCGAAATCGGGCGCGCCTTTCATGAAACCGGATGTCACCCTCGCCGCCGCCAGAACGCAGTGGACGCGCGCCTTCGAGGCCCTGAGCCAACTGGCCGCGCTGGACGAAGCTTTGGCTACCGCCCGGGAAGATCTCTTGGGCGGCAAGGATTCGTCGGCGCACAGGGCGTTGAAAACGGAGCGCGATCGACTGAAGAGGGCGATCGAGAGCGGATCAATTTGGAACGAGGATCCGAACGCTTGAACCCCGGCCGCATGGCACAGGAATTAGCAAAACTGCGCCCTTAAAAGGGAGCGCCGGAGAGACGAATGAGCACCACCACCACTGTCGAGCCGCCAGAGGCCCCCGCCGCGCCGGACGGACCGCTGCTCGACCTTACCGATGCCGGCGTCAAGAAGTTCATCCGCCAGGCCAAAGCCCGCGGCTACGTCACCATGGACGAGCTGAACAAGGTCCTGCCGTCCGAAGAGGTCACCTCCGAGCAGATCGAAGACACCCTCGCCATGTTGAGCGAGATGGGCGTCAACGTCATCGAGGCCGAGGAAGAGCCGGCTGAGGGCGGTGAAATCGCCGTTCGCGACGAGACCGCCGTCGTTGAGACCGCCGAGAAGCCCAGCGCCTTCGACCGCACCGATGATCCGGTACGCATGTATCTGCGCGAGATGGGCTCGGTGGAGCTGCTTTCCCGCGAGGGCGAAATCGCCATCGCCAAGCGCATTGAGGCCGGCCGCGACACCATGATCCGCGGCTTGTGCGAAAGCGCGCTCACCTTCGAGGCGATCATGGTCTGGCGCGAGGAACTGGCAGGCGGTCGCATCCTGCTGCGCGAGGTGATCGATCTCGAGCAGACTTACGGTGGTCAGGTGGCCCAGGCCCTGTCGGACGCGGCGGTGGCTGGCGAGGCCATGGACGACGCCGCCGCCACGTCCTCTGACGAGCCCCGTGAGGATGGCGAAAGGCCCTCGGGCGAGCTTGACGACGATGATTTCGACGACGGCGCCGGTCCCACGATCAGCGCCATGGAAGGCGAGCTGCGCGAGGGCGTGATGGCCACGCTCGACGCCATCGCCGGAGAGTTCGAAGCCTTCCGTCGCCTACAGGAACAGCTGGTCGAGCACCGCCTGCGCGGCGAGGATCTCGGCGAGACCGAGCGCAAGGCCTACGAGGCGGCGACGACCACCATTGTCCATCACCTCAAGACACTGAAGCTCAACAACAACCGCATCGAGGCCCTGGTCGACCAGCTCTACGCGATCAACAAGCGGCTGATGGGCCTGGAAGGTCGGCTGCTGCGCGCCGCCGACGGCTACGGCATTTCACGCCCGGAGTTCCTAAAGGCCTACTACGGTTCCGAGCTCAACCCGGCCTGGCGCGAAGGCGTGGCGGGCCTCGGTGTTCGCTGGAGCAAATGGACCGAGAACGACGTTCGCCAGATCACCCAGATCCGCCACGAGATCGCGGCTCTGGCCACCGAATCAGGCGTGCCGATCGACGACTTCCGCCGCATCGTCCACACCGTCCAGAAGGGCGAGCGCGAGGCCCGTCAGGCCAAGAAGGAGATGGTCGAGGCGAACCTGCGCCTGGTCATCTCGATCGCCAAGAAATACACCAATCGTGGCTTGCAATTCCTTGATCTCATTCAGGAAGGCAACATCGGCCTGATGAAGGCGGTGGACAAGTTCGAGTACCGTCGCGGTTACAAGTTCTCGACCTACGCCACCTGGTGGATCCGCCAGGCGATCACGCGCTCGATCGCCGATCAGGCGCGCACCATTCGCATCCCGGTGCACATGATCGAGACGATCAACAAGATCGTCCGCACCAGCCGCCAGATGCTGCACGAGATCGGCCGCGAGCCGACGCCCGAAGAACTGGCCGAGAAACTGGCCATGCCGCTCGAGAAGGTTCGCAAGGTGCTCAAGATCGCGAAGGAACCGATCAGCCTCGAAACGCCCATTGGCGATGAAGAGGACAGCCACCTCGGTGACTTCATCGAAGACAAGACCGCCGTCCTGCCCATCGATGCGGCCATCCAGTCGAATCTACGTGAGACGACGACCCGAGTTCTGGCGTCGCTCACCCCGCGCGAGGAGCGGGTGCTGCGGATGCGCTTCGGCATCGGCATGAACACCGACCACACCCTCGAAGAGGTTGGCCAGCAGTTCAGCGTCACCCGCGAACGGATCCGGCAGATCGAGGCCAAAGCCCTGCGCAAGCTCAAGCACCCGAGCCGCAGCCG
This sequence comes from Caulobacteraceae bacterium, assembly GCA_036489325.1. Lineage (GTDB taxonomy): Bacteria > Pseudomonadota > Alphaproteobacteria > Caulobacterales > Caulobacteraceae > Acaudatibacter. The sequence goes on from DASXGB010000089.1 coordinate 11,566, forward strand.
GAAACTCCGCAGCTTCCTGGACAGCTAGACGCTGGGGATGATCCGCGCCCTGATCATCCTCTTCGCTTTTGCCGGCGCCGCCCAGGCTGCCGAGCCCAAGTCCGATGCGCCGGCGCCCATCAGGATCGCCCTATCGGGCGTCGACCTGCGCGCCGCCCTTGACCGGGCGGAGACGACGCCGAGCGCTTTAGAGCGGCCCATCGAGCCCAAGACAGCTGTTGATTGGCGCGTCAGCGACAGTGGTGCAAAGGCCCAGGCCGGCTACCTCTGCGGCATCGGCGGAATCGGTCCGGATTCCGAGCCGATCCCTGGCGGCCCGGCTTCGGTGTACGGTCACGCCGGCACTTTCCTCGGCGCGGCGCTTGCCGTCCCGCTGCCCTAGGCGAGCGCTGCGTAGACCTGCTTCTGGAAGACGGGCAGGGCCAATCGCGCGCCCATGCGCGGCGAATTGGCGATCTGGGTCACCGCTTCGGGGCCTAGAGGCATGGAGTTCTGGATCAGGTAGATGAGGATCAGATCCTCGGCCGGATCGTCCTGCCACCAAGTGCCAAAGGCGCCGGGCCAGCCGAACGAGCCCTCTGAGCCAGCGCCCATCCAGGCGTGCTTTTCGGCGTCCATCACCACCGACAGGCCGAGGCCGAAGCCCTGCGCTGCCCAGAACGGCATGCCGAGGAAATCGATCTGCCTCTGGGCCTCGGTGAGACGGTTGGTCCGCATCAGATCGACCGTTTCGGGCTTGAGAAGCCGCACGCCGTCGACCTCGCCGCGGTTCATCAGCATGCGGGCGAACTTCAGATAGTCGTCAGCGGTGGAAACGAGTCCGCCGCCGCCGCCACAGAAGGCCGGGGGCGCGGCGTAACGCCTGAACTCCACTGGCGCGAGGGCGCCGGTTTCCTGGTCCTGGCGATAGACGACTGCCGAGCGCTCACGCTTTTCCGGCGGGATCCAGAAGTCCGTGTCGGTCATGCCGAGCGGCTCGAAGATGCGCTTGAAGAGGAACTCACGGAATCCGGTTCCGGCGATCCGGCCGACGAGGAAGCCGAGCACATCGGTGGCGTGGCTGTAGTGGAAACGTTCGCCAGGCGGGAAGGAGAGGGGAAGACTGGCCAGAGCCGCCATCCAGGCGTCCGGCCCCATGTCCTGGTTGAGCACGTCGCCGAGAGCCTTCTCGTGCGCGTAGGCGATGGGCCCGACCGAGGAGAAGCCGTAGGCGAGACCTGCGCGGTGGGTGAAGAGGTCGTCGAAGGTGATCTCGCGCGGCGCCGGATAGGTGTCTTCCAGCGGCCCGCCCGGCGATTTAAGGACCTTCATGTCGGCGAACTCCGGGGCCCATTTGACGATCGAGTCGTCGAGCGCGAAGGCGCCTTCCTCCATCAGCATCAGGGCTGCGACCGAGGTCACCGGCTTGGTCATGGAGGCGATGCGGAAGAGCGTGTCGCGTCGCATCGGCGCGCCGGTCTCGAGGTCAGCCTTGCCGAGGGCGTCGGCGCGAACCACCTCGCCGCCCCGCCAGACGAGCGTCACGGCGCCGGAGAGATCGCCGTTGTCGATCACGGCCTGCAGCGCGGCATCGGCCTGGGCCAGGGCGGCGGGATTGAAGGCCTTCTTCGCGGCGAGGGTGTCCATGTCTGATGCTCCCGGTTGACCGCCGCTCTGATAGCAAAGACCGCCGCCGTCTTCGACGGCGCCCTTGCGTCAACCGTCAGACCGCAGTGGACATCAGCCGTGGGGCGCGGCGACCAGACCCAGGATCTCTCCTTTGGCGATGACATGCCCGCGCAGCGCGGCGGCGAGCGCGTCGCGGTCAGCGCCGGCCGGAAGCGCCAGGGGCGCGTCGAGGGCGAACACCTCGATGTGGTAGCGGTGAACGCCGTTCGGCGGATGGGGTCCCCAATAGCCCACGGTGTCATGGCCATTGCGCCCCTGGATCGCGCCCGGGGGGAGCGCGCCTTCCGCGAGCCGCGTCACGGCCGCGGGGATGTTCCACACCAGCCAGTGCACGAACGGTGTCGGGCCTGGAGCGTCTGGGTCCTCCAGGATCACGGCCCAGGCGCGGGCACCGGCGACCCCCGGCCATCGCAGCGGCAAGGACATGTTCTGGCCGTAGGCAGTGTTGCGCGCCGAGATATGGCCATCGGGTCCGACGCCCGCCGAACTCACCACGATCGCATGGGTCTGCCTGGCGGGAACGCGATCGAGGACGACAGCGCCTGCGGCCAGCGCGACGCCCGGCATCGTCGCCAGAAAGGCAAGCGCGGCGAGGCGGATCATGGCGGCCTCCTTCAGAGAGTCTTGGCGTAGACGATGAAGCCGGAGCGTTCGCCGATCCGGTCATAGAGCGCGCGGGCGATGCCATTGGTTTCATGGGTCTGCCAGTAGACGCGGGCGCAGCCCTTGGCCTTCGCCGCAGCGTAGACAGCCTCGATCAGAGCCGCGCCTACGCCACGGCCGCGCTCGTCCTGACGGGCGAAGAGGTCTTGCAGATAGCAGGTGGGCGCGATCTGGGTGGTGCTGCGATGGAACAGGTAATGGACAAGACCCAGCAGCTCGCCGCGGGCCTCGGCGACGAAGGAGAACACCGGTTCTTCCGGGTTGAAGAACCGGCTCCAGGTGGTGTCGGTGATCGCACGGTCGAGCGCGGTCGGTCCTGAGCGGCCATAGAAGCTGTTGTAGCCGTCCCACAGCGGCGTCCAGCGATCGCGGTCTTCCGGCCGGATCTCACGGACCAGGATCGGGTCTGACATTGGCTCCCTCATCGTTTCGCGCCGCGGGGCTCTAGCATCCGGCGCACGGATAGGCTTTACAGCCGCACGCCATTTTCCATCCAGGTCCGACCGCCTCCATGTGCAATCAACGCGCCAGCTACCTGTTCACCAGTGAGAGCGTCTCCGAAGGCCATCCGGACAAGGTCGCCGACCGCATATCCGACACCGTGGTCGATGCTTTCCTGGCCGCCGATCCGCACGCGCGGGTGGCGTGCGAAACCATGGTCACCACCAACCGAATCGTCCTCGCAGGCGAGGTGAGGGGCCCCGCCGGCGTCGTCGACGACCTGGAGGACAAGGTCCGCGCCGCGGTCAGGGACATCGGCTACGAACAGGACGGCTTTCACTGGAAAACCGCGGAATACGCCTGTTTCCTGCACAGCCAGTCGGCCGACATCGCCATGGGGGTGGACGCCTCCGGCAACAAGGATGAGGGCGCCGGCGACCAGGGCATCATGTTCGGTTATGCCACCGACGAGACGCCGGAGCTGATGCCGGCGACTTTGCAGTATTCTCACAACATCCTCAGGACCTTGGCCGCCGCGCGCCATGCCGACCGGTCCTTGGGCCTGGAGCCGGACGCCAAGAGCCAGGTGACGCTGGCCTACGAGAACGGCCGGCCGGTGCGGGCGGCGTCAATCGTTCTTTCGACCCAGCATCGCGAAGGCCTTTCCCCCGCCGACGTGGCCGACATCGTCCGGCCCTACATCCTTGAGGTCCTGCCCGAAGGCTTTGTCGAAGAATCGACGGCCTGGCACATCAATCCCACCGGCAACTTCGTGATCGGCGGCCCAGATGGCGACTGCGGCCTCACCGGCCGCAAGATCATCGTCGATACTTACGGCGGGGCGGCCCCGCACGGCGGCGGCGCCTTCTCCGGCAAGGATCCGACCAAGGTCGACCGCTCAGCCGCCTATGCCTGCCGCTACCTCGCCAAGAACGTCGTCGCCGCCGGCATCGCGCCGCGTTGCACGATCCAGATCGGCTACGCCATCGGCGTCTCCCACCCCCTCAGCTTTTATGTCGACCTGCATGGCGCGGGCGAGGTCGATCCGGCCCGACTGGAGAAGATCCTGCCGGAGATGATCGGCGGGGCCACGCCCCGCGCCATCCGCGAGCATCTTGGCCTCAACCGGCCGATCTATGCCCGCACCACCGCCTATGGCCATTTTGGGCGGTCACCGGAGGCCGATGGCGGCTTCTCATGGGAAAGGACCGACCTCGCCGAGGAGCTCCGCGCCGCGGTTTGACGTCTCGCTGGGCGGGGGGGGGCCGACCTGTCGGCCTTTGTCGGTCACAGTCGAAATGTTATGCGGCGTTGATGCATAGTCTTTCCGACCTTCGCAGCGAATTCATCGACTTCTTCGCGCGTGCTGAGCACAAGGTGCTGCCCTCTGCGCCTCTGGTGCCGCGGAATGATCCCACGCTGCTGTTCGTCAATGCCGGAATGGCGCCGCTCAAGAACTATTTCATCGGGGCCGAGACGCCGCCCGCGCCACGTGCGGTGACCGCCCAGAAGTGCGTTCGCGCCGGCGGCAAGCACAATGATCTCGACAATGTCGGCTACACCGCCCGGCATTTGACCTTCTTCGAGATGCTGGGGAACTTCTCCTTCGGCGACTATTTCAAGGAAGGCGCCATCGACTACGCATGGCGGTTCGTCACCCGCGATCTCGCCTTGCCGGCTGAGCGCCTGATCGTCTCGGTCCACCCCTCCGACGAGGAAGCCGCGTCACTGTGGAGGAAGATCGCCGGCCTCGGCGATGACCGCATTGTGCGCCTCGAGGAAAACATGTGGTCGATGGGCGATACCGGCCCCTTCGGCCCCAACAGCGAGATCTTCTACGACCACGGGCCGGACATCGCCGGTGGCCCGCCAGGCAGTCCTGACGAGGACGGCGATCGCTTCGTCGAAATCTGGAACCTGGTGTTCATGCAGTTCGAGCAGTTCGCCGACGGGACGAGCAAGCCCCTGCCCAAACCCTGTGTCGACACCGGCATGGGGCTTGAGCGCACCGGCGCGGTGCTCCAGGGCGTGACCAGCGTCTACGAAACCGATCTTTTCCGCGCCCTGATCGCCGCCAGCCAGCAGGCGACCGGCGTGAGAGGCGCCAACGCGCAGACCTCGCATCAGGTGATCGCCGACCACCTGCGCTCGATGAGTTTCCTGATCGCCGACGGCGTCACACCCTCCAATGAGGGCCGCGGCTATGTCCTGCGGCGGATCATGCGGCGGGCCATGCGTCACGCCTTCCTGCTCGGCGCCAAGGAGCCGCTGATGCATCAGCTGGTTCCGACGCTGGTGGCGCAGATGGGCGCGGCCTATCCCGAACTCACCCGCGCTCAGCCGGTCATCGCGGAGACGCTTCGCCAGGAGGAAGAACGCTTTCACCGCACTCTCGGTCGGGGCATGGCCCTGCTCGAGGAGGCGACGGCGGGCCTCAAGGAAGGCGACGTCCTTTCCGGCGAGACGGCGTTCCGGCTCTACGACACCTACGGTTTCCCGGTGGACCTCACCGAGGATGCGGTGCGCGCCAGGGGCGTGCACATCGATATGGCAGGTTTCGAGACCGCCATGGAGGGACAAAGGGCCCTCGCACGCGAGAACTGGGCGGGCTCGGGACAGCAGGCGCAGAGCGGCATCTGGCTGGCGCTCCGCGAGCGCCTCGGCGCCACGCGCTTCGACGGCTACGAGACGATCGATAGCGAAGGGCGTCTGCTGGCGCTCGTCAAGGACGGAGCCGAGGTTCAGTCAGCCGGAGTTGGCGCGACGGTCTGGGCGCTGTTCGACCGGACGCCCTTCTACGCCGAGAGCGGCGGCCAGGCCGGCGATGTCGGCGCGGCGACCTGGGCCGGCGGCGCCGCGCGGGTGAGCGACGTTCGCAAGGAAGCCGGCGACCTGCACGCTCACGCCCTCGAGATCACGTCCGGGGAACTCAAGGTCGGCGAGACGGTGAACTTGGCGGTCGACGCCGCCCGGCGTGCGCGCACCCGCCTCAACCATTCAGCGGCCCACCTCGTGCACGCGGCGCTGCGCCATGTCCTGGGCCCTCACGTCTCCCAGAAGGGTCAGATGGTCGATGGCGAGCGCATGCGCTTCGACTTCAGTCACGGCGGGCCGCTCACGCCCGGCGAGATCGAGGCCATCGAGACCGAGGTCAACGCTGTCATCCGCCAGAACCTGCCGGCCGACACCCACCTGATGAAGCCGGAGGCGGCGATCGAGGCGGGGGCTATCGCCCTCTTCGGTGAGAAATACGGCGAGGAGGTGCGCGTCCTCTCCCTCGGCGCCTCGCTTGATGGGGAGGGCGCCTATTCAGTCGAGCTGTGCGGCGGCACCCACGTCGCGCGCACGGGCGACATCGCCGTCTTCAAGATCATTTCGGAGCAGGGGATCGCCGCCGGCGTCCGTCGGATCGAGGCGCTCACGGGCGAGCCTGCTCGCCAGTGGCTGCTCGAGCGGGCCGGCGTCACGCAGAGGCTGGCGGACCAGTTCAAGGTTCCGGCCGGTGAGGTGGCCGCTCGCGTTGAGGCGCTCGAAACCCAGCGGCGCAGGCTTGAGAAGGAGCTCGCGGACGCGAAGCGTCAGCTCGCCATGGGCGGGGGCGGTCAGACCGAGCCCGGCCCCGAGGACCTGGGCGGCGTCAAGTTCATCGGCCGCGTGTTGCAGGGCGTCGGCGGCAAGGACCTGCGGCCCATCGCCGAAACCTTCCGCAAGCAGATTGGCGATGGCGTCGTGGCGCTGGTCGGCGTCAGCGACGGCAAGGCGGCCAACACCATCGTCGTCGCCGGCGCCGCGCTAAGCCGCTTCAACGCCGTGGAACTGGCGAAGGCCGCCGTCGGCGCGATGGGCGGCCAAGGCGCGGGCGGCAAGCCGGACTTCGCCCAAGGCGGCGCGCCCGACGCCTCGCGCGCCGACGCCGGAATCGCGGCCGTGCGGGAGCTGATCGCAGCGGGCTGACGGCGTCGCTGAGCCTACGAGTAGCTGACGACCTCGTATTCGATGCCGTCCGGGTCCAGGAAATAGAACCGGCGGCCCGGATCGTAGGCCCCATGATTGAAGGGCGTGAGGCCGGCGGCGATCACCCGCGCTTCGACGGCGTTCAGATCCTCGACCTCGACCCCGATGTGGTTGAGCGGCCGGCCCTTGGCGAAGTCCTCCACCGAATAGGCGATGTCCCGCCCGGTGTAGAGGGCGAGGTAGTGTTCGTCCGACCCCACGTGGATGGTGCGGCCGCCGTCTCGGGCAGGGCCTCGCCAGCGAATGCGCCAGCCGAACAGCGCCTCCATCAGGCCCGCAACGCGTTCGGGATTGGTGACGGTGACGTTGACGTGCTCAATTCTCGGGGCGGGCATGGGCATCCTCTGGCCGGCGCTGGATTGCGCGTGCCAAATCTGCTACAACCTCAAGTTAACTTGAGGTCAAGATATTAAATGGGCGCCGGATGACGGGAGGACCGTTGCTGTCGATCGGCGACCTGGCCCGCAGGACCGGTCTCACCGTTTCGGCGATCCGCTTCTATGAGGCGCGGGGCCTGGTCCGGGGGGGCCGCACCAACGGCAACCAGCGGCGGTTCATGCGCTCGGACATCCGGCGCCTGTCCTTTGCACTGATCGCGCAACGACTTGGGCTGACTCTGGCCGAGATCGAAGCCGAGTTGGCCACGCTTCCGCCAGACCGACCACCGACGCGACAGGATTGGGAGGCGATCAGCTTGCGCGTGCGGGACGCCCTTCAGTCCCGGATAGCGATGCTGGAGAAGACCCGCGACCTCTTGGACGGATGCATCGGCTGCGGCTGCCTGTCTCTGGACCGATGCGTCCTCTACAACCCGGGCGACCGGGCGGGGCGTGCCGGGCCAGGCCCCCGCTTCCTGATCGGTGATCGGGCCAGCGACTTCGGTCCGATTGGCTGAAAGCGCTCAGGCCGCGAACAGGGTCTCGAAGTTGCGGCGATAGAAGCGGTCGCGGGTGTCCTCGTCGAGGCCCTCGAACGTCGACTCGAAGCGCTCGATCGGATTCCGCGTCCCCTCCGGGTGAGGAAAGTCCGAGCTGAACATGAAGAGCTCTGGTCCGCCTTCGCGGATGATCGCGCCCGCGTCCTCGGTGGCGTAGGGGGTGAAGCGCACGGCGCGGCGGATGAACTCCGACGGCGGCGCCGACAGGCTGGCCACGACCGGATCGGATTTGCGCCAGCCCTTCCAGGCCTGGTCGAGCCGGCGGATGAAGTCCGTCGCCCATCCGGCGCCCAGCTCAATGACGCCGCCGCGCAAGTCGGGGAAGCGATCGAAGACGCCATCCAGGGCCAGGGCGGAAAGGAAGTTCTGCGGCGCGTAGGAGAGGGCGACATAGTCCTTGGCGCGCAAGTTCTCGCCACCACCCAGCCAGTCCTTGGGCAGGGGATGACCGTTCTTGTGATAGGCCGCCGGCATCATCGGCGTCGCCGCGCCGACGTGCAGGACGAAGGGGACGCCGGCCTCGCTCAACCTGCGCCACACCGGATCCAGGTCGGGATGGCCCGGCGAGCGTTCGCCGGCTGTCGAGGCCGGCAGCCAGATGGCGCCGCATCCGAATTTGATGGCGAGATCGATTTCCTTGAGGGCTCGCGCGGGATCGTCGAGCGGCGTGACACCCACGCCGATCAGGCGTCGATCCCCGGAGCAGAAGTCGGCCATGGCGCGGTTCAGGGCTCGTGCCCCGCCATATTTCACGTCGTGGTCCGAAGAGGGCAGGAACTGCGAGCCGGCGAAGGTGGTGAATACCAGCTGGCGGGCAAATCCAAGATCGTCGAGCGCCTTTGACCGTTCGCCGGGATCGAGCGCGCCGTAGGCCGCCCAGCCCTTGGGACCGGCGACGACATTGCTGGCGATCTCCGCGGACGCAGCTTCGTCCTGCTGACGCTCGAGGGCGCGGGCGATGGCTTTTTCCGCGCCCGACCCGCCGGCCTCGAGGCGCATGCTGACAAGTCGTTCGCGGATGTCCGGTTCCGCGTGACGACTCAGCCAGTCGAGGCTCTCCATGATGTGGCTGTCGGCGTCATTGATGACACGCCCGGCGGCATAGCTCATCGGTATCCTCGCCCATGCTGCGGCCGGCGATCATTGCCGATCCCGGTCGGAGCCAAGCCTACGCGTCTCGCCCGACCTGTCTATCCCCACAGACTTCCGGTTGAGCCGAATAAGGGGCAGGGTCGCCCTTCAGCCCACGTGAAGGTGAGACATGGCGGCCAGACCTCGAGACATCGTCATTCATGCTGGTCGCCTGCTGGCAGACCCCAGCGCGACGCCCACGGTACAGGCCAGTATCCGGATCGCGTCCGGCAAGATCGTCGAGGTGGCCGACGGTTTCGTCGCGCCCCCGGAGGGCGCGGAGCTGATCGATCTCAAGGACAAGTTCGTCCTTCCCGGCCTTATCGACTGCCACGTCCACCTCACCGGTCAGCTCGGGCCGGGCCATCGCCTGCGGTTCGTCGAGGATTCCGACCCCAGGGTCGGGCTTGACGCCGCCGCGCGGGCGCGCCTGACGCTGGCGGCGGGTTTCACCACCGTCCGTGATCTTGGAGCGCACAAGCCGGAGGTGATCTACGCCCTGCGGGCGGCCGTCGCCGAGGGGGTCGTTCCTGGCCCAAGGATCCTGTGCGTGGGAGCGATTCTGACACCGACCGGCGGTCATGGCCTCACCTATGGCTACCGGCACGACGTGTGCGCCTGCGTCCAGTCGAGCATCGGGGTGTGCGACGGGGTCGATGGTTGCCGGCGGGCCGTGCGCGCCCAGGTCGCCGACGGCGCCGATGCCATCAAGTTCACGGCCACGGGCGGGGTGCTGTCGAACCTTCGGGCCGGTGTCGATCAGCAGTTCACGGACGATGAGATGCGCAGCATCGTCGAGACGGCGCATCGGCTCGGACGGCCCGCTTCCGCCCACGCCCACGGCCTCGCCGGCATCAATGCGGCGCTCTCGGCCGGAGTCGATTCCATCGAGCACGGCAGTTTTCTCGACGAGAGTTCGATCGAGTTATTTCTGAAGACCGGCGCCTTCCACGTGCCCACCCTGATCGCCGGAGCCACGGTCCTCGAGATGGCTCAGAGCGGCGGCGTGCTGACGCCAGCCCAGGCGGAGAAGGCCATCGTTGTCGGCGAGCACATCCGCGAAGCCCTGGGACGCTCCTATCGGGCAGGCGTTCCCATCGCCCTCGGCACCGACATGGGTGTCGGTCCGCATGGCCAGAACGCCAGGGAATTTGCGCTGATGATCGGCGCTGGTCTCAATCCCGCCGACGCCATCAAGGCGGCCACGCTCAACGCCGCCAGGCTGCTGGGCCTGGCCGACGAGACCGGCGCCATCGCGCCTGGACTGTCCGCCGACATGATCGCCGTCGACGGCGATCCGCTGGAGGATGTCACAGAGCTGGAGCGGGTTCGCTTCGTGATGGCGAGGGGGGTCGTCGCCGCCCTTGGCGACTAGCCTGTCAGGCGACCAGGGCTGGTTCCAGGTTTTCCGCCACCTTGTCGAGGAAGCCCTCGGTGGTCAGCCAGCCCTGGAAGTCGCCGACCAGCAGGGCGAGGTCCTTGGTCATCGAACCGGCCTCGACCGTGTCGACACAGACTTTTTCCAGCGTATGGGCGAACCGGTCGAGTTCGGCATTACCGTCCAGTTTGGCCCGGTGTTGCAGGCCGCGGGTCCAGGCGAAGATCGAGGCGATGGAGTTGGTCGATGTGCTCTCGCCACGCTGATACTGACGGAAGTGGCGGGTCACCGTGCCGTGGGCAGCTTCAGCCTCCACCACCTTGCCGTCGGGCGTCATCAGCACCGAGGTCATCAATCCCAGCGAACCAAATCCCTGGGCCACCTGGTCGGACTGCACATCGCCATCGTAGTTCTTGCACGCCCAGACAAAGCCGCCAGACCATTTCAGGGCCGAGGCGACCATGTCGTCGATCAGGCGGTGTTCGTAGGTGATGCCTTCCTTCTTGTAGGCCTCGGCGAACTCCGTCTCGAACACCTTCTGGGAGATGTCCTTGAAGCGCCCGTCGTAGGCCTTGAGGATGGTGTTCTTGGTCGAGAGGTAGACTGGATACTTGCGCGCCAGGCCGTAACGCAGGCTGGCCCTGGCGAACTCCTCAATAGAGGAGTCGAGGTTGTACATGGCGAGGGCCACGCCCCCGCCGGGAAAATCGAACACTTCGCGCTCAATGGTCTCGCCGTTCGGGCCCTCCCAGCGGATGGTGAGCTTGCCCTTGTCCGGCACCACGAAATCCGTTGCCCGATACTGATCACCGAAGGCGTGGCGGCCGATGATGATCGGCTGGGTCCATCCGGGGACGAGACGCGGCACATTACGGCACAGGATCGGCTCGCGGAACACCACCCCGCCCAGGATGTTGCGGATAGTGCCGTTGGGTGACTTCCACATCTGCTTGAGATGGAATTCTTCCACCCGCGCTTCGTCCGGGGTGATGGTCGCGCATTTGACGCCGACGCCGTGTCGCTGGATGGCGTGGGCCGCTTCGATGGTCACCTTGTCGTCGGTGGCGTCGCGGTGCTCGATGCCGAGGTCGTAATAATCGAGGTCGATGTCGAGGAACGGCAGGATCAGCTTGTCCTTGATCAACTGCCAGATGATCCGGGTCATTTCGTCGCCGTCGAGTTCGACGACCGGGTGGGCGACCTTGATCTTGGCCATGGGCTCGCGTTCGACTCCGACTTCTCCAGGGAACGCGCGTGGCTATAGAGACTTGGGCGCGGATGGGAAAGCCGGCCCGAAGTGGGTTGGAACAGGCCGATGAAGGCATGGACTTTCACGACGGATGATCATCCGCTCGCCGAGCGGGCCGGGCTCTGGCGCGAAACCTTGACCGGCCTCGGTCTGCCCGAAATCGACCTTCCGGCGGGCGCTGCGCCGCGGGGGCGCGTCACCGGCCTGACCTCGCCACTCGGCATGGAGTTTGCACTGATCGAGGCCGGGCCCCAGACAATTCACGGGCCGCGGATCGACCTGCCGTCGGCGATCTGGCTAATGGCGCTGATCGAGGGTCGTGCGACCATCGCTGACGTTCAGGGAGACGCAGGGTTCGACGGCGGAGATGTTGTCTATGGGCCGGTCGGTCGAAGCGCGAGGCTGACGCTCGAGACGCGCTGCCGACTGCTCTGGGTGCGTGTGCCACGCATGGCGCTCGGCCACCGGTTGATCGGGGCTGGCGGCCTCTCAGTCGGCCGGCTGGCCGGTGATCGGGGTTTGCCAGGCGTACTCTCGAGCCTGCTGGTCGGCGTCGCGGCGCGATTGGCGGATCTGACCCAGGACGACTTGAAGCCCATCGAGTCGGCCTGCACCGAGTTCCTGACCGCCATACTCGCAGGTCTCCCCGGTGGAGAAACGGCCAGGGGCGCTCTTCAGATCTCTCGTGTCAGCCAGATCGTCGAGTCGATGCTGCCCGACGCCGATCTCAGCCTCAAGGGCCTGGCAGAGGCGAGCGGCCTCGCGCCGCGAACGCTGCAAAAACTGCTCGCCGCCGCTGGCCAGACCTTCGCCAGCTATGTCCGTGACCGGCGGCTGGAGCGCTGCCGCGCCGACCTGGCAAGTCCGCTGGCGGCTGGCCAATCAATCGGCGAGATCGCCTTTCGCTGGGGATTTTCCGATCCGGCCTATTTCAGCCGCGCATTCCGGAATGCCTACGGCGCCTCGCCGAGGGACTTTCGCCGCGCGGCGGCCGACGACTAGGTTTCCGCCGGCCGCTTCAACACTGTGCTGGCCACTAGCATGACGAAAGCCGCGAGGGCGCAGATCAGGAACACGCCCTGGAAGCCGCCGACTTCGTCTCGCGCCCAGCCCCCCAGCGCCGGTCCGAGGGCGGCCAAGGTGCTGACAAGGCACATGATCGAGTAGAGCTCGAGATAGACGCCGCGCCCGAAGTAGCTGAGCAGAAGCATGGTCGCGGCCACGAAGCTGAGGCCGAAGCCGACGCCAACCCCAACCGCGAACACCGCCATCAACAGGGGGCCGTGGGCGAACGCCAGGGCGGTCATCCCGCCGATCAGCGAAACCAGGCAGATGATGAGTAGGGTCTTGGCGCTGACCCGCTCGCCGGCGATGCCGCCGATCGCCGAGACAACGGCGCCGATCAGGGCCTCGAAGCTCAGCACATTGGCCGCAGCGTTCGGCGTCACGCCGCGTTCGATGAGGTGTTCGACCGCGAAGCCGTGCGCCGTGGTGTTGATCAGCATGTACATCGTGTAGGCGCCGACGATGACGTAAAACTGCGGCGCAGCCAGCGCCCAACGCACGGGGACTTCCCGCATCGCTGTCAGGAGACGTCCTGGACCCACCTGATCTGGCGGAACGTCGACTCCCGGCGCGTGGTCCACGCGGTTCGGGGTGGCCGCAGCGGCAATGCCCGCGGTGACGACCGAGGCGGCGGCGAATGCCCACCAGAATCCGCGCCAGCCGGCGAGAGCCGAAAGCGAGGTCACAAGCTTGGGTCCGGCCACGCCGCCGAGCGCGCCAAGCGTGAAGTAGGCGCCCACAATGGTCGAGCGGCGCTCGAAGATCGCGGTCAACACATAGGTTCCCGGCACCGAGGTGCAGAACGAGAAGGCTATGCCGATCAGCGAGGCGGCGGCGAGATAGACCCACACCGAGTGGGTTAGCGCCATGGCGGCAAAGCCGATCGCAAGCATCGCTCCGCCCGCCAGCAGCGTGGGGCGAACGCCATATCGGCGGATCGAGCCGGCCGCCGCCAGGCTCGTTAGGCCGCAGGCGACACCCAGGAGCGCGTAGCCCAGACCGGCTTCCCGCCAGTTCCAATGCAGGTCGCCGACCATGGCCGGCAGGACGACGCCCAGAGCGTTGAACGTCCCGGCCGAGACCAGGAAATAGAGGAGGCTCAGCGCGGCGAAAGCCAGCCAGGGGCGCCGGACCGCCATGATCAGAAACTGTAGCCCAGCGTCAGGATCACCTGGCGCGGCGGGATATACTGACGGCTCGTCTGGCCGGTCCCGAAAGGATCAGTGTACTGCGAGTTCACGCCCGCGACATTGAAAATATTGGTCGCGACCAGCGAGGCCACGAACCGGGAGCTTGTGGGGCGGTATTCGAGCTCCAGGTTGGTCACGCCATAGGCGGGCACACGGTCGAGGCTGGGCTCGTTGAAGATACGGGCCCATTCGGCGCCGCGGTAAACGAACTGGACCCGGGGTGTAAGCGAGCCGGCCGGCACGTCGAAGCTCCACGAGGCGTCGATCTCGCCCGAGACATTGGGCATGGCCGGCGGCTCATTGCCTTCGATGTTGCGCGCCGATGCGACCACCGACTGCCAGCAGGCCGGGTTGAAGAAAGCGCCGCCGAACGCACAAGGGCTTGGAATGGGTTGGTTCTCGATCGCCATCACGACGGTCGAGTCCAGCGTCAGATAGCGGCCGGCCACCCGGCCCTGTTCCAGCGAGATTTGCCCGTTCATGTGCAGCCGGTCTCCAGCGCCGACATAGGATGCCTCCGCCTCGACCCCCCAGATATGAACCGCTGGGATGTTGGAGATGCCGCTCGCGAACGGGAACGGATCATCCTCGATGTACTGCATATTCTTGTAATCATAATAGAAAGCAGCCGCGTTGAAGCGCAGGGCGCGATTCAGGAAGAGGTTTTTCGAGCCGATCTCGAACGCCGTGTTGGTTTCCGGTTCGAAGGTGAAGGGCACGACCACGGCGGTGTTATTCCCGTTGACCCCGCCCGGCTTGTAGCCGCGCGCCGCGCTCGCGTAGATCATTTCGTCTGGCGCAATGTCATAGTCGAGCTCGGCCCGCCACGTCGGTACGTGGTCTGACTTGGCGTTGTCTGAGTGGCTGAAGCCGAAGGCGGAAAAGTTAGCGCTGTCATCGGTGAAATGGTCGTAGTTCAGCCGCCCGCCAAGGCTCAGGCGCAGTCGGTCCGTGATCCGCCACAACGCCTGGGCGAAGACGGAGTAGGACTGGCGGCGAACGAGGGAATCGTTGCCGTAGGCGAGGTTCCCAGGCGGCTTGGTTTCGATGTCAGGCGGGATCTCGGTGTCTGGCGGGTTGGGATTGGCGCCGCCCTCGAATTCGGCAACGAACTGACGGCTCGTCTGCCCTAGGAGAAAGGCGCCTGCGATCCACTCGAACCGGCCGCCGGTCTTGGAAAGGATGTCGAATTCTTCGCTGTAGCTGCGGAGGTGCGTGTCCCAGCCGCCCACGTCGTCGTAGCAGATCGGCGTGCCGTTGAAGGGTGGGCAGGTTCCGGTCGCGTTGAGCAGTGAGATCGCGCTGCGGGAGCTGTCCTCGTGCAGCACGCTACTCATTCCCTGGTACCCACTCACTGAGCGGAGGCTGAACCAGGGCGCGTCGTACTGGATATTGAGATGATAGAGCTGGCTGGTGAGCTCGTTAAGCGAGGGATAGTCCTGGAAGATCTCCCAGGCTGATCGCTCTGGATCGTTGATGTTCTTCTGCGCCTGGCCGTTTTCGTCGGCGCGATACCATTGGCCGGTCAGGGTCGCTGAAAGATTGGAGACTGGGCGCCAGAGGATCGCGGCCTTGATGCCCGTGTTGTGCGCATCGTCCTCGCGGAAGCCAGGGATGGCGAGGTCGCGCGTAAAGCCTTCGTGGTCGAAGCGCTGGACCGAGATGCGGGCCGCGAAGGTGTCGCCGATCGGGATGTTCAGCCAGGCGCGCTCGCGGGTGAGGTCGTAGGTTCCGACGCTGAAATCGGCCTGACCGGCGAAATCGCCGATCCTGGGCTGCTCGCTGACGATATTGATTGCCCCGCCGATAGACCCCTGGCCGTAAAGCGCCCCCTGCGGCCCTCGCAGCACCTCGACGTGGTCAAGATCGAAAAACGATTGCGACAGCGAGATCGTGTTGACTATGTAGACACCGTCCATGAACAGCGACACCCCGGGCTGGGTGGTCAGGTCGTTCTCCGGCGTCTCCGAGCCGACACCGCGGATGGTGACGATGTTCTCGAAACCGGAAGTCTTGGTAGATTCGAAACTTGGAACTGTGGCGTTGAGGCCGGCGATGTCGGTGACGAACGACTTGTCGAGTTCGCTCTGGGGCACGGCGGTGACGGCGATCGGCGTTTTCTGGACGTCGGTCGACCTTCGCTGGGCAGTGACAATGACTTCCTGGACCTGGGTCGACGTCGTCTGAGCGGATGCCGAGCCGGCCAGCGCCGAAACCAGCACCGCCGCACTCAATAGAAGACTCGCCCGCACCATGGAGACCTTCAAACAGTTGTTCGGAAGCTTAGCGGGGAGCCGCGGCGCCGCAAGATTTTTGACTTGAACGACCAAGAACTTGGATTTTAGCGCCCGAACCCTGCGGCAATCGGCAGCTTTTCAGGGAATTAGGACCGCTGCGCCCTGCAGGCGGCCGACGCGGAGGTCGTCCAGAGCCTGATTGGCATCCTCGAGCGGATAGGTCCGGGTCTCGGTCTTCACGCTCGCCAATCGGGCGATGGGAAAGAATTCGTGACCGTCCCATCGGGTGAGGTTGGCCACCGATACCAACTGCCGCTCTTCCCAGAGCAGGCGGTAGGGGAATGAGGGAATGTCGCTCATGTGGATACCGGCGCAGACCACCCGGCCGCCCTTGCGAACGCCTTTGAGGGCTGCGGGCACGAGCGCCCCCACCGGCGCGAACAGGATGGCCGCGTCGAGAGGCTCCGGCGGCGGCTCGTCTGAGCTTCCCGCCCATTCTGCTCCGAGTCTGCGGGCGAAGGCCTGAGACCCCGCGTCGCCCTGGCGGGTGAAGGCGAACACGCGTCGGCCCTGCCAGAGAGCCATCTGGGCGATGATGTGCGCGGCCGCCCCAAAGCCGTAGAGGCCGATCTTTTCGCCCTCGCCGGCGATCTTCAGCGAACGCCAGCCGATCAGTCCGGCACACAGCAGAGGCGCCAGGGCGGCGTCATCCCCCTCACCGCTGAGAGGAAAGACGAAGTCGGCGTCGGCGATGACGTGGCTGGCGTAGCCGCCATCGCGGTCGTATCCGGTGAAAAGCGGCGTATCACACAGGTTCTCCGCGCCATGCAGGCAGTACGCACACACGCCGCAGGCGCGGCCGAGCCACGGCGCCCCGACCCGGAGGCCGATCTCGACCCCTTCCACCGCGTCGCCCACCGCTTCGACCCGGCCAACGATCTCGTGGCCAGGAACGATCGGCGTCCGTATGTTCGGCAGGTCGCCGTCGACCAAGTGCAGGTCTGTGCGGCACACTCCGCAGGCGCCCACGCGGATCCGGACCTCGCCCGATCCAGGCTCGGGATCGGGACGCTCACGCATCACGAGCGGAGCGCCAACCTTTTCCAGCACCATGGCGCGCATAGCGGTACTCCGGCCTGCGCGGAAGTTGGAGTCCCCCGCCGCCCATCGCAACCCCGCATCGTCTTGAACCGCGCCGACTTCGATGTGCATGAGGACCGGACTAAACCGTCGGGGAGTCGGCCGTGCTCACCTATGACCTCTACTGGTCGTTCAGATCGCCCTATTCCTACCTAGTGACGCCGCGCCTTCTTTCGCTTGAGCGCAACTATGAGGTCGTCTGCAATGTGCGGCCTGTCTATCCCCTGGCCGTGCGAACGCCGGAATTCTTCGATAGCCGCGATCCGCTGTGGTTCTCCTATCTGCTGCGCGACATCCGTCGCGAAGCCGAGTTCGTCGGCATGCCGCTGCGCTGGCCGAGACCCGACCCCGTCCAGCGTGACGGCGAGGGTCGCTATCCAAAGGAACAGCCTTACATCCGCCGCCTGACGCATCTGGGCGTCGCAGCCGCCGAACGCGGCCGAGGACTCGACTTCCTTGGCGAGGCCAGCGCGGTGATCTGGTGCGGCGGCGTCGACAATTGGCATGAGGGCGATCACCTCGCCGGCGCGGCCCGTCGGGCAGGCCTTGATCCGGATGAGATATTCGCGGCTGTCGAAGCCGATCCGGCACGTTTCGCCGCCATCGTCGAGGAGAACCAGGTCGCGCAGCGCACGGCCGGTCACTGGGGCGTCCCACTGATGGTCTTCGACGGCGAGCCGTTCTTCGGTCAGGACCGCTTCGATCAGATGAAGTGGCGTATGGAAGCCAAGGGGCTGAAGCGGCGGGTTTCGGCATGAGCGTCGACGACCAGATCGATGCGCCGTGCTGGCCAGAGCCGCCGCTCCCGCCGGAAGGCGCGCCCAACATCCTGGTGGTGCTGTTCGACGACGTCGGCTTTTCCGATTTCGGCTGCTACGGCTCGCCGATCACCACCCCGACCATAGACGCCCTGGCCGCCAGCGGCCTGCGCTACAGCAGCTTCCACACCACGGCCATGTGCTCGACGACGCGAGCGGCGCTCCTCACGGGCCGGAATCACCACTCGGTCGGCGTGGGGTGCCTAGCCAACTTTGATTCCGGATACCCAGGCTATCGCGGCAAGATCTCTCGCGAAGCCGGGACGCTTCCGGAGATGCTGCGCCCACGCGGCTACCGCAGCTACATGGTCGGCAAGTGGCATGTCGTAAGCCTCACCGAGACGGGTCCGACAGGTCCGTTCGACGGCTGGCCGCTGGGTCGTGGATTCGACCGTTTCTACGGCTTCATGGACGCCGAGACTGACCAGTACGCGCCGGAACTGGTGCGCGACAACACGCCGATCGACGCGCCGGCGGCCTTCGCGGACGGCTATCACTTGAGCGCCGACCTGGTGGATCAGTCGATCCGCTATCTTGCCGACCACGCCGCCGACGCACCCAAAACGCCGTGGCTGCTGTGGCTGGCCTTCGGCGCCTGCCACGCCCCGCACCAGGCCCCGCGCGAGATCATCGAGCCCTATGACGAGGTGTTCGGCGCCGGTTGGGACGAGGAACGCCACGGCCGCCTGGCCCGCCAGAAGGCCATGGGCCTGGTTCCAGCCGACACCCGCCTGCCGCCACGCAATGACGGTGTTCGTCCGTGGTCGGATCATTCGGCTGACGAGCAGAAAGTCTTTGTCCGCCTCCAGAGCGCATTCGCCGGCATGCTCAACCATGCCGATCGAGAGCTGGCTCGCCTGATCTCCTTCCTGGAAGCCAGTGGGTCGATCGACAACACCCTGATCCTCGTCCTTTCCGACAATGGCGCCAGCCAGGAGGGCGGGGCCTTCGGCTTCGTCAACGCCATGGGACCGTACAACGCCCGCCCCGAGCCCATCGCCGAAAAGCTTGCGAGGCTGGATGATATCGGCGGTCCCACCAGCCACGCCAATTTTCCGCTTGGCTGGGCCATGGCTTCGAACACGCCGCTGCGCCGCTACAAGCAGAATACCCACGGGGGAGGCGTGCGCGATCCGCTGGTGGTGAGCTGGCCAGCGCGGATTCGCGCTCGCGGCGAAATCCGCCCACAGTTCGCTCACGCCTGCGACCTCGTTCCGACTTTGTTGGACGTGATCGGCATCGTCCCGCCCGACCGCATATCGGGCGTCGGGCAGACGCCGCTGGAAGGGGTGAGCTTCGCGGCGAGCTTCGCAGACCCGGCCGCGCCAGCCAGGGCGACGCCGCAGTACTTCGAGATGTTCGGCCACCGAGGTCTTTGGCGCGATGGGTGGAAAGCGGTGGCCTATCACCCACCGGGACTCGCCTTCGCCGATGACAAATGGGAGCTGTTCAACCTCGACGCCGACTTTTCGGAGACGAATGATCTCGCAGAGACCGAACCGGCAAAGCTGACAGCGCTGATCGAGGACTGGTGGGCCGAGGCGCGAGCCTGCAAGGTGCTGCCGCTCGACGACCGTTTTGCGCCCCGGTTCGCCGAAAACGCCGCCCGATTCCATGGACCGAGGCGGCGTTTCGTGTTGCACGCCGGCATGGGACACCTGCCCACCGACGTGGCCCCGGACGTTCGCAGCCGCTCCTATGACATCGAGGCTGAAGCGACCATTCCGCCGGAAGGCGCGGAGGGCGTGCTGATCGCCCATGGCGACGCCACAAGCGGCTACAGCCTCTATCTGAAGGGCGGCCGCCTACACCACGCTCTCAACATCGGCGGCAAGGTGGCCCTGACAGTCTCGGACAAGGACGTGGCGCCGGGTCGCCGGCATCTTGGCGTGCAGGTGCGGACCGGGCCTGAGGGCCGGGTCTACACCTTGACTATCGATGGTGAGGCGGCCGGGTCGACCATCGCGCAATTCGGCTTCCTGATGCTGATCTCCTGGTCCGGGCTCGACATTGGTCGCGATCGCGGCAGCCCCGTGGGCGACTACGCAGCCCCTTTCGCTTTCACTGGACGCCTCATCAAGGTGACAGTGACCATGGACGCCAATCAGGATCTGGACGGCGAGGGGATCGGCCGGGCGGAAATGGCCCGCCAGTGAGGCCTCAGGCCACGCAGTTCACCGCCAGACGCGCGGCGTCGGCAATAAGCCCATTGCGAATGACTTCGGTAGCCGTAGAGCCCGAAAGGAAGGCGGCGACGGCGAAGCGTCGGCCGTTCGGCAAAGTGACAATGCCGACGTCGTTGGTCGCCGGCGTCAGGCCCAGGTCGGTGGCCGAACTACCGGTCTTGTGCGCGAGACTGGCGCCCTCAGGGAGACCGCTGTGAAGACGGCCCAGACCCATGCTGTCGGTCATCAGGCGCAGGAGGAGACGCGTGGAGGGCGCCGACAACAGCTCGCCGTTGGCCAGCCGGGTCAGGAAATCGAGGCTGCCCGGCAGGGTGGCCGTGTCTCTTGGATCGGCGAGATAGCGCGCCGTGGCCGCCTCCTGCACCGCGGCTGGAACAGCGTCGCGCGCCGCTATCCACGCCTTGGGATCGGCCCAGGCCGGCTGGAACGGACCCATGCCATGGGTATCCGGCTGGACCTCCTTTTCGTAGCGGTCGACGCTGATCCCTTCGATCGCCTTTCCGTGCAGCCAAGCCATGACTGCGGGCGGACCACCGATCCGTTTCATCAGGACGTCGGCGGCGAGATTGTCGCTCTTCTGAACCGCGAGCGCGATGAGATCGACAATGGGCAAGGTCATGGCCTCGCCCTTCCACGCCGCGACAATGGGGCTGTACCAGGGGACGAGGTCCTGGCGCGTCAGGGTGATGGATTCGGAAAGCGTCAGTTGGCCGGAGTCGACCGCAGCCAGGGCCGCCGCGGCCAGGAACACCTTGAACACGCTCTGCATGGGAAAGCGGGCCTTGTCGTCCGACACCCAGGCGATCTTGCCGAGCGACACGCCCAGGCCGAGGACCCCCGGCTTCGCGCGGTCGCGCAGCGCGATGTAGCCAGATTGCAGTCGGAGGGTCTCGAGCACAGCGGGGCCCGCGGCCCTGGGCGGCGCGGCGGCCCTGCAACTGGCGAGCAAGGCAAACCCAAACACAGCCGATCGGCGGTCGAGAAGGACGGACGACACGCGAATCCTTTCGATGGTTGCCCAACCATACCCGCGCCGGCGCGAAATGGGCTATGGCGCGACCGATGATTGCGCCATGTGTCATCCTGAAAGACGCACAACTCGCCGAGAACATCGGGGCGGTCGCCAGGGTCATGGGCAACTTCGGGCTCTTGGACCTGCGCCTGGTGAGGCCGAGGGATGGCTGGCCACAATCCCGCGCATGGGCGAGCGCCTCCGGCGCCGAGTGGCCACTCGATGACGCCAAGGTGTTCGATCGCCTCGAGGACGCGATCGCCGATCTGGCCCTGGTCCTGGCGACGACAGCCAGGCCACGCGAGGCCGTCCTGCCGGTCATGGACCTGCGAAGTGGGGCGGCGCGCCTCGCCGCGGCCGCGGCAACCGGGCAGCCCGTCGGGCTTCTCTTTGGCGGCGAGCGGGCGGGGCTGGATGCCGACGATATCGCCCTCTGCCAGGGCATCGTCACGGCGCCGGTGGACGCCCGCTTTACCTCGCTCAATCTTGCTCAGGCGGTGGCGTTGGCGGCTTATGAATGGCGGATGGCGACGGCGCCTGGCATCCCGGTCGGTTTCCTGGATGTTCCTCCGCCCGCCGACCAGGCGGCGCTCGCGGGGCTCTATGCCCAGCTCGAAGCCGAACTCGACGCCGCCGGCTTTTTCCATCCGCCGGAAAAGCGCCCGTCGATGATCCGCAACCTGCGCGTGGCCCTGGGACGGGCCGGCCTAAGCCTTCAGGAGGTGCGTACCCTGCGTGGCGTGGTTACCGCCCTTTCGAAGGGGCGCGGCAAGGTGCTGGAGAAGCTGGCGGCCAAGCGGGCTGGCCAGCGGCTCTAAGCCCGGTTTTTCCGGCGCACATAGAGACCGAAGAGCAACATCAGCACGCCACCGAGGCCCGCGCTCGCCGCGTGGATGGCCCAGAATTCCGACGGCGGCAGGCGCTCATAGAGGGCCCCGAGACGCCCGGAGGTGAAGCTTCCGATGGTGACCGCCAGTTGCGAGACGGCGATCAGCGTGGCGTTCACCGCCGCCGGCGCAAGGCGCGAGTAGATCGCGGTCACCGTGGGGGCGAAATAGACCCAGCCCAGGTTCGAGAACAGGTGGAACAGGATCACCATGAAGATCGGCGTACGCCCGGCGCTGTCGACCACGAACTGGCTGGCGGCGAGGATCAGGGTGGCGGCGCCGAAGATGAAGCAGCCGATCGCGGCCTTCATGAACTCGTCGGGTTCGGTTCCGCGCTTGGCCTGGTAGCGCCAGTAGGCCAGCACCGCCGGGATCAGGGCGAACGGCGCGAGACCATCCAGGGACTGCAGCCAGGGCACGGGCACGGTGAAGCCGCCGAGGCGCAGCTCCACGTGGTCGCGCGCCCACAGGTTGTAGGTGTTCCACACTTGAGACTGGGCCACCCAGAAGAGGGCCACCACCGGCGCCAGGATGAGCAGAAAGCCTATGAGGCGTCCGTCACCGGCGGCCAGCGCGGCGCGTGCGGCTCTGGGGCCTCGGGGCCGCTCGGGCGGCAGCAGGCGCTGACCCGAGAGATAGACGATGAGGCCGATGAGCATGCCAAAGCCGGCGAAGCCGAACCCCACATGCCAGCCCCAGGTGGCGTTCAAGACCCCGGTGATGATCGGGGCGAGGAAGGCCCCGAAATTGATCACCATGCCGTAGATCTGAAAAGCGACGTCGCGCCGCCGGTCGTCATGGCCGTAGAGCTCGCCGATCTGCGGCGCCACATTGCCGCGCAGGAAGCCGGCGCCCAATATCAGCAGCGCGAGGGCGGCCAGGAACGACTCGTCGAAAGCCATGCAGAAGTGGCCGGCGGTCATCAGCAGCGCGCCGAGCGTGATCGAGCGCCGCCGGCCGAGCCAGCGGTCGCCCACGAAGCCGCCGATCAGGGGCGTGAAGGTGATCATGCCGACGTAGAGACCAAAGATCTGAGTGGCCAGGGCTTGAGTGCTGAGAGGCCCGGTGACGGACTCGATGGCCGCTCGAAAGCCGGCGAAGCCGGCGATCTTCTCCACATGACCTGGCAGCAGCAGCGCTCCCACCATGTAGAGCACCAGCAGCGCCTGCATGCCGTAGAAAGAGACTCGATCCCAGATCTCGGTCCCGGCCAGGACGAGAAGGCCCTTCGGATGACCAAAGGCCTCCGTCGAGGCAGGCGCCTCGGCCGCGATCGCCGTCATTCCGCCACGTCTCCAGCAACGCCGCCCAGGCTTTGGGGAGCCTTCGCACATCTGCCGATTCCGGCAAGGCCGCGCCTTGACACGCAGCGGGCCTTCGGACCATAAGCCGCGCCTTCGCCGCTCGGGGTCCGCCCCGCGCGAGCGAACCATGACGGGTGATGCGTGCGCCGCCGTTGAGATTGCGCCTCCAGATGGGGAGGGGCCGGACCGCATCAGAGTTGAAAGTCGAACACGACCATGTCGAAGCGCCAATCGGCGAAGTACAAGATCGACCGGCGGATGGGTGAAAACATCTGGGGTCGGCCGAAATCCCCCATCAACCAGCGCTCCTACGGGCCCGGCCAGCACGGCCAGCGCCGCAAGAGCAAAGTCTCCGATTTCGGCCTGCAGCTGCGCGCCAAGCAGAAGCTGAAGGGCTACTACGGCAACCTTACCGAGAAGCAGTTCTCGCGCACCTACGCCGAGGCGGCGCGCCGCAAGGGCAACACCTCCGAGAACCTGATCGCTCTCCTGGAAGCGCGGCTCGATGCCGTCGTCTATCGCGCAAAGTTCACGCCTACGGTGTTCTCCGCCCGGCAGTTCGTGAACCATGGCCACGTGACCGTGAACGGCAAGCGGGTCAACATCGCCTCCTATCGTGTGAAGGTTGGCGATACGGTCCAGGTGCGCGAGCGTTCTCGCAACATGGCTCTGGTGTTGGAAGCCCTGCAGCTCGCCGAGCGCGATAGTCCCGACTACCTGGAAGTCGACCACAAGGCGATGAGCGCCAGACTGACCCGTTCGCCAGAACTGGCCGAAGTGCCCTATCCGGTGAAGATGGAGCCCAACCTGGTGGTCGAGTTCTACGCCTCCTAAGGCGCTGCCCTCAGCCGGCGGCGCCGATTAGCCGCCCGGCCAGGATCACCAGACCCCAGCGGGGGTGAGCGCAAAGCCGAAGCTTCGCGCCGCCCCCCGTGCGCACTGCCGGCGGCGCGCCGGCCGGTCTGGAAGGGGCGCAAATCCGGCGTTCACACCTTTCGGCCAAGCTCCGGCGATGCTGTCGCGGTTCCTCGCCCCGGGTGTTGCACTCGTGCTCTTG
>DASXGB010000134.1:0-2276 GCA_036489325.1 Caulobacteraceae bacterium
GGTGACGGCCGAGCTTCGCACCGGCCAGCTGGTCCGGGTTCTCGAAGATTGGGAGATGGGCCAAGTCGACGTGAACATCATCCTGCCCGCGGGCAAGGCGGCCAAGCCGTCGGCGCGCGCCTTCACCGACTGGCTCGCCAACGAATTTCAAGGCCGGGACGCCGACCGCCGGGGGACGCCAGGGCGGCCGGCGCCGTCGGCCAGCCGTGCGCGGGTTCAGGCGGCTCGCGGCAGAGCGGGGACGACGGCGTTGGGGTTGTAGCCCTTGGGGATCTCGTAGGCCCTCCGGGTCGCCGGACGATCCCAGACCGCGTTCAGCCAGCGCTCGACGTCGGGGAACGCGTCGAGGTTCATCTCGAACAGATCGTAGGGTGCGGCCCAGGTGAAGGCGGCGATGTCGGCGATCGAGTAGTCATCGCCCGCCAGCCAGGTCCGGCCCTTCAGGCGACGGTCCAGCACGCCGTAGAGACGGGCGGTCTCCTTGACGAAGCGCGCCTCGGCGGAGGGGACCTTGTCCTGGGTGCGCTTGTAGAACACCAATTGACCGGCCATGGGCCCGAGGCCGGCGACCTGCCAGAACACCCACTGCAGGGTCTCCAGGCGGGTGCGGTAGTCCTTGGAGATGAGCTTGCCGGTCTTGTCGGCGAGGTACATCAGGATCGCGCCGGACTCGAACAGGCTGATCGGCTCGCCGCCATCGGCCGGCGCCCGGTCGACGATCGCCGGCGTCTTGTTGTTCGGGCCGATCTTGAGGAATTCCGGCTCGAACTGCTCGTTCTGGGCCAGGTTCACCGGGGTGATCTGGTAAGGGGCGCCGGTCTCCTCCAAGAACATCGTGATCTTGTGGCCGTTCGGCGTGGTCCAATAGTGAAGGTCGATCATGACGCAGACCCTTGCTGTGCGAAAAGAGGGGCCTGGCGACGGAGGGAGCGTCGCCAAGCTGAAGGTGAGGGCCCGCGAGGGGCCCGGCCGATGATCCGCCGGCTACAGAGCCGCGAGCGTGCCCAACCCGCCGCCGACGAACAGGGTGTCGCCGGTGACGTAGGAGGCGCGATCGGAGACCAGGAAGGCGATGGCCTCGGCCAGGTCCTCGGCCTTACCGGCGCGCCCCTCCAGCGGCACCACGGAGAAGAACTGCTCGTTGGTGATGCCCATGGCCGAGGTGATCGTCTTGCGCACCTCATCGCCGCCGGGCGTGGTGATCGGACCGGGCGAGACGATGTTCAGCCGCACGCCCTGGGGCGCGAGCTCCTTGGCGAGCGCTTCGGACCAGTTGTTGAGCGCCGCCTTGGCCGCGCCGTAGTGGGCCATGGCGCCGGCGTAGGCGATGCGGCCGCCGGAGGTGACGTTGACGATCGCGCCCCTCGACTTCTTCAGCTCGGCGATCAGGGCGTTGGTCACGCGCAGGGCGGACAGGAAGTTGATGTTGAGGCTGTCGACCCACTCTTCGTCCGAGATGGCCATCGAGTCCGGAAGATGGACGCGAGCGGCGCCGGCCGCGTTGACCAGGATGTCGACGCCGCCGAGCCTTTCGATCGCTTCCTTTGCGACCTTCTGGGCGCCCTCGAGGGTGCGAAGATCGCCCGAGACGAGGACGGCTTGCTTGGGGGTCTCTTCGTGGCGCGAGCGGGCGACGACGACCACCTTCGCGCCGGCGTCGATGAGGCGCTGGGCCGTGGCCGCGCCGATGCCGCGCGAGCCGCCGGTGACGATCGCCTTTTTGCCGGCGAATTCCTTGGACAGATCGAGGAGATACTTGGACATGGGTCTACCTTTCTGAGATTGTTCAAGCAGGGTCAGGGGCGCGGGGGCGGATTTTCGCGAACCGAACAGGCGCGAGAGCCAGGAGTCGCTCATCGCGCGACCCCATGGCTGCGGCGATGACTTGCCGAGGCTTGCCGTCGAGGACCGGGCCTTCGACAATCATCGGCGTCGGGGGGAACGACATCGTCCTCTCCTTTCCGCCATCGCGCTTTGGCGTTGGCAGGAGGAAGATGTTTGATGCACGCCGGAATCGGTAGAGTCAGAATCTGACTATTATATATTCAGATCTCGCATAAGACGGACCCGGTCCTTGGGCCTGCTGGCCCCGCACCGCCTCGCCAATCTTCTGGCTGAGCGGCTCGCCGAAGCGGACGGCTGATCCATTCCCCAACAGGATCGATACTATCCGATTTGACCGTCTGACGCCGCCTCCGAGGAATCGATAGTTTCCGCAATGCGCGAAACAAACATCGGGAGCCAGCCGTGCCCACGGAAATAACCAACGATCTGCC
>DASXGB010000156.1:0-1982 GCA_036489325.1 Caulobacteraceae bacterium
TCGATCCTGCCGCCCTCGCAGATCGCCTGGCCGATCCGCCGGCTGACCCGGCGCCTGCGCAACGTCACCACCCTGCTGGCCGAGGTGGCCGGCGTCGATACGGGGATCGACACGGGCGGCCGGCAGGTGCGGCTCACCGACGGCGGCCAGATCCCCTACGACTCGCTCGTCCTCGCCACCGGCGCCGCCCACGCCTATTTCGGCCATGACGCCTGGGCCGCTTTCGCGCCCGGCCTGAAGACCCTGGAGGACGCCACCACCATCCGTCAGCGCATCCTCACCGCCTTTGAGCGCGCCGAGGCTTCGCCGGACGAAGCCGGACCCTATCTCACCTTCGCCATTGTCGGCGCCGGCCCCACCGGCGTCGAGCTCGCCGGGTCCCTGGCTGAGCTCGCTCGAACCAACCTGCCCGATGAATTCCGCCGGATCGACACGCGCCTGGCGCGGATCGTGCTCATCGAGGCCGGCGAGCGGATCCTGCCGACCTTCGATCCATCCCTGTCGGCCTACGCCGCCAAAGCCCTCAAGACCCTGGGCGTGGAGGTGCGCACGGGCGAGGCCGTGACCGCCTGCGACGCCGACGGCGTCACCACCACAGCGGGCATCCTGTCGGCCAAGACGATCATCTGGGCGGCCGGCGTCCAGGCCTCGCCCGCCGCCGACTGGCTGCACCTGGCAAGCGATCGCGCGGGCCGCTCGCCGGCGACGCCCAATCTCACCGCGCCGGGCCTCCCGGACGTGTTTGTGATCGGCGATACGGCGTCGGTCGGCTGGAAGGACGGATCCACCGTCCCGGGGATCGCGCCGGCAGCGAAGGAACAGGGCGATTATGTCGCCAAGGTCTTGAAGGCCCGGGTCAGTGGCCGTCCGCCGCCGCCGCCCTTCCACTATCGTCACTGGGGGTCGCTCGCCACCATCGGGCGCAACCGGGCGATCATCGATTTCGGCGACATCAAGCTCAAGGGCCGGATCGCCTGGTGGCTATGGGGCGCGGCCCACATCTATTTCCTGATCACCACCCGCAGCCGATGGGCAGTGGCGTCAAGCTGGCTCTATGCCTACGCCCGCAACGAGCCGGCGGCGCGACTGATCACTTGGCCGCCGGCGGACGCCGGGCCGGAAAAGTGAAGGAACCCTTGTCCACGTGGTCGCGTTTGATTGCCGGGCAAGGGCGAACTTCCAGGGAATCACCCGAGGATTCAAAATGAAACGGAAGCTCATCTATGCGGCGGTGGCCGGCGCCATCGCTCTTTCAACTCCATTCATCGCCTCGGCCGGTGGCGTAAAGGTCGGCACTCTGACGTGCCGTGAATCCGGCGGCTGGGGCTACGTCGTCGGCGGTTCTCACCGCTTGGCCTGCGCCTTTTCAGGCCCGCGTGGAACTGAGCACTATGGCGGCAGCATATCGAAGTACGGGGTCAACCTTGGCTACCAGAGCTCCGGCACGCTCGTCTGGGCGGTGTTCGCGCCGACTGACGACCTGCGCCGCGGCGACCTGCGCGGTCACTACGGCGGCGTGACCGGCGGCGCCTCGATTGGCGTCGGCGCGGCCGGCAACGCCCTCATCGGCGGCAACAACCACGGCATCGAGCTACAGCCCGTGAGCGTCGAAGGCTTGACCGGCGTCAATCTCGCCGCCGGCATCGGCGCCCTCACCCTGAATTAGTGGCGTAGCGTTCGTAATCAGCGCTCGTTAAGGGCTGGTCCTCCTGGGGCGCGTCAAAGCCCCAGGAGGACGTATTTCGTCTCCAGATACTCCTCCAGACCATACTTGGAGCCCTCGCGGCCGAGCCCCGACTGTTTGACGCCGCCGAACGGCGCCACCTCGGTGGAGATTATCCCCTCATTGACCCCGACGATGCCGTATTCGAGGGCCTCGGCCACTCGGAAGACGCGGGCCAGATCGCGAGCGTAGAAATAGGACGCCAGGCCATAGGGCGTGTCGTTCGCCAGCCTGATCGCCTCGGCCTCGTCCTCGAACC
>DASXGB010000256.1:0-5799 GCA_036489325.1 Caulobacteraceae bacterium
GGGAGGGTCATAACATCACCTTGAGTCCGAACCGGACCGCGGAGGGGAATTCACGTGAACGCTCGCCATTTGCGCCGCGCGCTCCTGGGCACGATCGCCCTTGGCGCCCTGCCTGCCGTCGCCATTATTCCCACCGCGGGCTCGGCCCAGACGGTGGCGTCAAACGCCTCGACCAACCTCTCGGAGGTCGTGATCACGGCCGAGAAGCGCTCGGAGCGCCTGGCGACGACGCCGGTGTCGGTCAGCGTGGTCCAGGGCGCCAAGCTGGAGGAAGCCCAGGCCGTCAACATGGCTGATTGGTCTGGCTACGTGCCCGGCCTGCAGCTCGGCGCTGGCGGGGCGACCGGCCTCGTCAACCTGTCGCTTGATGGGATCGGCCCATTGGCCGCGGCGTCGCAGGTGGGCGTCTACATCAACGATACGCCGCTCGGCTCCTCAAGCAGCTTCCAGGGCGCCCGGCTTTTTACTCCTGACTTGATGCCCTATGACCTCGATCACATCGAGGTGTTGCGCGGACCGCAAGGCACGCTCTATGGCGCGAGCACCATGGGCGGCCTCATCAAGTACGCCCTGAAGGACCCGAACCTCGAAAACTTCTCGGGCCGGATCGGCGGCGACCTCTTCGGCGTGGAGAACGGCTCCGGCGTCGGCGGCGGAGTCCGCGGCGCGATCAACGCGCCGCTGATCAAGGATCAGCTGGCCCTGCGCCTGTCGGCTTATGACGAGAACGCGCCAGGCTACATCGACAATGCGACGACCGGCCAGAAGAACGACAACGCCTTGCAGCAGTACGGCGGCCGCGCGGCGCTACTGTGGAAGCCGACGGCCGACTTCTCCCTGGAAGCCTCGGCGATCTATTCACGCAATCACTCCGACAACCAGGCGATCGTCGCCCTCAGTCAGGACACGCTTCAGCCGATCGCGGGACCGCTCTCCAACATCAACACCCGGCCCGAGCCCTACACCCAGACCCTGCAGCTCTATGACGTGCGGCTCGACTGGGACCTGAAGTGGGCCACGCTCACTTCAGTCAGCAGCTACCAGCATTTCGAGAACAACAACATCCAAGATTTGACGGACTATCTCGGTGTCTTCCTTCCGGACTTCGGTCTCACGGCCGAGCCAGGCCAAGCCGACTTCCTCGAGCATTACATCCTCAACAAGTACACCGAGGAGGTGCGGCTGACTTCGCCAAGCGGCCAGAAGCTCGAGTGGATGGTAGGCGGCTTCTATACCCACGAGAGCGGGGTCAATGAGGAGACCTTCCGTGGTTACGAAGCCGATGGGACGCCGCTGACTGCCTTCAATCCGCTGGAGTTCGCTTTCCTGCCTTCGACCTACCAGGAATACGCCATCTTCGGCGATCTGACCCTTCATTTGAACAATTGGTTCGACATCGGCGGCGGCCTGCGCTGGGCGCACAACAACCAGACTTTCACCGAGATTGAGGGTGGCAGTTTGTTGGGGTCTTCGCCGCCGACCATGCCAGCGCTGACCGTGCCTGGCACATCGAGCGAGGGCGTCCTGACCTACCAGGTCAGTCCGACCATTCACCTCAACAAGGACTCGATCCTCTACGCCCGCATCGCCAGCGGCTACCAACCGGGCGGCCCAAACCTGATCCTGCCGGGCGTGGTCAGTCTTCCCAGCCAGTTCAATTCCGCCCGGCTCACGAACTATCAGGTGGGCCTGAAATCGACGTTCCTCGACGGCCGGGCCAGCATCGATCTCACGGCTTTCTATATCGAATGGTCCAAGATCCAGGTTTCGGTGCTGTTCCCGGATGGCCAGAGCGCCGTCACGAACGCTGGCTCGGCCAGGAGCCAGGGCTTCGACCTCAGCGGCGCATGGTCGCCGATCGCGGACCTCAATCTCGGAGCGAGCCTTTCGTACGTCGATGCGCGCGTGACGGCGCCAATCGATTCGATTTCCGTCGAGAGCGGCGCCAGGCTCCCCTTCGTACCGATGTGGAGCGGTTCGCTCACCGCCGAATACTCACACCCGATCAATGAGACCTGGCGCGGTTTCATTGGCGGCGGTTGGGTCTATGTCGGCTCGCGGTATGGGGCCGTTGAGGGCTCTTTGTCCGGCGGCGCGCCGCAGGCGCTTGAGTCGCGCGCCTATGGCGACGTCAACCTGCATCTGGGCGCGAGGACCCACGATCTGAGGATCACGCTGTTCGCCAAGAACCTGTTCGACAACCGAGCCTATCTGGCGCCGGAGACCTATTTCAACAGCCTTTTCGGCACGCCCATTAATATCCAGGCGCCCGTCCTGCAGCCGCGCACGGTCGGCATCAGCGTCGACAAGTCGTTCTGACGGTCGAATGCGCCTGACCGTCCGCACGGAGTCCTGGCCGCTCGCCGCGCCGTTCCGCATTACCGGCTATGTGTTCGAGACTGCCGAGGTGGTGGTGGCTGAACTCGAGGACGGCGAGGCGACGGGGCGCGGGGAAGCGTCCGGCGTCTACTACCTCGGCGAGAGGGCGGCGGATCTTTTGGCGCAGATCGAGGCGGCGAGGCCCTTCGTCGAAGCTGGCATCGATCGCGACGGTTTGAGAACCCTGCTGCCGGCGGGCGGCGCGCGCAACGCGCTCGACGCCGCGCTGTGGGACCTGGAAGCGCAGCGCGCGGGCGTTCCGGTATGGGCGCTGGCCGGTCTGCAATCGGTGCGGCCCCTGACCACCACCTCGACTGTGAGCGCTGG
Source organism: Caulobacteraceae bacterium (assembly GCA_036489325.1). Taxonomy (GTDB): domain Bacteria; phylum Pseudomonadota; class Alphaproteobacteria; order Caulobacterales; family Caulobacteraceae; genus Acaudatibacter. The sequence continues at coordinate 2,707 of DASXGB010000256.1, forward strand.
ATCGCCGGCCGAGACCGCTGAGGCGGCGAAAGCCTTCGAAGGCGCCCGCGCCCTCAAGTTGAAACTGACCTCGGAGGATCCGGCCGGCTGTGTCGCCGCCGTGCGGAGGGCCAGGCCCGACGTGTGGCTGGGCGTCGACGCCAACCAGGGGCTCACCCGTCAGTCGCTGGAGGCCCTGATGCCGGCCCTCGTCGAAGCCAGGGTCGCCCTCATCGAGCAACCTGTGCCCGTCGGCGAGGATGCCGCCTTGGAGGGTCTCTCCTCGCCGATCGAGATCGCCGCCGACGAGAGCGTCCAGAGTTTGAAGGACGTTGCCGCCCTCGCCGGCCGCTACGACGTGGTCAACATCAAGCTCGACAAATGCGGTGGCCTCACCGAGGGTCTCGCCATGGCCGCCGAAGCCCGACGCCTGGGCCTGAAGGTGATGGTCGGCTGCATGTCGGGCACATCCCTGGCCATGGCCCCCGGATTCGTCCTCGGCCAGCTGGCGGATATCGTCGATCTCGACAGCCCACTGTTCCTCACCCGAGACCGGCCGACGCCGGCGGCGTATGACGGCGGCAGGATCTGGTGCCCATCCGAGCTTTGGGGCGGCGGTCAGGTAGCAGGCGCTTTTCACGGGGCGCGACAGGGAGAAACGGCATGATCAAGGTAACGGCAAAGCGGATCGGCCTGGCGGCCACGCTGCTGGCCATGGCCTGGGCGGGCACGCCCGCCGCTCAGCCGAGTCTGGCCCCAGCGGCCGCCTCGGCGGCCCAGCCGAACTCGGCTTCGGCGACCCTGCCGGCCGCCCACCCTCTGACCACCGACGATCTCTCGACCTTTCTCGACGGCCTGATGCCGACGGCGATCAAGACCGCCGAGGTGCCGGGCGCAGTCGTCGTGGTGGTCAAGGACGGCCAGGTGCTGTTCGAAAAGGGCTACGGTTTCGCCGACGTGAAGGCGGGAACGCCCGTCGATCCGAAGACTACCCTGTTCCGGCCCGGCTCCGTCTCCAAGCTGTTCACCTGGACGGCGGTGATGCAGCAGGTCGAGGCCGGCAAGATCGACCTCGACGCCGACGTCAATCGCTATCTGGACTTCAAGATTCCCGCCTACCACGGCGCCCCGGTGACCATGCGGGAGCTGATGACCCACCGGGCCGGCTTCTCGGAGACGGCGCGCGACCTCCTCAGTTTCGGCAAGGCGCCGCCGCCGCTCGACACCGTGCTCAAGCGCTATGTGCCGCCGCGGATCTTCGCCGCCGATGAGGGCCCCGGCTATTCCAACTATGGCGCCAGTCTCGCGGGCTACATCGTCCAGCGGGTCTCGCACGAGAAGTTCGAGGACTACGTCGAGCGGCACATCTTCGCCCCGCTGGGCATGAGCCGCTCGACCTTCGTCCAGCCCCTGCCGGACGCGTTCACTCCCGGCATGTCGGTCGGCTACAAGATGGACGGCGAGCCGGGAAGCGGCTTCGAGATCATCTCCCTGCCGCCGGCGGGATCGCTGTCATCGACCGGCGACGACATGGGCAGGTTCATGATCGCCCAGCTTCAGAACGGCTCGTACAATGGGGCCCAGATCCTGGGGGCGCCGACGGCCGTGGCCATGCACACCACCGCCTGGCATGACTTCCCGGACCTCAACGGCAACCTGCTCGGCTTCTACCAGCAGAATATCAATGGCCACCGGGTGATCGCTCACGGCGGCGACACCGACTATTTCCACTCGGACCTCAGCCTCTTCATCGACGACAACGTCGGCCTGTTCGTGTCGCTCAACAGCGTTGGCAAGGGCGGCCTTTCCGAGTTCCTGCGCCAGCAGCTGTTTGAGGCCTTCGCCGACCGCTACTTCCCCGCGCCGTCCTCCGTGTCAGCGGCCTCGACCGTCTCGCCGGCTACGGCCAAGGCGCATACGGCGCTGATCGCCGGGCCGTGGATGACCACCCGTCGAACAGACTCGACCTTCCTGTCGATCATCAAGCTGATCGCGCCGACCATGGTCACCGCCAACAAGGACGGCACCATCTCCGTGGCTCCGATCGGGCGGAAGGAGACCTTCGCCGAGGTGAGCCCGTTCTTGTGGCAGGAGATCCATGGCCACGATCGGCTTCAGGCGCGGATCAAGGATGGCAAGGTGGTCGCCTGGGGGACCGACGTCTCGGCCCCGATCTGGGTCTATGTGCGGCCGAATGAGATGTTGGCGGCCATGGGCCTGGCCATCCCTATGGGTTGCGCCGCCCTGGCCTTCCTGGCCCTCACCGCGCTCTCGTGGCCGTGGGCGGCGATCGCCCGCCGGCGCTATGGCGCCAGCTTCGCCCTTCAGGGCGCGCGGGCGATGGCCTACCGCCTTGTGCGTGCCGGCGCTGTGTTGAGCGTCGCCGCCATCGGCCTTTGGCTGGCGGTGGTGCAGATGGTCTCGGAGACCGCCGGCGCGCCGGTCGCCTTCTGGCTGCACCTGGCCCAGGCGATTTCGTTCCTGGCCTTCGTGGGCGGCGCAATCGCGGCGGCTTGGAACCTGTGGATCGTCTGGCGGGATAAATCGCCATGGACCGCAAGGCTCTTCGCGATCGTCGTCCTCATCGCCTTCCTGGTGATGTTGAAGCTCGCCCTCAGCTACCACCTGATCGGATTGAGCGGCGAGTACTGACGAGCTGACGGGCTGGCGCACGCTCGACCTCTCCGAGTTAGAGAGAGGCGGGGGCCGGGCGCCGGGTGAGGGGTGGCGACGGCGGCGTATGCGTCACCCCTCACCCAACTCGCGTGGTCCAATTCGCGCGTGGCCAGGCGTTACTGCGTGGCTATGGTTGGCCAGGAACAAGCGAGGAGCGACGCCATGACCGCAGGATCCGTCGATCCCACCCGCGCGCAGTTCTACGCCTTCAAGGCCCTGCCGCGTGACGCGCCCATCCAGATGCTGAACCTGATCCGGCTAAAGGCCCTGGCCGACTATCCCGAAGGCCACCCCAATCACGGCAAGGGTATGAGCGGGCTTGAAGCCTACCGCGCATACGGCCGAGACAGTGCGCAGGTGTTCGGCCGAGTGGGTGGGCGTCAGGTGTGGGCTGGCCGGCCCGAAACAGTGGTGACCGGGCCGGAAGAAGAGGCCTGG
>DASXGB010000015.1:0-5262 GCA_036489325.1 Caulobacteraceae bacterium
GCCCCCAACAGGGCGGCCTCGCGCTCACCGCGGCGGCGCCGGGCCCCGAGCGCGCCGACGTAGAAGGCCGGCGAGGGCAGCGCCGCGATCAAGGCGGCGTGATCGAGCTCGGCGTCGTGGGTCGCGGCGGCGACCGCGGTCCAGCGATCGAGACCGGCGGTGGCGAAGGCTTCGGCCGCGTTCTCGCGGCTGTAGGCGACGCCCGCGAGCGGCGGCGGCTGCGCCGGTCCATTGGGCCGGACCAGAGTCGTTTCCCAGCCCGCCTCTGCGCCCAGGGCCGCAATGGCGAGCGCTGTCGGATCGGCGCCCAGCACAATGAGCCGCGGGGCTGGCCTGAAGCAGCGCTGGAATGCGCCCGGCCATGGCGACGGCGATGCGTCCTGAGGGCCACACGCGCGCCGCTCGCCGTCCGAGATCCAAACGGCCGCCGCCCGCGCTTCGGCGAAGGACAGAAGGGTCGCAACGGCTTCGTCGTCAGGCGCAACCCGCTCCAACAAGATGTCCATGCGCGCACCGCACATCAGGCGGATGTCGGGCCAGGGGCTACCTTCGCCATAGATCAGCCGGCGTGGGCGGCCCTCGGCCAGCACCTCGGCGGCGTGGCCGGCTACATCGGATTCCAGGCAGCCGCCGGAGAGGAAGCCGCTCACCTCGGCGCCGGCGAAGGCCATCTGGGTCCCGACCGGGCGTGGTCCGCCGCCCGAAATTCCGATGATGGTCGCCAGCGCCACTGGCGTGCCTGACTTTCGCGCGCTGGAGAGCAGGGGCCGCACGTCATCCGAGAAGCCGAACAGCGGCCATTCGGCAAGCGCGCCGCCGGTCTCGCGCCCGGTCATGCTCTAAGGACTCCCGCCGGCGCCCTCGACCGAGCCCACGACGCGCCCCGCCGCGGTCATGAAGGTGGCGACGGTGTCGCGGTGCGTGAGCGTGAAGATCAGGCCGGCCGCAAGGCTGGCAGCCAGGAGCCAGCCCCAGACCGCTCCGCCACCGCTCCGGCTCACGCAGCCTTCTTGAAAAAGGGCCTGTCGCCGAAGATGGTCGCCCGGGTCATCACCCGCCGTTCAGGCAGATAGTCGTTGACCGCATAGTGCTGGGTGCAGCGATTGTCCCAGAAGGCGACCGAACCCTCGCGCCAGCGCCAACGGACGGAGAACTCCGGCTTCTGAATGTGGCGGAACAGGAAATCGAGCACCGCCCGGCTCTCCTCGTGCCGCAGGCCTTTGATGCGCCGGGTGAAGCCGGAATTGACGAACAGGCCGTTCCTGCCGGTCTCGGGATGGGTGCGGACCACCGGGTGGACCACGGGCGGGTTCTCGGCCCTGGCCTTCTCGTAACGCTCGCGGCCTGCCGCCTGGGCGACAATGCCGTCGGCGGCGAAGGCGTAAGCCAGGTCGTGCACCGCCGACAGGCTCTCGACGAAGGTCTTCATCGCCGGGCTCAGGGCGTCATAGGCGGCGGTCATGCTCGACCAAAGCGTATCGCCACCCGACGTCGGCAGGACGCGGGCGTGCAGGATCGCGCCCAGCGCCGGCTGCTCCAGAAAAGTGACGTCGGTGTGCCAATGGTCGTTGTCGGTGGGATTCTGCTGGTGATTGTCGAGGATCATGATTTCCGGGACGCTCTCCTCGCCGGGATAGAGCGGATGGGTGTGCAATGCGCCGAAGCGCGCCGCGAAATCGCGTTGCTGGACCGGAGCCAGGTCCTGATCCTCGAAGAACAGCACCTTGTGATCCAGAAGGGCGGCGCGGATGTCGCCGATTACCGCGTCGGCGTGCTCATCGCGCAGGTCGAGTCCGGAAATGACCGCCCCGATGGTCGGCGTGAGCGGGGTCACGGCGAGCTGGTTGGTGCGGGTCATGGCCTCGGCTCTCCCCAGATTGGCGGACTCTTGACCGGTCGGGTCAGGCCGTCCACCACGCACGCGCCCGCATGGAGGATGATATGAGACGCGCCGCAATAGTCTGCCCGATCCGCACGGCGGTGGGCAAGTTCCTGGGCGCCCTGGCGCCGCTGTCCGCTGGCGAGTTGGGCGCGGTGATCCTCAAGGCCCTCGTGGAGCGCACCGGGATCGACCCGATCGACGTAGATGACGTCATCTTCGCCCAGGGCTACGGCAACGGCGAAGCGCCCTGCATCGCACGCTGGAGCGCACTGGCCGCCGGTTTTCCGATCGAAATCCCCGGCTACCAGCTCGACCGGCGCTGCGGCTCCGGCCTTCAGGCGGTGATCGACGCGTCGATGATGATTCAGACCGGTGCAGCGGACGTGGTCATCGCCGGCGGCGTCGAGAGCATGAGCAATGCCGAGTACTACACCACCGACATGCGTGGCGGGGCGCGGGCCGGTTCGGTGACGCTGCATGACCGACTCTCTCGTGGAAGGGTGATGAGCCAGCCGATCGCTCGCTTCGGTGTCATCTCCGGCATGATCGAGACCGCCGACAACCTGGCGCGTGACTTCCAGATCTCCCGCGGGGCCTGTGACGACTATGCGGCCATGAGCCATCAGCGCGCGGCGGCGGCCTGGGCAGCCGGCAAGTTCGACGATGAGACCGTCCCGGTGACCGTGCCGCAGAAGCGAGGCGATCCGGTGATCTTCGCCAAGGATGAGGGCGTGCGCGCGGATGCCACCCCTGAGAGCCTTTCAAAGCTCAAGGCGTTGGAGAAGGACGGCGTGGTCACTGCCGGCAACGCCAGCCAGCAGAATGACGCCGCGGCGGCCTGCCTGGTGGTGGCCGAGGACAAGCTGGCCGAACTCAACCTGGAGCCGATGGGGTGGTTCGTTGCCTGGGCCGCGGCCGGCTGCGATCCCTCGCGCATGGGCATTGGACCTGTGCCGGCGGTGAAGCGCCTGTTCGATCGCACCGGCCTTTCCTGGGACGATATCGATCTCGTCGAACTCAACGAGGCCTTCGCCCCTCAGGTCCTGGCGGTGCTTAAGGGCTGGGGCTGGGACGATCGCGAGCGCCTGAACGTCAACGGCTCGGGCATCTCGCTCGGCCACCCGATCGGCGCCACGGGCGGGCGCATCCTCGCTAACCTGCTGCGCGAGCTGAAGCGCCGGGACGGCAAGCTCGGCCTGGAAACCATGTGCATCGGCGGCGGCCAGGGCCTGGCGGCTGTGTTCGAGGCGGCTTGAGTTTGCTCAGGTCTTGGGGGCGCCAAGGCCAAAGCGCTCGGCTTCTTTCTCGATTCCGGGTCTAGCCGCCCTAGCCGCGGTGAAGTCGGCCTTCGCCTGAGTTACTTGGCCTTTCTTCTCCTCGGCGAGGCCTCGTCCCCAGAGGGCCCACGGGGCCGTCTTTCGCACGTTGAGAAGAGCGGTGAAATCGCCAATGGCGCCGTCTAGATCGCCCAACCGCAGTCGCGCGTATCCCCGGCCCTCAAAGGCCAACACCTCGCCATGCACGAGACGCCTGGATTTCTCACAGTCAGCCTTCGCTTGTTCCAACCTGTCGCCGACGAGAGCGTTAGCGAAGCAACGACCGGCCAGCGCCGACGCCATGTTGTTGTCTTCGGGATGCGCCTTCACCCAGGCGTCGAAGGCCGGCGCCGCCCGGTCCGGAGCGCCGACTGAAAGGTAAAGATCCGCCAGGATGAGGCGTTCGTGCGCACCTCCCGGCAACATTTTGTCGGCGGCGTCCAGATCGACGAGTGCGCCCGTGTCATCGTCGGCTTCCAGGCGAAGGCTGGCTCGCTCAAGACGGCCACGCAAGCTGTTTGGATCGAGGGCCAGCGCTCGATCCAAATCGGCCATGGCAGACCGATTGTCACCGGCTTCACGTTCGACGGTTCCACGGCCGAGAGGATAGTCGGCGACCTTGGCGTCCAATGTCATGGCCTTCGAGTAGTCCGATTTTGCGCCGGCAAGGTTCCTGCGAGCCGCGCGCGCGGCCGCTCGGCGCGCAAAGCCAGCGGCGTCGGTCGGTTCCGGCCCGGCGGCGACGGCGGCCGGCTCTGCAGGACTGACCTCGAGCATGAACACTGGGCCGCCGTTATAGGTGAAGTAGATCTTGTGCTGGCTGTTGGCGATGTAGACGCGATGGGACAGGAGGAAGTCGTCGCCGATCAGCATGTCGGCGTCATCCAACTCGAAGTCGCCGATCCTCAGTCGGGTGTGCTGAACGTTCTCCCCGCCGATGCCGAAATCGTCGACCGGCGCGATCCATGACCGGACCCGATGTCGGCCGACGCCGGCGATCTGGCCAGCCGGAACCACGCCTTGCGCGTTCGGATCGAGTCCAAGGCGGCGGGCCGCCGCGAGCGACAGCATGGATCCTCGCGCGCCGGAATCGAACTCAACAACAATGCGCTTGCCATTGACGCTTGCTGTGGCCCGGATCGGAGGACGGAAGACTTGGGAGCGGGGGCCGTCGTCTTCGGGCTCCATGTCGACTTCGCCATAGCTTTGATCGGGCTTGATCCAATAGGCCAGCGTAAGCCGACCGCAGCCCTTTGGCTCAACTAGCCGGATGACGCCGTCGGCCAGGTCATATTCGACGTCGGCGAGGGTGAGGATGTTGCGGCCAATCAGACCAGCGAGCCCGGGCCCAGCCTCGCTCCCTGCGACCGCGAATTCCGCGTGGAAGTTCGAAACATTCCCAAGACTGAAACTCTTGATATCGGCCACTTCGATGTCGGAGGTGCTGCCGCCGATTCCTTTCATGTACATGCCGAAAGGCCCTGGTTGCAGGCGCAGATGAAGCTCGTTCGCAACCCCCGGGGAAATGACGCTGAAGAAGGCGCCGCTGTCGGTGATGAATCTGACCGCGACGCCGTTGATCTTGGCTTCGATCACCGGACTGCCAAAATCCATCGTGACGGGCAGGGTCGCGATGATCCCGAGCTTGCAATCAGCTCTGGCGACTTGAGAGCTTGCGAGCGTCGCAAGCGCGGCGGCGAGGGCGAGGCCTCTCATACGGTGTCCGACACGGGGTTCGGACTGGGCTCCGCCGTTCCCTTCAATTCGCAACCGGCGGCGGGGTGTGCGGAGATTCCGGCATTTTCTCCGCTTCAGGTTTGCGACCTTCGCTGGCGCCTCCGTTGTAGGCGGCGAACACCGGTCCGCCGGCATAGGTGACGTACAGTTTGTGCTGTCCGTTGGCGAAGTACAGGCGGTGCGAGGCGAAATAGTCCGCCCCCAGCATCAGGTCATAGCCGGTGATGTCGGCCGAGGTGACGCGCAGGCTCGTGTCGCGGATCTCCTCTCCCGCGAAGGCGAAGCTTTTGATCGGCGCGATCCAGATTTTCACCCGTTCGCCCTCCC
>DASXGB010000064.1:0-4248 GCA_036489325.1 Caulobacteraceae bacterium
TCGGCGATCCGCAACGGGCCGCCGGCGAGCTGCGCATGGCCCTGCGACTGGATCCCATTTCTGCGGACCGGGCGTTACACCTGACCGGCCTGGCCGCCGCCCTGCTGTGCGAGCGCCGCTTCGAGGAGGCCGTGGATCTCGCCGTGCAGGCGGCCCACATCCAGCCGCATGCGATCACCAATCAGGTCCTGCTGGCCAGCTGCTATGGCCATCTGTGCGACGCCGCCGGGGCCCAGAAGGCGCTCGCTGCCTTCAAGGCGCTGAACGCCGGCGTCGATCCGCGAAGATGGCTCAACCTCTATCGCGACCCGCAATACCATGAGCTTGCCCTCGAGGGGCTCGAGCGCGCCGAGGCCAGTGTCCAGGCCGACGCCTGAGGCCGTCCGCGGGACGGTCCTCCGTTAGGCGGGCGACAGGCTTGGAGTCACCGGCGTCAACACCGGGGACCCCGGCGTCTGGATGTTGGACAACGCCTGTCCGCCGATCATGGTGAGGATGTTGGTCGCGGTCGCGAACTGCGCCTTCGTCGGCCCGTTGGCGGGAACGTCCATGCGCCAGCGCAGGGCCACGAGGTCGTCCTCGGCTAGGATCTGCTCGATGCTCATGACGAGGCCGGGGCAGCTCTTGTGCAGCCCCGTGACCCACGCCTGGTTGTCCGCGACGGAGCTGGCCGCGCCATTATACTGGTAGTTCGGACTGAGAAGCGCGGCGATGACGCCCATGTCCGCGTTGCCGATCCCATCGATGAAGAACTTGTTGATCGCGGCCTTGTTCAGGTCTGTGTCGGACATTCAACTATGCTCCCGTCATTGGCTGCACGGCGCGGCGCCGGCCGGCACGATGCCGCGTTCGCCGTAGATCGATAGCACGGGCCGGCCATGCCAGTACTGCACCGCATAAAGCCCGCCCTCGCGAATGGACTTCGCGGTGATGAAATTCTGGATGCTGCCCGATAGCTGCAGCGAATTGTCCGTCGCTTGCGCCTGTTTGTCGAACGGCTCGGTGGGCCCCAGATTGCGGAACCACAACATCCACTCCGGATCGGTGCAGCGGAGCGGCCGGCCATCCTTTTGGGCCAGGAACGCCAGGATCGGCGAGATCGCCGGATACTCGGCCGCCGAGTGGCATGACTTGCAGGACGACAGGGTATTGTCGACCGGACCGCTCAGCCGCAATCCGAAGCCCAGGTGCATCGGCGGCAGCGCCGGGTCATTCGCGTTGATGATAGTCTGGCGCAGGTCGGGGTTGGTCAGGGTCCGGGTCGGCGCCGGATTGCCCTGCTTGTAGCTGGTCACCTTCGGGTCGTTTCCCCACATCAGACCCACCGGTACGAGGTTGCGCCAGCGATTGACGAACTTGGTCTGGCGGCCGTTGTAGACCCAGGTGCCGAACACCCAGCCGCCGGTCGCATTGGCGCGCTCATCGCGCACCATCATGTCGACCTGGATCAGGCGGACGGTGCTCAATTGGCGCGGCGTGATCGGCAGGCCCGTCGGTCCGGGCGCGTTGTAGGTCAGCTTGGTGTAGGCGTTCCACTCGATGGGATTGCTGAGGAACGGCGCCTCGGCGACCGGCGTCGTGGTGAACAGCAGCTTGGCCACCACCGTCCCGACCGGAAATCCGCCGTCCCGCTCGACGACGTCGATGCGTGGGTTCTGGGGGTCGGCCCAGACCCGCCCGATCTCGTAGCCGCCGAGGTCGTTGTAGAAACCGACGGCATAGGTCTGCCAGGCGTGCGACTGTTGCGGCGAGAGTACGTAGGGGTTGACCGGCCCTTCGGCGGTCAGGCCGTGGAGGCCTTCACGCCCGTCGTCGCCCCATTGTTGCCAGGGCACGTGGTACCAGCGACGCACGTGGTTGTCTTCGAGGAAGAAGGCCTCGCCGACGCTTCGGTTCTCGATATTGCCCTGCAGGACATAGTCGAGGACGGCGTCCATGTAGCCCCGCCAGTCCTTGGTGTAGTCGATGGCCAGGATCTTCGTGACCTCGGGCTCGATCCGCGGCTTCACGGCCGGATAATCCGCGCTGAGCCGGAAGACTCGATCCGGCGTGAAACTGCTGGGCGGCGGCAGCTGGCCGAAGTCGGCGAACTTCGGCAGACCGCCGGTCGCCCTGGCCGCCTCAGGCCCCGCCGCCGGAGCGTGCGGTTTGATGGTGGCGGCGATCGCCCATGCGCCCAAACCACAGGCCAGCGCGAAGCCGACGGCTCCTGAAACCTTGAATCCTGGCATGGCGCCCCACCCGACCAACGACGCGACCGCAACCCGCGGTGGCTAAAGGATTCGGCGCTCGCGGCGTCTCACTGTCAAGGTTTATCGGCGCGGCGCCTCATGGGAGGGCGGCGAAGTAGTCCTTGGCCTGTTTCAGGCAGTCGCGAAATGCGTCCAGCGCCTGGTAGCGGTCGAGCAGCGGCGTCGCCATGCGGACCAGCTGCGCGCCGCCCGTGGCGATCGATTCGTCGATCATCAGGTTGTCGGCGTTGCCGTAGTTCTCGATCTTCAGATCGTCCTGATCGGTCCAGGCGTCCGTCGTCGGGTCGAGCATCTGGCGCGGGGCGATGCGGTCGATGTAGGCGCCGGCGATGTTGGTGTAGCCAAAAGTCGGCTTGCCGAGGCCCGTCATCATGCCCAGCTCGAAGGCTGTGCCGGCATCGACGCTCGCACCGCGGAACGGCGTCAGGTTGAAGATGCCGAAATCGCTGGTCCGCATCAGGCCGACCCAGACCTCGTAGATCTCGCGCGCGGGGTCGGTCGGCGCCGCCGCGCACCGGCTGTTGACGTGCGCCTCTTGAGGCAGGTTGGCCTCGAACCCAAAGTCCGCGCACATCTTCGCCTTGCGCTCGATGATCTCCATGGCGTTTGGCAGGAACACGTCCGGACCGGAAAGATAGACCTTCTTCGACACGTCTTGCCCCCTCTGTCCGTCTCGGAAGACCTTTCCCGAGACTGCGCCGCCGCGGCGCTCCAGCTTCGTAGGGCCAACGGCGGTCGACCACCATGCCGTATGTGAGAGTCGGGTGCGGCTTGGCCTGCCCAAGCGTGCCGGCGCGGGTTAGGCTGACTTCACAGTGGGGGGGCGGATCGGATGGGTTTCAAGGGGTTCCTGGGCGTGTCGGCGGCGTGCTGCCTGGTCATGGCGCCGTTCGCGACCTGGGCGTGGTCGAACCAGGGCCACATGGTCACCGGCGCCATCGCTTACGACGACCTGAGAGTCACGGACCCCGCGCTGGTGGCCGACGTCGAGACGGTCATGAAAGCCCATCCCGAGTGGGCGCGCTTCGAGCGGTCGCTGGCCGGCTATACGGGCGAGGCGCGGACGCGGCGGCTCTTCGAGCTGATGGCCCGTTGGCCGGATGACGCCCGCGGAGGTCCCTACGATCACCCGGCCTGGCACTATTGGCTGCGCGTGGTTCCCTCCGTCACTGACCCGGCCCCGAACGTGCGGCCGCTGCTCACCGCCCAGGTCGGCGAGGCGCGCGAGGCCTATGCGGTCAGCCTGGCGACCGTGCAGGATCGCTTTGCGCCGTTCGCCGACCGCGCGGTGGCGCTCTGCTGGCTGTTCCACCTGGCCGGCGACATCCAGCAGCCCCTGCATGGGGCGTCGCTGGTCTCCGGGCGATTTCCCCAGTCAGACGAGGCCGGCGCGATCGATATGATCCGCGCGACGCAGGCTGCGCCCGCCGTCAGCATGCACGTCTACTGGGACGACGTCGTCGGTGGCGACGAAGAGAACAATGCCAACGTGGAGGCCGCGCGATTGCGGCTCGAGAAAGCCTGGCCGCGCGCCAGCCTTCCCGAATTGAACGGCCTGGCCGATAGGGCGGCGTTCTCCACCTGGGCGGACGAAAGCCTCGGCCTGGCGCGGTCGGTCGCCTACGACGATGGCCGTTTTCAGGGCTCCGTCACCTCGGCGAACGCCGTTGCGCTGGCCCCTGAGATGCGCAGCCACTGGCAGGCGGTTGGCGAGCGCCGGGTCGCCGTCTCAGGCCACCGGATCGCCGACGCGGTCCGCGCCGCCCTGGCGCCATAGGCTCCGTGGACGGCGGTCGGAACCCTACCGTTCGATCCCGGGTTTGACCGACAGGGTCGGACACGGAAGGAAGACGAGATGCCCCGCGGCGACAAATCCAAATACACCGACAAGCAGGAGCGCAAGGCGGACCACATCGCCGAGAGCTACGAGATGAAGGGCGTGAGCGAGACGGAGGCCGAGCGGCGCGCCTGGGCCACGGTCAACAAGGATGACGGC
>DASXGB010000074.1:0-23587 GCA_036489325.1 Caulobacteraceae bacterium
TCCTCCCCTTGCCAGCGAGGGGAAGAACTCAGGCGGCCGCCAGCTCCCCCGGACCGGATGCCGCGCCTTCGCACCGACGCCTTGAAGTTTGCACCTCGCCCGACTAGGTTCCGCGCCTTCGCCTGATCAGGCGGCGCGCGCTCGTAGCTCAGCTGGATAGAGCATCAGACTACGAATCTGAGGGTCGGGCGTTCGAATCGCTCCGAGCGCGCCATTGTTTCAATGACTTAGGGTTTCGGCCGAAGCGCTGTCTGCGGCTGAATACCAAATGGATACTACGGACCGTGATTTGAGCGACTATCAGCCCGCGTTTTGCGTCGCGTTTGCAGCGCCATTGACAGGCGTGGCGTCAGGCTCGGCTCCCACCTATCCTAGAGGCATGTCGCACCTAAATCGCCGCCTCAATGTCTATGAAATCACGCACACCCTATCGTGCGGTTTGGCGATCGCGCATTCGGAAACGGCGCCGTGAGCCTCGTCAGCATTGCAGACGACCGTGAGCGCTCCGGGCATCGCTCGTCAAAGTTCCTCTTCGATTTCCCGTCAGGTTCTCGTGGTGTCAGCGCAAGCGCGGCTGCCCACGTCCTAAGCTGACGATGACCGGTTGTTTGAGCGAAAATGCTTGAAACGTCATGCGATGATCCAATGAATGCGAGCGATTTTGGGAGTTCTTTTGCGATGCACGCCAACGAGCGCGAACGCCTCATCGCAGATCTCATTCAAGTTCGAGGATTTGTCTCCTTCCAGGAACTCGATCAGCGGCTTGACGCCTCGTCGGCCACCATTCGTCGCGATCTTGAGCGGATGGCGGGCCAGGGCGCCCTGGTTCGCGTGCGGGGAGGGGCGAAACTCGCCGCAATCCCTGCGACAAACGACCCGCAGAGTCTGCAACGCCTTAGCGGGGTCCCGTTCCACGAGAATATTGCCCGCTACCCGGCGCAGAAAGCGGCGATTGGCCGAGCCGCGGCCGCGCTATGTCGACAGGGCGAAGGCGTGATGATCGACGGTGGATCGACCACCCTTCAGATGTGCCCCCATCTGGCCGGGCTCAATCTCCAGGTCCTGACCAACTCGCTTCACATCGTGAGCGCTTTGCTACCCCAGGCAGGCACGCGAATCCTGCTGCCTTCGGGCTCGGTCTTCCGTGAACAGAACATTATCCTGTCTGTCAGCGGAGATGAGAGCATGCCGCGATTCCATGCGCCGCGCCTTTTCATGGGCGCCGCCGCTGTGGGTCCACAGGGCATCATGCAGGCGGATGAGGTGCTGGTAGCCGCCGAACGTCGCCTGATCGACAGGGCCGACGAGATCATCGTCCTGGTCGATTCATCGAAATTCGCAGGGCCCTCCGGCCACATGGTCTGCGAGCTCAACAAAATCGACACGGTTATCACTGATCCAGGGATCACTTCCCACCAGCGGGACGTGCTGGAGGGGGCCGGCGTGGGAGTCGTCATCGCCGAATAGACCGAATAGCGCTGCAGCTTCCGTGATCGCGGCCGAGATCGCGGCGGCCAAGATGGAGACTTTCAACTCGTGACGCACGCTTCGATCAAGGTTGCCGACCTTCGCATCGACGACGACTCCGGACTGATTGCGACCGGGCTGGCGTCGCCCAGGTTGTCGTGGCGTCTGACCAGCGCGGAGCAGGGTCTCGCCCAGCAGGCCTACGAAATCGAGGTGGCGGCCGATCCCGAAATGCAGTTGGCCCGGATCAGCTCAGGCGAAGTCATCGAATCCCGACCCTTCCTGAATCCCTGGCCGGCCCCGCCGCTTCAAAGCCGCGAGGCGCGATGGTGGCGCGTCCGCGCGAGCACAAACCTCGGCTTGACGCCTTGGAGCGAACCCCAGCGAGTCGAGGCGAGCCTGCTCGAAACCTCCGACTGGATCGGCCGCCCGATTTCGCCGCCAAGCAACCTCCGTCGCATTGAGCCTGGTCCGGTCCCCTTGTTGCGACGCGAGTTCGTCATCGACGGGCCGATCAGCGGGGCGCGCCTCTACGTTACCGCGCTTGGGGTCTTTGACATTCAGATCAATGATCAATCCGTCAGCGGCGATCTGCTGGAGCCGGGTTGGACGGTTTATCCAAAACGGCTGCTGTTCTCGACCTACGACGTAACCCATCTGTTGACCGAAGGTACGAATGTCATCGCAGCGGCTGTGGGTGAGGGCTGGCACCGCGGCGATCTCACCTGGGACTTGAAGCGCGGGCTCTATGGCGACACGACCGCGCTGCTCGCCCAGCTCGAAATAAAGTTCGATGACGGCAGGGTTGCAGTGATCGGAACGGATGGCGACTGGCGTTGCGGCTACGGCAGTCTGCGGCAGGCCGAACTCTATCACGGCGCCGATACCGACCTGCGCTGCGAGCCTGAGGGCTGGCGCTCGCCGGGGTTCGACGACGCCCAATGGGAGCGCGCGGCGACGCTGGATCTGCCTGCGGGCCTGGAAGCGCGCGCCATGCCGGCCGTGAGGGCCGTAGAGCGGCGGCACGTTCCATTGCCGACTGGCGGCCGGTTCATCGTGGATGTCGGCCAGAACATCACCGGATACCTGCGGATCCGAGCGAACGGACTGGCCGGGGCTAGGATCGAGGTCCGTCACGCCGAGGTTCTGGCGACCGACGGCGGCCTTTACACCGCACCGCTTCGAAAGGCCCGCGCGACCGACACCTACATCCTCGACGGCGCCAAGAATCGAGACCTTGCGCCGCTCTTCACGTTTCACGGCTTTCGATACGCCGAGATCGTCGCGAGTCCGGGCGTGACGATCGAGTCCGTGACCGCCGAAGTCATCGCCAGCGACCTGCGGCGTACAGGCTCGTTCGCTTGCTCCGATCTAGACGTGAATCGCCTGTTCGCGAACGCCCTCTGGTCCCAGCGCGGCAATTTTCTGGCCATCCCGACCGATTGCCCCCAGCGCGATGAGCGGCTCGGCTGGACCGGCGATCTGCAGGTCTTCGGGCCGACGGCCCTCATGAACTCGGACGCGCGCAGCTTCATCCGCAGCTGGCTGAAGGACTTGGCGCTGGAACAGCGAAATGGTTCTGTTCCTTTCGTCGTGCCGAACGCCTTGGGACAGGAACCGAGAGTGTTTGGCTGCGCGGCCTGGGGAGACGCGGCGACCATTACGCCCTGGGACCTCTATCGCGCCTATGGCGATGTCGAGGTGCTGCGGGCGCAGTACGTCAGCATGAGGGCCTGGGTCGATTGGTGCGCCTCACGCACAGAGCCGGACGGTGTGTGGACGCAGGACTTCCAGTTCGGCGACTGGCTCGACCCTGATGCGCCGCCCGACAAGCCGTTCAAATCCAAGGTCCCCTACGGATTTGTCGCTACCGCCTATCTGGCGTGGAGCGCCGGACTGGTGTCGGCGGCCGCGCGTTTGCTCGGCGATCCGTTGGCGGCGGATTTCTACGCCAGCTTGCAGGCCCGTACGGCCGCCGCGGCCTGGGAGCATTGGGGCCTAGAGGCGGCCAAATCACAGACCGGGTGCGCGCTCGCCATCGAGTTTGAGATTGCCCCGCAAGATCAGCGCGGCCGCATTGGCGCCGAGCTCGCCGAACTGGTGGCGAAGAATGACCACCGGATCGGCACCGGCTTTGTCGGCACGGCGCTCATCCTCCCGGCGCTGACCCGAACCGGACACCTGGATGTCGCTTATCGACTGCTTCTCAACCCGGCTTGTCCCGGCTGGCTGTACCAGGTGCAAGCGGGCGCGACGACGATCTGGGAGCGCTGGGATGCGCTCCGCGCCGATGGCAGCGTCAACCTCGGCGGCAGTGCGGCGGGCAACGCCTCGATGGTGTCGTTCAACCACTATGCCTATGGCGCGGTGGCGGCGTGGCTTTATCGGACGGTTGCGGGCCTGGTGATCGATCTTTCCGATCCCGACCAGCCGTTTGTCGTGGCGCCCAGACCGGGCGGCGGACTGACCTGGGCCGAAGCGACGGTCGATACCGCGTACGGCCCGGCGTCGGTCCGCTGGGATTTCCGAGGCGGCGAACTCACCATTGCGGCGCAGGTGCCTCCGGGCGCAAGGGCACGCTTCGATCCTCCGGACGGCTTTCTATGCGACGAGGATAGCCATCAGAAAATGCTTGGCTCAGGCAGACATATCCTGAATCTGGCGACGGCCGGCGCGGCCGCCATGGGCGCCGGCGGCGACTAGCCACGCCGAAACCATTCCCAGTCGCGATTGCAACCTCACACCGGGCGCGTGACTGGTCCGGGCTCGCCGAGCGGTGCAGCCGAGTCTTGCGGGACGTTCGGCGACCCGCCATCGCCAGCCGCCGCCTGGCGCAGCGCCTCGAGGTTGGCTTCATGTGTGGTGCGATCGATTCGATAGAATGCCAGCACGCTGATCGCGACCAGGTTGAGCACGACGCCCGCCGGCAGGGAGACGAGCGCCAGGTGGCGCATGACGGTCGGATCGACGATCACCGCCTTTCCGGCTTTTGCGGCGGCGGGAAAGCGCACGAACTCAAGCATCAGGTTGCCGACGAGCCCGCCTATGCCCGCGGTGACCTTCGGCAGAAGCCCCCTGGCGGCGAACAGAAGCCCCTCGGAGCGGGCGCCGGTCTTCACGGCGCTGTCCTCGGCGACGTCGGCCACCATCGAGCCCATGATGACGAGGCCAATGATGAGGAGCGTCGCGGCGACGAACAGATCGGCCACCAGTATCACCGGGACCCAGATCGAGCCGTTGGGAGGAAGGACGCCTAAGAGCCGCAGCAAAACCGGAATCACGCCCGCCAACGTCGAGAAGGCGAAGACGACGATCATGGTCCGCTTCTTGTCGAGTGCTCGCGAAAGGATTGGCGCGAGCACGACGCCGAACACCGCCGCCGGCGCGGCAAACGCGACCAGGAGGCTGGCGACCTGCGGCGTCAGGCCCCAGAAGTAGTAGTTCATGAACGGGCCGATGGAATCCGTGATTCCGCTTGCGACGCCCGAGATCAGGCCCGAGACCATGATCGCGATCAACGACCGGTTCGAGAGGACCGAGAGAATCTCACGTAGCGACTGCCCCGGCGTCTGGCGCCGCGCAACGGGCCGCGACAGCCGCGGGATATACCGATGCGTCGCCGCCGCAGAGACGATGATCGCCACGAAGGCCACGATGGCGGCCATGACCCCAAAGTTCGCGTAGGCGGCGGGATCGTACTGGCCGAGCGGGTGCGAACTATCCTTGCGAAGATAGACGGTCCCGGAGACGACAGCGAACACCACGGTGCCGGCGAGCCCGAAGAACCAGCGCCAGCTGATAAGGGTGGTGCGTTCGTGATAGTCCGGCGCCAGCTCTGGCGCGAGCGCGTCACTCGGGATCTGGTAGAGTCCGCCGGCGAGCCGCACGAGCACCAGCATCGCCAGAACGTAGATCGCCATGGCGTCGTTCGACAGGCCGGACGGACGGCGCCAGAGCAGCACAATGCCGAGCGCGATCGGCAGGGCGGATGCGTACATGAAAGGATGGCGCCGTCCCCACGGCGAGCGCAACCGGTCTGACCACAAGCCGATCGCAGGATCGACGAGCGCGTCAATGATAAGAGACAGCAGCACGACTACGCCGACCACCGCGGGCCTGAGGCCCACGACCGCAATCAGATAGAAGTTGACGAGCCCGGTCGACAGCGCCACCGCGCCCACGCCCTGCGCCAACGCGCCCACGCCATAGGAGACCTTGGTCCCAAAACCGAGCCGGACGCTGGCGCCGTCGCTCACGTCAGGTGACCCGCCAGTTCACGGTGCTCCCCTCGCGGCGGGCGCGTCAGCAAGTACGGCAGGCGTCGCCACGCCGCCTGCGCACGGAGCATGAGGATGAGCGGCGCGGTGCGCCTCTCGTACCAGTCTAGTTGCTTCTGCATCAGTTGGTTGCGGGCGCCCGAGCCATCCTGACCGAACACCATCCAAGGGTCGCGCTCACGGCAATACGCCGGCCATGGCGAGAGACCCTCGACGTTCGGATCGCTGCTCCTGGCGAACGCGACCCATCGGGCGTGCATCCCGGCGGCCACGCTTCGATCGGCCGAAGTTGGCTGGAAGGCGCCGATGCTGGCCGGCTGCTCACCGAGCGTCTCGAAGACGTAGAAGATTTCGCTCCCGTGCGGAGCGCGGTCGCGGTGGGCGAGCGCGGCCTCATCCACGTGCTCGAAGCGATAGAGGTAGGCGGGCGCCTTGGTCGACCATTTGCCGGCCACCCAGCGGGCAGCTGAGGCGCCCACGCCGTCGCGGAAATAGTTGCGCACCAACGTCTCCTCGTCGGCGTCGGGGTAGAGCGCTTTCAACCGAGCCATCACGCTGGGCTTGATATCGGCCCGGAGCTTGGCGACGCCGTCGCCATGATCGAGCAGCGAATCCTCTCCACTGTTAACCCCGATCATCAGTGGCACGCGGGCGTGCCGACCCGCGGCGATCGCCGCGGTGACGCCTTCAGGCGCCAGGCGCGGGTCGGGAAAGCCGGCGCCAGGCAGGTTCAGGTCCATCAGGGGCTGGCCCGGAATCCCGCGCAGCTCCTCAACCGAGCCGCCGGCGGGAACGCCGAAAGCCTTGCCGATCTCCACGCCCGCGGCCTCGGCCCGCACGCGGTCTTGTCCGGCCGGAAACCAGCCGCCGCCCGACTGCACGATCGCCTTGTCGAACAGGTCGTGCGCAAGCGGCATGGTGAGTAGGTTCAGGACGCTTATCGCGCCGGCCGACTCCCCGAAGATGGTGACGTTGCCGGGGTCTCCGCCAAAGGCCGCAATGTTGCGCTTCACCCAGCGCAGCGCCGCCACCTGGTCCATGGTCGCGTAGGCGCCCATCAGCTCGCCCCTCGCGCTGGCCTCGCGCGTGAGCGCCGGGTGGGCGAATCCGCCAAGGGCGCCCAGACGGTAGTTCGCGGTCACGAGCACGACCCCATCGCGGGCGAAGGCCGCGCCGCTGTAGTAGGGCAACGCTCCGGAGCCGAAGACTCCCGACCCGCCATGAAAGAAGACCATAACCGGTGCGCCTGCGGGCATGTGGACCGGCGCCCAGACGTTCAGTGTCAGGCCGTCCTCGCTCGTCGGCTCCGGCGCGCCGCCGTAAGGCGTAACATCGGTCAGGCCTCTGGGATGCCCCTGCAGGCAGGCCGGGCCGAAGCGCGTGGCATCTTTTAAGCCCTGCCATTCAGCCGCCGGCTGGGGCGGGCGCCAGCGCAGCGGGCCGACCGGCGGCGCGGCGTAGGGAACGCTGCGGAACACTGCGGCGTCGTCCTCGACAGCGCCCGCGAGCGCGCCGGTGGATACGGTCGCGATTGGCCGGGTCCGAGACCCGCCGACGGCGGGCGGTGGCGAATTCACGGCCAGACTACCGAGCGAGCGCTGGCCTGCCATGGGCCAGATCCGCTAGAATGACTTGAGCAAGCGCACGCCGAACTGTCTGGGCGGCCCAGGAACGCCGAGATTGTCCAGGACCTGCGCGGCCACGTAATGCTCGTCGAATAGGTTCGTCGCATAGAGCGTGACCCGCCAGCCGCCCGGCCGGTCGTAGACGATCTGCGCGTTGACCAGGCTGCGCGGCGCCAGGTAGTCTTCCGGTTGCACCTCGAACAGTGTCGCCCATTGCGCGGCCACATAGCCGTAGTCGAGCCTCGGCGTCAGGGTTGAGTCGCCCGGAAGATTGAAAGTGTACTGAACGCCGACCTGGACGGTCCAGGGAGGTGCGTAGGTCTGTTGCCGGCCGCTCAGGTTCACCTCCCCTGCGGCCGGATTGCGCGAATCGATCGCCATGATGTTGCCGAGCGACGAGTGCAGGTAGGACGCGCCGAAGTTCAAAGACCATCCGCCGAACTGGGCCTGCGCCTGGGCCTCGACACCGTCGATCTTGGTGTGCCCCCCCGCGTTGACATCGATGCCCGCCGCTATCGCGGGCTCGAAGAACGCCACCTGGAAGCCCGTGTAGTCGTTATAGAAAGCGCCCAGCTGCGTGCGCAGGTGATTGTCGAAGGCGCTCGCCTTCCAGCCGACTTCGTAGTCGGTCACGTTCTCTGGGCCGAACTGCGCCGGCAGCTGCGCCGGCGTCGCCGGTGGCAGCGGCACCCCTGGAATGATCGGCAGCAGCGTTCCCAGGCCATTGACCCCGCCGCCCTTGTGGCCGGTCGCGACGAATGCATAGAGCAGGTTGTTCGGATCGACGTTCCAGTCGAGGTCGATCTTGCCCGTCAGCTTGCTGTCCTTCTCGGTGTCGTTGACGATCCGCTGGCCCAAGAAGGGTGTGTTGAACAAGATGGCTTCGTCGAGGCTGTCCAGCCTGAAACTCAGTGCGGAGTAGCGCGCCCCGACGTTCAGTTTCAGGGTCGGTGTGATGGCGAAGCTCACCTGGCCGAACCCGCCCGCACTGTCCTTCGTCGCCCTGTACTGGTCGAGCAGGACGGTCTCGCACGGGACCAGCCCGTGTGTCTGAAAGAAAATCGTGCACTCGGCGATGGTCGTGCTCGGGGTCGAGCCCGGCGTCAGCGACAGCCAGTTGGCGCCATTCGGCTGACTCACGACGTCGCTCTGGTAGACGCCGCCCACGACCCACTGGAAGCGGCCGGTCGACGGCGAGACGATATCGATCTCCTGCGACACCGTCCGGTCGATCGACTTGGCGTGGTAGGTGATCTCGCCCCCGAGGCCCGTGGGCGTGGCCGCCCCGTTGGCGTCAATGATGGCGGCGACCTTGCCAAGCTGGTAGCCCGTGATCGACTTGACCGTGATCCCGTTGTCGAACTCGTAGTTGAGCTGCAGCACGGCGCGGAACTGCCGCTCGATGCCGAGGATGTGGCCGGTCTGCGTCACGTCGAACAGCGTCGAGGTGTTCCCGTTGAAGACGCCGGACGGGTGGCTCATGTCCTCGTCCATGTAGTCGAGCTTCAGGACCGCCTTGAACGCCTTGGTCGGCTGCCAAAGCGCGCTTGCGCGCCCGGCGCCGAGCAGCAGCCTTCCATCGCTGCCGGTGAACGGAGTGGTGATGTGGAAGAAGCTGTCGCGGCTTTCGAGATCTGTGGCGATGCGCAGGGAGAATGTGTCGCCGACTGGCAGGTTGACCGCGCCCTGCAGCCGCGCGTCGTTGTAGTTTCCATACTGCGCTTCGACCCAGCCGCCGAAGTGGTTCAGCACCGGATCGGTCTCGGTGATGAAGATCGCGCCGCCGGTGGAGTTCTCGCCGGCGAAGGTGCCTTGGGGTCCGCGCAGCACTTCGACGTTCGAGATGTCGTAGTAGGGCTCGTCGCTGAGGATCCCGCCTGGCGTCACCGACACGCCGTCGCGGTAGATCAGCGTTCCCGGCGCCACCTCCTGGCCCTGGTCGCTCTTGCCAATGCCGCGGATGTTGACCAGCGCGCCGACGCCTGTGTCCACGATGCTGAGCGATGGCGTCATGAACTGGAGCATGTCGATATTGTCGATGCCCCGCTTCTTCAGGTCGTCGCCAGTGAGAACGGTCGCCGCGATCGGGGCCTTCTGCAGGTTCATCGCGCGGCGCTCGGCGGTGACGACCAGCTCCTGGAGCACCGTGGCCGACCTGGTCGACGCCGTCCCGGCGCCCGTCGCTGGCTCCGCCGCCGAAGCGGCCTGCGCCGCCGCCGGCGCGGCCAGGAGGGCGAGGACCATCCCCGCGCCGCCAAGCAGCAACCCGGCAATCCTCGACGCTTTCGGCTGGCCGTCTGTCATGTTCGCAACCCCCCCTCCTGAGAAGGCGGTCTGAGCGGCTGCCGCCTTTCCTTAATCCATAGCCGTGACGAAGTGGATTTACAAGCGGGCTGTCCTGTATGTAGAATCTGCGATAGAAGCGATTGAACCCGTTAAGGAAAGCGCCGCGGGTGGCGCCGGCCGCAACTCATAGAGGCGACTGACTTTCCTCTTGGGGGCGGCTATACCCTTGGCGGGCCGAGCAGCGGGAAAGGGGCCGAGCCGAGTGGCCGACGAGGCGGGGTTCACGGGCGTAAGTCCGCCTCGGGTGAGGCGGCCTCGCCGCACGACTGCCAAGCGCCGCACCCAAGCCGAGCGCAGCGCCGACACCCAGCGAAAGCTCATCGAGGGTGCCATCGCCGTCCTGCACAGGGTGGGCTATGGCGCGACCACCACAGGGCTGATCGCCGACGAGGCGGGAGTCAGCCGCGGCGCAATGCTTCACCAGTACCCCACCAAGGTCGACCTGATGCTTGCCGTGGTGGCCGAAGTCTACGAGCGGGAGACGGCCGAGTATCGCCGCCGGGGCGCCATGACCGATTCCCCTAGAGAGCGCCTCTACCGGTTCCCCGATCTCATGTGGGACCTGCTCACCCGCCCGTCGGCGATGGCCGTGCTCGAGATCATGATGGGCTCGCGCTCCGACCGGGAACTCGCCAAGCGCCTGGCCCCCCTTCAGCGGCGGATCGAGGCGGCCTCACGCGTGGCGGTCGAGCGGATTCTCAAGGAAGGCGGCTTCCGAGATCTTCCCGAAGCCAATGCCATGCGCCGTCTTTTCGTGGCCGCCGTCAGGGGCCTCTCCATCGACCTGATGCTGCTCCAGGATCGCGCCGAACTCGATGAAGCCATCCAACTCCTGAAGCGTCTACTGCACGCCTTGTCAGAGGGGCTCATCCCGCCGGCGGAAGAATCCGGCTCGACTCCTTGAGCCCGACGCCGGAAGCGGCGGGCGCGCTTGCCTTTCCAACATGGGTTAGCCCCGCGCCGGCGCACTGCGGCGCTGCAGGGTCGACCTCGAAGCGGTGGCTGGACAGCGTAAACGCCGCAATTTAGAAACGGTCTGCCCTGTTTGTAGGTTGGGTTCATGTTTGGGGGACCTGCATGCCGCCTTCACCGCTGTGCGTCGTCGGCGACCAGCTGCTCGACGCCCAGCTCCGCGAGGTGCTGCTGCGCGGCGTGAACCTCGGTGGCGATTCCAAGGTTCCGCGAGCGAACGGCGCCGCGCACCCGCAGGGCGACTTTTCGGATCACCGCGAGGTCAGTTTCATCGGCCGGCCCTTCCCCCTGGAAGAGGCGAATGATCACTTCTCGCGGCTGAGGGCATGGGGCTTCAATTGCCTTCGTCTGCTGACGACATGGGAGGCGATCGAGCATGCCGGCCCGGGACGTTATGACGAGGCCTACCTCGACTACTACGCCGAGATCGCGCGTCTGGCTGGCGAGCATGGCTTTTACGTCATCGTCGATTTCCACCAGGACGCCTGGAGCCGGATGAGCGGCGGTTCCGGCGCGCCAGGCTGGACGTTCGAGGCTGTCGGGCTCGACTTCGAGCGCTTCCGTGACGCGGACGCCGCAGTTGTCATGCAGCCTGGCCTCGACCGCGACCGACTCCACTGGCCGTCCAATTATCGACTTCCTGCGAACGGGATCATGTGGAGTCTGTTCTTCGGCGGCCGCTGGCTCACCCCGGACTTCAGCATCGATGGCCTGAACGTCCAGGACTTTCTGCAGGGCCGCTATCTCGGTTGCGTCGAGCGCATGGCGCGATGGCTCGCGCCCCTCACCCATGTCATCGGCTTCGATAGCCTGAATGAACCTTCCATGGGCTGGCACGGACAATTGTTGTCCGACCGCGGCGTTGACGCCCCCTCACCTGTCGCGATTGGACCAGCGCTCAGTCCGCTTGACGGCTTCGCGCTGGCCCGCGGCCTGCCTGTGACCGTCCCGGTGATCGCCGGGCGCGAGACTGGCCGCCCGCACGTGGTGGGCGAGCGAACCCTCAACCCGAACGGAATTCCTATCTGGCGCGAGGGCATGGCCTGCCCATTCGAAAAAGCCGGAGTCTACGCCCTGAAAGACGGGCGCGCCGCGCCCCTCGAAGAGGAAGCCTTCCTGCGTGGGCCGCGCGGCCCCTTTCAGGCGCCTCGCGACGCCTTCGCGCCCTTTTTCCAGGCCGTCGCCGATGCGATGCGCGCTCAGCGGCCGGACTTGATCATGTTTGCCGAGATCGAGGTTGCGGCCGCCTTCGTCGGAAGCGGTTATCCAGCCGCCATGCCTCGGGGGTCAGTCAACGCCCCGCACTGGTACGACCTCGCCAACCTCACCACCCGGCGTTTCGACGTGGACGATCATATCGACGCGCTCACGGGTCGGCGGCTGCGCGGCCCCCACTCGGTGGGCGAGAGCTACCGCCGAGGCCTGGAGGCGTCCAGGGACTTGGCCAAGTCTTTCGGGGGGCCGACGCTGATCGGAGAAATCGGCGTTCAGTTCGGGATCGACGACGGCGCCGCTTATCGCGCCTGGGCCATGGGAGAGCGTGGACCGCAGGTCTTCGCCAAGCAGTCGCAGATGCTGAGTCTGATGTCGGATGCGCTGGATTCGCTCAAGCTGTCGGCCACCTGGTGGAACTATACGGCGACCAACCGCAACGATCCGCTGATCGGCGATGGCTGGAACCGGGAGGACATGTCGCTGTTCTCGAGCGACCAGCAGGACGAAACCAACGACGGCGGGCGCGGGACGCCCGGTTTCGCCCGGCCCTATGTGCGAGCCTCTCAGGGCACACTGGTTCGCATGCATTTCGACACGGAGAGCGGCGTCTTCGGAGCCGTGATCGACGCCGACCCACAGACTCCCGGCGCGACGGAGATCGCGGCGCCCGTCGCCGCCTATCCAGATGGCTTCAAGGTCGGAGCGCCGGCAGACTGCTGCGTCGAGGTGACCGACGGCGCCGTTAGTGTCCGCGCCGCCGTGGCCGGATCGATGACGGTGACGTTAACGCCTCATCGTCCAGGCGCCGCTGCAAGCTCGCTTCGTCCGCCGGCGCGGTAGCGGCGGCCGACCAGGAACAGGCTGCGCCCGCCCCTCAGGGTGACAGGGACCTCAGTGCGGGCATGCGGGCCGGTTCCGACGACGCAGGCGCTGGACGCTGCGCCGGCGCTGCCCGTGTGGGGGTCCCAGAGCTCGAGCGCGAACGCGCCGCGCAGCGACACCGTCGTCTCCACCGCGCTTTTCGAGGAATTGGCCAGGAACACGATCTCGCGCCCGCCCTTGACCTTGTGGATGTAGGCCAAGGCGCCGTTTCCACTGCGCGGATGCGGATCGCCGCTGAAGGCGACATCGGCGGGCGGCCCGAGGCGAGCGAGCGCCTTCTTCAGCGCGCGGGAAGTCGGGTTCGGGACGAACAGTGTCGCGCCGCCCGCCCGGTTGCGCCGCACCTGGCCTGACTTGCCGAACATCCTCTGGACGAGCGAACAGACCTCGATGTCCATGCCGAACTCAGCGGACTTGGACGGCAGCTCGGTCGTGGCGATGACCACGCCGCCGGCTTCCCAGAAGGCCTCCAGCTTGTTCAGCGCGGCGAGCCCGACGACCTCGCCGCCGGGGAGGATCATCACGCGGTAGTCCTGCCGGTTCACCGGGTTGTCGAGTGTCAGGCGGCCGCGGCCGACCTTCAGATGATCGCTCGCAAGATCGTCCGGGTGAATGAACGTGAAATCGCGGTGCAGATCGCCGGTAAGACGGTCGCCCACGGCCAGATAGTCCGCGCTCTTCGGCGCATAGTGGCCTAGCGGACCTTCCTGGTTCTCCGGCGCGTCGAACCGGTAGAAAGCCTGCAGGGATGTGATCGGGTAGACGATCCCTATATCGGCCACGCGCCTGCCGCCGCGCAGCAGCATGCAAGCGCGTCCGACGTAGTCGGCCAAGCCGGCCGGGCCTCCAACCGTGCTCGTCGTGCAGGTGATGAGGGAATTCACGCCGCGCACCAGAGAGTCCATCGCCCGCCGATATCCGGTCGGCGTGCCCCCGGTCGTGAACTGCTCTGCGACGACGACGGGCTTGTCCATCGCGTCCGCCGCCGAGGTGGTCAGCTTGAAGCCATCACGCCCGAACCCGTAGAGAAAGATGACGTCGATCATCGGGACCGGTTGCGCTCGATAGAATTTGAACGGGTCGCCGTTCATGTCGGTAGGCTGAATCTCGTATTGGCCGGGCGTGTGACCGCTCGCCTGGAGACCGTGCCGCTCGCACCATCTTGTCACCAGCTCGGGAAAGCCCTCGCCCAGCGCCTCCGCCCGAGCGGCGAAGAACGCGACCCGCGCGGCCGCCGTCTCCGGACCGATGTCCTCCCAGAGCGCCGGATAGTAGGTTGCGGGCTTGCGCCCGGTGCGCGCCTTGAAGCGCTCGCCCAACCCCTCCCCCCAGGTTCGATCGGCGGAATAGATGCCGACGTCATCGAAAAAGGTCAGGGTGATGGTGTTCCCGAAATACGCGCCCACGTGGCGGACGTATGCCTCGTAAGTCACGTCAATGAATTGTTTCACCGCCTTCGGGTCGAAATAATCGGCGACGGCGTAATAGTCCTGCGCCCCGCCCTGAGGCTCGGCGGTCTGGAGGGTGAAGAACTGAAGGGACCAGCCGGGGGCCGGCGCGTCCCATCTCAGCGCGCCGTCGCTGACGTGGCCGGTCAGATCTACTCGCGCCTTCGTAGTCCCGTTCACCGCCACGGCGGCGAGCAAGGCGCCCGTCGGCGCGACGAAGACGTTGGCCCCGGGAACGGCCTCGAGCCTGGTGCGGACCAGGAGCTTGCGATAGTTCGCCGGATCGATCCGACCGCCTCCGGCCGAGCCCGAAGGATAGCCCAGCTCGTCGTAGAGGATGGCGGTCATGCCCCTGGCTTTGGCGAAAGCCAGGGCCGCCTCATAGCGGTGAAAGTACTCCTCGCCGAGATATGCGGGCGCGGGGCCTGAGCCGTCCTCGCCGATGTCGGGCAGAGGGTCGGGCCTGCGGCCCGGGCGACGGAGGGCCCTGGCCGCGCGTATGACCCGCTGAATCGTCGGATCGCGGCTGGAACCAGGGTCGACTTTGGCGATTTCGGCGCCGGGCGCGATCATCAACGCGCCAAAGCCGCGGTCAACCACAGCCTGGAGTTGTCCGGGGATGTCCTCCGCCGGCGTTAGTCCCACCGTCACGGTGGCGGCCGGACGGTAGCGCAACGGGGGGTCGGCGAACCATGCGGGCGACAGTTCGGACGCGGATTCGCGCGGCGCCGGCCCTGCCCGAGAGCCGGCTGCAGGCCCGGCGGTTCTCCTGCGGCTCTCTGGCCGCGCCGGGGAGCCTCTCACTTGACGGGCGGGAGATAGCGGTCCCAGAACGCCAACTGTTCGGCGCGGGCCTCCCTTCCTTCCGGGGCCTCGGCCATCACCCCCATGAAGCCATGCGGCATGCCCTCGTAGAGCTCGAGGTCCGATACGCCGCCGCCGCGTTTGATCGCGCGGTGCAGGCGCACCATGTCGCTGACCAGAAACTCCTTGGTCCCGCCCTGGATCAGGGTGGGAGGATAACCCTTGCTGAAGTCGCCGTAGACCGGTGACACATAGGGGTTCTTCTGGTCCGCGGGCGCCGCGTAGGCGTCCAAGCCCGGGCGGACTTGCGGCGCCCACAGAGCCGGATCGGCGTCCATCAGCGTGTAGCGGGTATCGCCTCCCTCCGTTAAGTCGCTCATTGGGCACAACAGAACCAAAGCGGCCGGCATCGGGTTGCCGCTATCGCGGATTTTCAACGTCGTCGACGCGACGATAGAAGCGCCGGCGGAGCCGCCGATCATCCCGACACACCTGGCGTCGTAGCCTAGCGCCAGCACGCCTTTGTAGGCGTTCATCACTTGATCGGTTGCGATCTTCCAGTTGCCCCGCGGCGCCACGGTGTAGTCGACGTCGTAGACGCGCTTTCCAGTCAAGGCGGCGATACCGGCCGCCTCGCCGACGCTGGATTTGGCGCTGCCGACGACGAAACCGCCGCCGTGCACGAAGAGGATGGCGGTGCCGTCGTCCCGGTAGTCCTTGGGCTTCACCTCATAGACCAGGGAGTCATTCAAGCGTAGCTCGGCGATCGTGGGCTGAAGCTGTGTCACCCTGGCTTCCGAAGCGGCGAGGCTGCTTTTCTCGGCGTTCTCATACATGAGATCAAAGTCCGCGAGCGTCTCAGGCGGCGCCGGCCGGGGACCCATGATAAACGCCTGGTACGCAACATAGATTGCCCGGGCTTCCGGCGAGATGGTCATCGGGATGTAGGCGCGCACCGGCGTTTCCGCCTGAGACGGCGATATGAGCTCGGCCGGGTAGCTCCGGCCGGCCGCTTCGGGGGCCGCCTCCGCCGTGACGCTCACTGCTCCGGCTGGGTCGGCGTCGGTCGCGGCCGCCGGAGGAGTGAGCGGTGGCATTGGCTGACGTCCTGATGTTCCTGCGACTGATCGGGAACTCTTACTCACGTTTTACAGGCAAGCAAGACTGTTTGTTTCTTTGCTGGCTCATACCCCTACGGGCGCGCCGGAGCCCTTCGCGGCGGCGGTCGTATCAGCAACAATCGCCTCGGCGGCGATGGGCGCCGGCAGGGCGTTGGCTCGGGCGATGCCGCCCAAAAGGACGGCCGAAGGCTTGATCTGCCGGCGCATGGTCGCCCGGTCGACGGCGATCAGTCCGAATTTCGGCTGATAGCCGCGGATCCATTCGAAATTGTCGAGCAGCGACCAGTATAAATAGCCGCGGACATCGACCCCGTCCGCGATCGCATCGTGGAGTGCGGCCAGCGCCTCGACGACAAAGGCGGCGCGGCGGCGGTCGTCCTCGCCCGCCCAGCCGTTCTCGGTGACCAGGATCGGGGTCTTCGTCCGCTCCCACGCAAAGCGACAGGTTTCCGCCAGGGCCTGCGGGCGGTCCTCGTAGCCCATCATGGTGAGCGGGTGGCCGGGCGCTGGTCCCACGCTTCCGTCGCGTCTGGCTAAGATGCGCGAGTAGGTCTGCACGCCGATGAAGTCGTCGCCGGCGACTGCGTCCAGGCAAACGCCGTAGTAGGCGTCGCGGCGCTGGTCGCGCAGCGCCTCGGCCCCCGGCTCTGCCTGCTCGTCCTGCAGCGCCAGCGTCACGCCCACCCGGCAGTCGGGGCGCGCGGACTTGATCGCGTCGCGCCCCCTGGCGTGGGCGGCCAAGCCCTGGCCCAGGATCGCCTCCGGGGGCGTAAACAGAAAGAAGCTTTCAATCGACCCTCCCAGCAACGCCTCCGCGGCCTCGAGCCTGGCGCGGCCGCCAACTGAACGCAGCCGCTCGAGTGCGCCGTCGCGCAGGAAGAGCGGCAGGTTGAGTTCGTTGATGGTGCAGGCCGTGGAAAAGCCCTTCAGCGTCCGCGCCGCATGCTCGCAGTAGCGGGCGAAGCGGTCCGCGAATTCGGGATCCGCAAAACCGCCGCGCCTGGCCTGCCACAACGGCAGCGTAAAGTGATGAAATGTGAGCACCGGCTCGACGCCACGCTCGAGGCAGTCGTCGACGCAGCGCTGATAGTGGGCGAGCGCGGCCGACGAAAAGCTCCCTTCCTCCGGCTCGATCCTGGCCCATTCTATGGAGAAGCGATACGCCCCGAAGCCAAGGGCGGCGACGATCGCCATGTCGTCGGCGAAGCGGTGATACTGATCGACGGCGTCCCCCGATGGCTCGCTGAACAGCGAAGGGATGGCATGCTCCAGCGCCCAGCAGTCGGAGCCGACATTGCTGCCCTCCACCTGGTGGGCCGCGGTCGCCGCGCCCCAGATGAAGCCGGGGGGAAACACGCGCGCCTCGCTGCTCATGGTCCGCTCCGTCAGCCGAATAGTAATAGTCGCAGAGAGCGCGGCCGATCACCTGCAAAGGGTTGGTGCAGGCGATCCGGGCCGTTCCGGGACTAGGTTGCGGTCTTGGCCCCGCCGAGGCAAGTGTCCAACGTTTAGCCCGGCGTGCGTGAAAGATGGCACGTCGAACGGCTATTCGAATCGCTCCTCGCGCGCCATTTCTTTCAATGACTTAGTGGATCTCGCTGGTGAAGGCCCTCGGCTTTCGCGGGTCGATGCCGGAGAGCGCGGCATATGTCCGCACCATTTTTCAAGTCCCTTTGGACTGTGCGTTCGAGGATTTCGACCAAGGCCTCTGGCCGCGAGCCGAAGAGGGTGAAGTCGTGGATTACGGTGACAGGGATTACGGCGATAGTGCACTAAATAGCTCAGGCTGTTGGTCAGACGAGACGACCGTCGCTTGGGACCGCGGGAAGGAGCGTTAGCGGCGCCATTTGGTGCACTGTCACGGCAATCCCCGTTCTTCGAGTTCAAGCCAGCACCGCGCGCGGCTCCAGATAGGCCTCCAGGCCGAACCGCCCGTATTCGCGGCCGATGCCGGACTGCTTGAAGCCGCCGAAGGGCGCCAGGGGTTCGTGCGGCGCGCCGTTGATCACCACCCGGCCGCTCTCCAGCCGCTCGGCCACCGCCCGGGCGTGGCCCAGGTCCGCGCTGGCGACATAGGCCTGCAGGCCATAGGCCGTGTCGTTGGCGATGGCGATCGCTTCTTCCTCGTCCTCATAGGGGATGACGCAGAGCACCGGGCCGAAGATCTCCTCACGGGCGATGCGCATGTCGTTGGAGACGCTGACGAAGACGGTCGGCCGAACGAACCAGCCGCGCGCCTGGCCAGCGGGCCGGCCTTCGCCGCCAACCAGCAGCTCGGCGCCTTCCTCCAGGCCCAGGCGGATATAGCCCTGCACGCGGTCCCACTGCTTGCGGCTGACCATGGGGCCGATCATGACGGACGGATCGGTGGTCTCGCCGACCTTCACGGCGGCGACCGTCGCCTTCAGCCGCTCCAGGATCTCCGGCAGGCGTGATTTCGGCGCGAGGATACGCGTGCCGGCCACGCAGGCCTGGCCGCTGTTGCCGAAGCCCATCATCGCCGCGGTCGGGATCGCGGTGTCGAGATCTGCATCCTCCAGGATGATGTTCGGCCCTTTTCCGCCCAGCTCCAGGGTCACCCGCTTCATGGTCTCAGAAGCGGCGCGCAGGATGGCGCGGCCCACCGGCGTCGAGCCGGTGAAAGTGACCTTGGCGACGTCGGGGTGCGAGGTCAGTTCGGCGCCGACCACGTCGCCGCGGCCGTTAACGATGTTGAAGACTCCCGCCGGCAGGCCGGCCTCGTGCAGAGCTCCCATCAGAACATTCGTCTGGATCGCGCTCATCTCGCTGGGCTTGATGACGATGGTGCAGCCGGCGGCGATGGCGCCGGCGAGTTTTCCGCAGATGAATCCGTAGTTGCTGTTCCAGGGTGTGATGGCGGCGACCACGCCCAACGGCTGCAGCGTGACCTCAGCGCGGCCGATGGTCTGGCTGAAGTCGAAGTCCTCCAGCGTCTGGGCCATGTCGAGGAAGACGCTGGCCGAGCGCCGGGCGGAGAAGTCCACGAAGTAGGCCGGCGCGCCATTTTCCTCGACCATGGCCGCGGCCATCGCCTCGGCGTGCGGCGCAACGGCGTCGTGCAGGCGATGCAGCAGGCCAATGCGCTCGGCCTTGCCGGTGCGCGAGAAGGCTGGAAAGGCGCGCTTGGCCGCGGCGACCGCGGCGCGGGCGTCCTCGCCATCGCCCAGGCGGACCTGGCCGATCCGTTCCTCGGTGGCGGGGTTGAAGAGGTCGAACAGCTCCTCGCCGTGCGGGGTGACGAACTGGCCATCGATGTAGATCTTGTCGATCTGGCGCATGGGGGTCTCCATCCGGTGTGATGGCGGAAGATGACGCCGATCCAGTGATCTGATAAGCCGATCAAATCGGCACAGAATGATACGCAAAATCGCGCAATGAAGACCAGCCAGATCGAGCTCGAAGCCGTGGTTGCGGTGGCGCGCCTCGGCGGTTTCCGGGCCGCCGCGCGCGAGCTCGGCATTGCGTCCTCGGCGCTCAGTCATGCGGTGGCGGCGCTGGAGGGGAGGCTGGGGGTGCGCCTGTTCAACCGCACCACCCGCAGCGTGGCGCTATCGGCGGAAGGGGAGCAGTTCGTGGCCGAGGTGGCGCCGGCGCTGGCTGCGATCCGCGAAGCGGTGGAGCGTATCGAGGCGCATCGCGCGGAGCCGGCCGGTCTCCTGCGGCTGAACATGGCGCTGGGGGCGGCTCGCATCATCCTCGCGCCCCTCATCTTCGACTATATGCGGCTCTATCCGCAGGTGGGCGTCGAACTGGTCACCGAGGGCGCCCTGGTGGACGTGGTGGGCCAGGGCTTCGACGCTGGCGTGCGGCTGGCGGAGTTCGTGCCGCCGGACATGATCGCCGTGCCGATCACCCGAACCATGCGATCCGTCGTCGTCGGTTCGCCGGCCTATTTCGAGGGCCGGGCGAGGCCGAAGACGCCGCAAGACCTGATGGCCCATCGCTGTATCCGTGCTCGCATGGCCAGCGGGGCCATCTATCGCTGGGAGTTCGAGAAGCGCGGGCAGAGCGTGGCTCTGGACGTCCCCGGCGATCTCACCCTGGACGAGAGCGACCTGATGCTGCAGGCCGCGCTGGCGGGACAGGGCGTGGCCTACCTCTCCGATATTGCGATCGCCGACCACGCAGAGGCGGGCCGGTTGGAGCCGGTCCTCGAGGACTGGTCGCCCGCCTATCCGGGCCTTTGCCTGTACTATCCGAGCCGCCGCAACCTACCTGCCAGGCTGCGCGCGTTCATCGAGCTGATCCGCAAGCGGGCGAGCTGACCTTCAAGTTTATCGCCAACACCGGGAAGATCGGCCGCGTCGCCCGTGGAGCGCCAACGACGCCCGAAGCCAAGTTGGCGCCCAGGCTTTGCGCATGAGCCCCGCTAGCGGGCCGCTCGAATAGCCGACCCAGCGGTGCTAGAATGGCGTTCTCGCGGAGGGCGAAGGGCTGAGCCCGCGTCGCCCTGGTGCGCCAGCAGACCAAGGCTCCATTTGTCGGCCTCGCCGCGTTAGCGGTCGTCGCGCCTCGAACACGGAGCAAGGAATGAACTACGCGGTCGACAAGCTGGTTCTCACACCGGACGATATCGATCTGTCTCGCTCGCCCCTTGCGGGCCGCGTAGATGCCGAAACCTACGTGCTGGGCGCCTTCAACCCCGGCCTGACCCGGCTTCCCAATGGCAACCTGTTGATGATGGTTCGGATCGCTGAGGCGCTGCGAGAACCGATCTTCGACAAACACATCCATGGGATCCGATGGGAAGCGAGCGGCGACGGCGGCCGCTGCGTCCTCGACGCCTGGCCTCTCGACCTCGCCGATACGTCCGACCCGCGGACGTTCGTGCTGCGCAGCGGTGGCTGGAAGGTCATGGCGCTCACTTCACTCTCGTGGCTGCTACCGGTCGAGCTAACGCCTGATGGCCTAGAGCGTGTCACGATCCACTACGACAAGGCGATCGCGCCTCAAAACAGCCTCCAGTGCTACGGCATCGAGGATCCGCGTATCAGCAAGGTCGACGACCGGTGGCTGATGACGACGTGTTCGGTCAGCCCCGAGCGGCACTCGACCACGCTCTACACCTCAAGCAACGGCCTGGACTGGACATTTCAGGACATTGTGCTCGATCATCAGAACAAGGACATGCTGATCTTCGAAGGACAGATCGGCGGCCACTATTGGGCGCAGACCCGGCCCCTTGGCGACTTATATTTCGCCTATCCGCCTGACAGCGAGTGGCGGGCCGGTCCGTCCATCAACTTGGCCCATTCCCCTGATGCGCTTTTTTGGAAGCCATTCGCGAAGCCAGGCATCCGCCCTCACGCTGCAACCGTTGCGACCGCGAGAATCGGCGGCGGCAGCCCGCCGATCCTGACCGACATCGGCGGCGTGCAAGGCTGGCTCACGCTCTGGCACGGCGTGGAGCCAAAGGAGATCGTCGGCATCTATCGAACCTACTGGTCAATTCTCGATCCGGACGATCCGAGCGTCGTTTTGATGACCAGCCATACGCCGTTGCTCGAGGCGAACCCCGATCTCACCAGGCCGATCGAAGACAAGATGTACGTCCGCGACGTCGTCTTCACGACAGGGATCGCCGACGGCGGCGATCACTATGTTGTCGCTTCGGGTGAAGCAGACCTCGCTTGTCGGATCACCCACATTTCCAAAGCCGCTTTTGCGAGCGGCTAAGCCGCCTCCGGGCACGTCATCGGTGGACCGGCGGTGGCCGGATCCGCCGCCCGACCAGCAATCGCATGTTGACTTCGGTCACAGCGGCCCGGCCGCCGACCGTCTAGTTCAATCCTGCGCGCTTCAATCCCGAAGCGTCTGGAGACGACGATCATGTCTGCTTCGAATCGGACCGCTTTGCTCGCCGCTCGGTCCTCCGAAGACTGGTCGCCCGCCTATCCGGCACCGTGCCTCTACTATCCCAGCCGCCGCAACCTGCCGGCGAAGCTACGCGCGTTCATCGAGCTGATCCGCAAGCGGGCGAACTGACCTTCAAGTCTATCGCCACCGCCGAGAAGATGGATTTGCCACGTCAGGCTCGGCGTCGAGGCAGCTTCAGCGTCGCCCCAAGGCGCAGTCAGCGATCGTTCTTTGGGCGAGCTAGCAGCCGCTCCCGACTGAAGGCCGCTAAGCGTCGGTAGCGGAGATTGGCTTCCGTGTACGGAAGCGGACATCCAACGCGGCAGGCGCTCAAATCGCGGAGCTATCGCTACCGGGCGATGATCGAAGCTGCCGGGGCGCGGGGGGCGGTATCCATCAGTTCGAGTATTCCGACCGAGGCGGCGAAGGCGATGCTGAAAAGCATGACGGTCGCCCCGATCGCCCGGGCGCTGCCTGCCTGGCAGAGCGCAATCGCGGCTTGGGTCAAAAGTCCGAATAGCAGTAGGCTGAAGAGCTTCTCGGGCGCCAGACGTTGGTCCTGCAATGCTTTGCGTTCCTGGTCCGCCTCATGGGCCTGACTGATGGCCTGATAGAACGCGGTATTGGCCGCGGGCGCGCCCTCGAAGAACGCTCGGTCTCTGGCGATCTCGTATAGGTCCTGTTGGGGATCGATGGGTTTGTTCGGGTCGGCCTGGACGTCCCTGTCAGCTGCCGGACCCAGATCCGCTTCGGCCGCCCGACGAACGCGATGATCCCCCGGGCGCACGCTCTCGGCGATCCGCACGGCGGAGTCGAGGGCTGATATCTCGGTGCGAACCAGCAGTTCGGACCGCGCCGATCTCTGCCACACCTCGGTCGCCATCAAGCTCGCGTAAAGAGCGAACAGCAGCGCGACGGACGCAAAATAGGGCGACCCAACCCCCCGAACGGCAAACCGACTCTTGTCCAGATAGTAGAATCCAACGGTCACCAGGACGCCCATCAAGAGCGGAAGCAGGGTGATCGCGAGGCGCCACGATATCTCCAGCTCCGAGGCCTGGGCGATCGTCTGGGCGACGCCCCAGACAATCGGCGCGCCGACGAGCGCCCAGACACCCATGAGAAGCGCCGAACGGCTCCAAGGCGCCGGGCGCGGGCGAATGGCCTCTGCCGGCGGTTCGACGGCAGGTGCGGCCCGCGAGCCAGGCGCCGCATGGAGACCCGGCGCCAGGTTCCAGTTGCAGATCAGACCCACCAGGAGCAGCCCGGCGATGATCTGGAATGTCATGGCGTTCGCGCTCGCACGCGCGACACCAGTCGCGATCTCGTGGTCGCGAAACTTGCTGAGCGCCACGGAGCCCAGCACCCCCGCCGACCATGCCGTCAGAATGCGGCCGTGGATGCCGCCAACGAATTTCGGTCCAAAGCAATCGGCGATGTAGGCCGGAATGGTCGCGAAGCCACCGCCATAAAAGCCGATCATGATGGCGTACTGCAGCACCAGCAGAGGAACGCTCTCCTGCATACCGGCATAGGGTGCGACCGCGTAGAGA
>DASXGB010000043.1:0-3241 GCA_036489325.1 Caulobacteraceae bacterium
ACCTCGTTCGTCGACGGCACCGGGCTCGCCACGGCGATCCTGGGCGATTCGATCGCCACCAACCTCTTCATGCTGGGCTATGCCTGGCAGAAGGGCCTGCTGCCGCTGTCGTTCGAGGCCATCGAGCGCGCCATCGATCTGAACGGCGTGGCGGTCGAGACCAGCAAGCGCACCTTCGCCTGGGGCCGGCTGGCCGCCCACAACCTGGCCGCGGTCAATGCCGCCGCCAAGCCGACACTGCGGGTCGAGAAGCCGGTGGCGCGCACCACGCCGGAGATCGTGGCCAAGCGGGTCGAGCTGCTGACCGCCTATCAGGACAAGGCCTATGCCGAACGCTACAGCGCCTTCGTCGACAAGGTCGCCCGGGCCGAGAAGGACAAGGCGCCGGGCCGGCGCGGGCTCGCAGAAGCGGTCGCCAAGTCGCTCTACAAGCTGATGGCCTACAAGGACGAGTACGAGGTCGGGCGCCTCTACAGCGATGGCGAGTTTTTAAAGAAGCTCGGCACGCAGTTCGAGGGCGACTACAAAGTCACCTTCCACCTGGCGCCGCCGCTGTTCGCCGACCGCGATCCGGCGACCGGCCAGCTCAAGAAGCGCGAATACGGCGCCTGGGTGATGCCGATGTTCCGCGTGCTAGCGTCGATGAAGCGCCTGCGCGGCACGCGACTCGATCTCTTCGGCTACACCGCGGAGCGCCGCCGCGAGCGCCGCCTGATCGGCGAATACGAGGCGACTGTCGACACGCTGCTGACAAGCCTCGACCAGAACAACCACGCGCTCGCGATCCAGATCGCGGCGTTGCCCGAGACGATGCGCGGCTTCGGCCACATCAAGGACAAGAACATCGACCTGGCCAAGAAGCGCGAAGCGAGCCTTTTGGCCGCCTACCGCAATCCCGCGCTGCAGTCGGCCGCCGCCGAATAGCGATCGGAGAAGAGTGGGACGCTCACGCTTCCCAATGGGGTTGGGGGAAGGAAGCGCGAGCGTCCCTGGTACGCGCCATCCGCTAGGGAGGGTTGCGGCGGCACCTCACGCTATAGGCCGTTGGCCCGGAAAAAATAAGCGCAATCCGGGGCCGCAAAATGCACATCTGGCACCCGCCGGATGAAGGTTTTGCACTCGACTATTGCACTCGCGCTTCAAGGTTTCTCTGCTCATGCTCTTCCGGACCGCGAGCGTCTCGCTCGCCTCATGAATCATGAGCGAGCGAGACCCTTCGGCAGGCTCAGGGCGAGACGCTCGCGGTCCGGAAGACCATGACGCAAAAAAGTCAGGCGCGGCCGGATTGATGCGAGAAGGACGCCGGGTCGAAGCGGCCGCCGGGGCCGCCCTTGCCGCCCAGGCGATCCAACGCGTGTTGCCACTTGGCGCCGAAATTGGCGTCGAACACCAGCGCGGCGTCGCCGTCGACCACCAGCCAGGCATTGTCCTGCATCTCGAGGTCGAGCTGGCCGGGGGCCCAGTTGGAATGGCCGAGCGCCAGCCAGGCCTCCTTGGGGCCGCTGCCGCCGGCCATGTCCTTGAGGATCTCGACCGAGGCGGTGAGCGCCATGCCGCCCTCGATCAGCAGCGTCTCCTCGCGCTTGTAGTCGGCGGAATGCAGCACCAGGCCGCGCGTGGGCTCGACCGGGCCGCCGTACAGGACCGCCCGCCCGGCCGCCGCCGGCGACACTTCTATGCCGAGCTGCTTGTAGACCTGGCCCAGCGGCAGGTCCTCGACCTTGTTGTTCACGATAATGCCCAACGCGCCATCGTCATCGTGTTTGCAGATGAACACGACGCTCTTCTGGAAACGCTCGTCCGGCATGGACGGCGCGGCGACCAGGAAACGGCCGACCAACGTAGCGGCAGGGGAGCCTGATCCGGGCATGGTGCAATGATCCTCCAAATCCATGGGGATTGTCCGAGCAAAGATCAAGCCGGGAGATTGCGCTGGAAGGCGGCCCAATGGACAAATCCCGACCCCTCGCCTAGGGTCCGCCGGTTCGCGAGTCGCGGCCGTCCGCGGCCGCTGTCCCGCATCGGGCAGTAATGTAAGGAGCAAAAAATGGCGAAAGTCGGCGACAAGGTGCCCAGCGCCACGTTGCGCATGTTGGGCCCCGAGGGACCCAAAGCGGTCACCACCGAGGAACTTTTCGCGCCCGGCAAGAAGGTCGTTGCCTTCGCCCTGCCGGGTGCCTTCACTCCCACTTGTTCAGCAAAACACGTGCCCGGGTTCGTGGCCGAGGCTGACAAGCTCAAGGCGAAGGGTGTCGACACCATCGCCTGCATTTCCGTCAATGACGCGTTCGTGATGGGCGCCTGGGGCAAGGACCAGAAGGCCGGCGACAAGGTGCTCATGCTGGGCGACGGCAACGGCGAGTTCACCCAGGCGATGGGCCTCACCATGGACGGCTCCAAGTTCGGCCTCGGCACGCGCAGCCAGCGCTACGCCATGATCGTCGACAACGGCGTCATCAAGGAACTGTTCGTCGAGAAGCCGGGCGCCTTCGAGGTCTCCGCGGCCGAGAACGTGCTGAAGCATCTCTAGCCGCTCCTCGATTGCGGCCAGGATCGACGGCGGGGCCAAGGCCCCGCCGTTTTCTTTTGGCGCGTCACGCCTCTACAGCGTCACCCCGCCGTTCACGTGGATCGTCTGGCCGGTGATGTAGCTCGCCGCCGGCGAGCACAGGAAGGCGATCACGGCCGCCACTTCGGCCGGCTTGCCGTAGCGGCCCATCGGCACCAGCGCGCTCATCTGCGTCATGCGATCGCGCGATATGGCGACATGGGCGTCGGCATCCTTCTCGATCAGGCCGGGCGCCACGCAATTGGCCGTCCCGCCGGACGGCGCGATCTCGAGCGCAAAGGCGCGCGCCAGCGCCTCCATGCCGGCCTTGGCCGCCGCCGACGCCGGAAAGCTCGGCAGGCCCCGCGCGAAGGCATGGGCCACGAACGACGACAGGCCGATCAATCGGCCCGCCGCGCCCGCTTTCACCAGCCACGGCTTGGCGGCCGAGGCGAGCTCGAAGAAGGCCGAGGTCATGGCGGCGAGGCTGGCGTCCCAGCCGGCGCGGTCGAGCTCGCCCACCGGGCGGCGGTCGGCGAAGCCCGCGTTGCTCACGACGACATCGAGCCGGCCGAACTTCTGGACGGTCTCGGCGACCAGCCGTTGCGCCGTGCCCGCCTGGCCGAGATCGCCCAGGACGACCAGCGCCTCGGCACCGGCGCCGCGCACGAAATCCGCGACCTTCTCCGCGCC
>DASXGB010000092.1:0-4450 GCA_036489325.1 Caulobacteraceae bacterium
TCGGCGATCAGGGCCTCAATGAGCTGGGAGGGCAGGATTCCGGCGGCGTTGCGCATGGCGCCCTTGATGGATGGCGGAGCGCGGCTCTGGCAAGCCGGGATCGTGACGCGGGCCGAAGCGACCCGCCGCGAAGCGCCAGACGCCCTCAGCCATCGCCGCGATCTTGGCCGCCCTCTGGCCCTCCACCAGGGCGACGACCAGGCTCTCCTTGGCCAGATGGGCGAGCGCGCGGCGCCGCCAGAGCGGGTCCAGGTGCGGCCGGCGCAGGCAGATCTCCAGGGTGTTGCGGGTGATGTAGAAGCGCCGGTCCGGCGCGTGGTTTGACACCGGCCCCGCCTGCCCCAGCAGGCGCTTGGCTTCGATGGCGCCCAGGGCATGATCCATGATCGTGCGGCGCGACTCGACGACCAGCCAGCCGGCGGCGCGGGCGCGCAGGCAGAACTCGTGGTCGACGCCGTCGATGAACAGGCGCTCATCGAAGCCGCCGAGGGCCTCGACGAGATCGGCGCGGATGAGGCTGCCGGAGGTGATGGCGGTGCGCACGCTGCGCCAGTCGGCGGTCTCGGTGAGGATGTCGCCCGACCGGTGATAGTCGCGCCCGCTCGCCACATCGCGCCGGCTGAGGGCCAGGACGCCGATGCGCTCCCGCTCCGGGTGGGCCTCCCACAGGTCGAGCAGGTTGGCGAGGGCGCCGGGCGGGACGAGGCTGTCCTGGTCGAAGGCCGCCAGCCATTCGCAGCCGGCCTTGCGCGCGGCGACGGCGGCCTGGTTGAGTGCGGCCGCCATGCCGAGATTGGTCCGGTTGGCGATGACGCGGCCGCCGGCGGCGCCGGCCGCGGCCCGGATCCGCCGGATATCCGGCGAGCCGTTGTCGATCACCAGCAGATGGTCGGCCTGAGGGCCCAGAGCGGCCAGCCGGGCGCCCAGGCCAGCGTCGGGCCGCCACGTCACCACCGCCGCCAATATCGATCGCCGCCCCGCAACCATGGCCAAGCCTCTAGCGAAGGTCGCGCTCAGGGGGAACCGAAAAGCGGGGATTTGGGCGTTGACCCCCCTCCCCGGCTTCGCCGGTACTCCCCCCTGAGGGGGGAGAGAGATTGAGCGCAGCTCTCCTCCCTTTCCAACCGTCATCCCCGGCCTCGTGCCGGGGACCCATTCGGCGCGAACAGACGAGTGGCCATGCCCGGCATGGCCACTCCCCATACGGCGTTCATGGGTGGCCGGGACAAGCCCGGCCATGACGTTCTGGATTGAAGGGCGGGGGTGGCCGGGACAAAGCCCGGCCATGACGTTTCTGAATTGGTGGGAGAGGTGATGCCGTTGCCGATGGCGTTACGGCGCGGGGGCATCTAGCGTCGGGACGGCATTGGAGAGTCACCCCATGGACGCAGGCACCCAGCAGCGGCGCGGGCTTTATCCGGCGATCGAGCCTTATGAGGTCGGTCGGCTCGATGTCGGCGACGGCCATCAGATCTATTTCGAACGCTGCGGAAATCCCGGCGGGACGCCGGCGGTGTTCCTGCATGGGGGGCCGGGCGCGGGCTGCTCGCCGGCCCAGCGGCGGCTGTTCGATCCGGCGAGCTATGGCGTCACCCTGTTCGACCAGAGGGGGTGCGGGCGCTCGACGCCGCACGCCTGCCTGGAGGCCAACACCACCTGGGACCTGGTGGCCGACATCGAGCGCCTGCGCGAGCAGGCGGGCGTCGAGCGCTGGCTGGTGTTCGGCGGCTCGTGGGGCTCGACCCTGGCGCTCGCCTACGCTGAGACCCATCCGGAACGGGTGAGCGGCCTCATCGTCCGCGGCATCTTCACCGCCACGCGCAGCGAGATCGACTGGTACTACCAGGGCGGCGCGTCCTGGCTGTTCCCCGACCTGTGGGAGAAGTTCCTCGAGCCGATCCCAGAGGCCGAGCGCGGCGACCTGGTGGCGGCGTACAAAAGCCGCCTGACCGGATCCGACGAGGCGGCCAGGCTCGAGGCGGCCAAGGCCTGGAGCCTGTGGGAGGCCGGCACCATCACCCTGCTGCCCAACAGCCTGGCCGCGCAGTTCGGCGAGGACCGCTATGCCCTGGCCTTCGCCCGCATCGAAAACCACTACTTCAGCCACGACAGCTGGCTGGGGGACGACCAGCTGATCCGCAACGCCGGTCGCCTGGCGGACATCCCGGGCTTCATCGTCCAGGGCCGCTACGATGTGGCCACGCCCGCGCGGTCGGCCTGGCGCCTCGCCAAGGCCTGGCCCAGGGCCCGCTTCGAGCTGATCGCCGACGCCGGCCACGCCTTCGACGAGCCGGGCATCCTCGACGCCCTCGTCCGGGCGACGGACGCGTTCGCGGCCTGACTTCGGGCGACGCGATATCTGCGTATTGAAACAATTTGGTTGACGCGCCGTCCGAGATGTTGCAGGGCGCCCACCTCATGGCCAAGGGTCTAGGGGGCGCAGAAAGCAAAATTTCCCGCTTGACACGACCGGTCCAAGTCGTGGTACAATATGTAAATTGGACGAAGGTGCGCCTGAGGCGACCGCCGTCCCCTTCCCCCTAGGCCAGACCGCCGTCTCCTCCCGCTGACGGGCAGGGCGATCGCCTATTCAAACATCGTCATCCCGGGTGAGCCGCGTGCGGCGAGACCCAGGACCCACCGGCCGCTTTCGCCAGCGATCCCTGGGTCCCGGCTCTCCGCTGCGCTTCGGCCGGGATGACGATGGACGATGGCGAACGCGATCGCCCCCGCTGACGGGCGAGGAGCGCGGCCGGCCGCGGGCCCCCTCCGAAAGACCACATCATGAAGAAGATCTGCAGCGTGCATGGCTGCCGTCGCCATGCGCGCAAGAAGGGACTCTGCCTCGCTCACTACAGGCGCCTCTGGGAGGGACGACCCCTTGAGCCGCCGATCATGAAGAAGGCGTACGGGTCGATCGCCAAGCGACTGCGCGCACACGTGAAGATCGACAAGCCGACGGGCTGCCACCTGTGGACCGGCTTCCGCGATCCAAAGGGATATGGGCTGATGACGGTGAAGGGAGTCGTGCGCGCCGCTCACCGTGTGGCCTGGGAGCGGGTGAATGGGCCAATCCCGCGTGGGATGGTCGTGATGCACACCTGCGACAACCCACCGTGCTGCAACCCGGCCCACCTCAAGCTCGGCACGCAAGCGGACAACGTGCGCGATCGCATCAAGAAGGGACGGGGAAAGGGCGCTCGGGCGCTCGACCTCGAGATGCATCCGCAGTGGGGCCT
The DNA here is from genome assembly GCA_036489325.1 of Caulobacteraceae bacterium. GTDB lineage: Bacteria > Pseudomonadota > Alphaproteobacteria > Caulobacterales > Caulobacteraceae > Acaudatibacter. The sequence goes on from DASXGB010000092.1 coordinate 3,240, forward strand.
CCGCACTAGCGCGAAAGCCCGCCGCGGCGAGCCGCCTCAGCGCATTCCCTTACGCGCCAAACTGGAAGGCGAGGCCGCGGCCGGCACTTCCGACGTCGAAGCGCAGGAAGTGGATAGCGGAAACCACGGCGCAGACGGCGCACACGCCTGCGGTCAGGTAGGCCGTCTCGCGGACAAAACTCAGCCAGTCGGGATGAATGGCGCTGAGGTCGCGGATGAGCAGCAGTCCGACCGAGCCGACATAGCCGCTGGCGTCCGCCAGGTAGATCAGGAAGCCGACGTTCCCGGGGGCTCGGGTGAAGGCGATCATGCGGTCGAACAGCACCGCATTGTACGGCACGTAGGCCATGTAGAGCCCGGCGCCTGACAGGATCATCCAGGTGAGCGGGTCGATCCATCCGAGGCTTTGGGCGAGGGTCGCGACACCCAGGAGCGCGGCCCCCAGGATGATCAACCCATGGAGCACCCCGAGGGCGAGGCGGTTGTTCCGTATCCGGACGAGGGCCCCGATGGCGACGAGCGTGATCGCCGCCACCGGGAGTTCGCTGGCCGTGAACAGGCCGGCGATGTCGCGAAAGCCGAACGCATGCCAGATCTCGGCGGCGAAGTTGTCGCGGAAGTCCCTGAGTGCGGTCAGCAGCACATAGCCGATCACCAGGGGAATGAGTGCGGGCCAGTGCCGGCCGAGGAACGCGGCCCGTTCCGTCCGCCGCATCGGCGAGCGCGCGCTTCGCGCGGCGATGTCGGCCTCGCTGGGCGGCGGGATCACCGTGAGGCCCAGGACGGAGATCAGAAGCACAGGAAAGAAAATCGCGCCGGTCGCGGCCGGCGCCCAGAACGGATCGACGTTGACGGAGGCCAGAAGCCAGCCGGCGACCGATTTGACCACGCCGGACGAGAGGATGAAGCTGGCGCAGAGGATGGCGCCCAGCACTTCGGTCGTGCGACGCCCTTCGAGATAGCTGAAGACGAGTCCCCAGATCAGGCCAAGCGGCAGGCCGTTGACGAACATCGCCGCGACGCCCCAGGGACGCGGAACCACGGCGAAAGCGACCAGCGCCGCCCATGAGACGGCGATCAAGCCAACGATGGCCATCGCGCGTCGGCGCGCGCCGAACTCGGCGATCAACCGAACCCCGATCAACTTCGAGAGGGCGTAGCCAAAGGTCTGGGCGATCACCAGGGCGCTCTTGTAGTCGACCGGGAAGTCC
>DASXGB010000114.1:0-4798 GCA_036489325.1 Caulobacteraceae bacterium
GACGCGCGACATGATCGGGGCCAGACGTCGTTCTTCGAGACCGGCGAGCGGCGCCATGCCGACTTCGAATGACTCGTAGCCCTGCTCCTGACCCCAGCGCATCAGCTCGACGAACAGGAAATCCATGACGTTCTTGGGCGCATCATCGGCGTAGCGCATCAGGTCCATGGAGAAACTCGAGCCGACGCCCGTGGTCCACAGGGTGGCGAAGGCGACGATCCGGCCGCAAGCGCGCACCACCGCGGTGGGGAACTCGGCGACGTAAGGCGGTTCGAAACCGCCGAGCGAAAAGGTTTTTTCGTCGCCGGCGTGGTGGGCGAGCCACTCGTCGGAAACGCGCCGGAGTTCGTCCATGATCGGCCCTGCCTCGCCCGCCGGAACCACTGTCAGGCAGCCGCCTTCGTCGCCCGTTCGTCGCCAGCTCCGCCGGATGTTGCCGAGCCGGCGACCCTCAACCGAGAAGCCTGTCAGCGGCACGGCGGCGGTCTCGCCGATCTTCTGGATGGCGAAGCCCAACTCCACCAGGTCCGGAAGGCCTTCGGGCCCAACGCCATAGACTCCCGCCCGGGCGGCATGGGCGTCGGCCAGTTCGCGGAAGCGCCACAGAAGGCCAAGCTGCTCCGAGCGTCGGCCCACGGGCGAGCCCAGCGCAATCCATGAGCGGCCGCGCACCCCAAACATCAGGAAGCTGCGCCCGCTGTCGGAGAAGAGAAACCGCTTGTCCCCGCGCAGGGCCAGGTTGGACGAGGGTTCCGCCGCCTCGGCCGTTTCGAGAATGGCGCGCACGCGGCGGAAGTCCGGATCGGTCTCGCCGGCCACGGCCGGCATGGCCGGCGTCGCCAGCAGGCGCCAGACGCCGATCGCCAGCAGCACCGCCGCCGCCCCGGCCGAAGAGCGAATGGCCCGTGCGGCGTCCTGGTCGCCGATGACTCGCAGCACCGAACTGTTGGCGTAGTCGAGGTTCTGGAACGACCACCAGCCAACGAGCGCAGCTCCGGCGAGCGCGGCGAGCGCCGACAGAAGCCACCCGGGCGTCACCTCCAGGCGCGATAGCCGCGCGGTGCGGCGGAAAGCGGGATGGCAGGGAGCCATGACCACTGCCAGGAGGGTGAGGATCGCCGCCTCTTCGAAGTCGAAGCCCTTGAACAGAGCCAGGACCGCCGCCAGCAACAAAACAGCTTCGCTGGCCGCCCAGGCGGCATCGAGTCGGCGCGAGAGGCCGAAGGCCAGCATCACCAGCACAACCCCGAGGATCGAGGAGATGAAGCTGGAGACCTCGATGAGCACGAGCGGCGCGTGCTCGACCAACCACTCGAACCGGCCTGGGTCAGAAGGCGTCGCACCCGAGGCCAGCAGCATCGCACCGGCGGCAGCGACGAGCACCGCCATGAGGCCGGGGGCGGCCGTCAGCAGAGCGGGTCTGAGATCGTTCAGCCTCGGCATGCGATCCCTTGCCGCGCCCGCCGTGCGCCGTTCTGTGCCCGAAAAGACAGGGGGCGGCAACGGCAGGGCTCTTGCGCCGGAGGCGGCCGCCATGAAAGGCTTGGACCCTGGCCATGGGCGGGCCCGCGAGCGGAGACGGCGGATGAGTTCAGCAACAGACCACGACGCCGTGCTCGAGCCGGACCTGCCGATCATCGATCCCCATCATCACCTGTGGGATCGCCTGTCGTTGTTGCGGGCCGAACGGCCGCCGGCGAGTCATAGCTTCGAAATGGTCATCGAGCGGGTGCCCCGCTATCTGCTCGACGAACTGCTGGCCGACATCCGCAGCGGCCACAAGATCCTGGCTACGGTCTACATGGAGTGCGGCGCCATGTATCGGCAGGACGGCCCCATCGCTTTGCGGCCCGTCGGTGAGACCGAATTCGTCAACGGCGTCGCCGCCATGAGCGCCAGCGGGCTCTACGGCCCGGTGCGGGTGTGCGCCGCCATCGTCGGCCATGCCGACCTCAAGCTCGGCGGGCCTGTGCGGGAGGTGCTCGAGGCTCACATCGCCGCCGGCGGCGGGCGCTTTCGGGGCGTTCGCCAGAGCGCCTCATGGGACGCCGATTCCGACGTCCTGGGCCCGCTCGCGCGCAACCAAGCCGGTCTTTACGCCAGGTCCGACTTCCGCAAGGGCTTCGCCGAGCTTGCGCCGCTCGATCTGTCCTTCGATGCCTGGCTGCTGGAGCCGCAGCTGCCCGACCTGATCGCCTTGGCCAAGGCTTTTCCCAAGACCTCGATCATCCTCGATCATGTCGGCACGCCGCTGGGACTGGCGAGCTATTCCGGGCGCCGCGAAGAACGCTTCAGCGTCTGGCGCGACAACATCCGGGCGCTCGCCGAGCTGGCGAACGTATCGGTCAAGATCGGCGGCCTGGCCATGCCGTTTCCGGGCTTCGCCTCGTTCCTCTCCGAGCCTTCGGCGCCCGCCAAGGCCCTGGCCGAGGAGTGGCGGCCCTATGCCGAGACCTGTATCGAGGCTTTTGGCGTCACCCGCTGCATGTTCGAGAGCAATTTTCCCGTGGACATCGGCAGCTGCGGCTACGCCACCCTGTGGAACGCCTTCAAGCTCATCGCCCAATTCTATTCGCCCGAAGAGAAGACCTACCTTTTCAGCGACACCGCCCGCCGTATTTACCGTCTGGATGTCTGAACCCATGCTTTACGAGGAACTGAAGAAGGCCTGGGGCGAGCTGACTGCGCCAGGCGCGCCGTTCGAGGTCGCCTCGATCGAGGTCCGCGGCCATCCCTGCCTGGTCTACAAAAACGCCCCGCCCAATGTGCGCGCCCTGTGGCTGGCCACCGCCGCCTATGGCGAGCGCGACTACATCGTCTACCAGGATGAGCGGCTGACCTACGCTGAAGCCCACGCCAGGGTGCGGGCCATCGCCGGCTGGCTGGCGAGTCAGGGCGTCAGGCGCGGCGACCGGGTCGCCATCGCCATGCGTAACTATCCGGAGTGGCTGCTGATCTACTGGGCGTGCGTCGCCAGCGGCGTGGCCGCCGTGGGCATGAACGCCTGGTGGGTCGCCGAGGAGATGGCCTACGCCGTGAAGGACTCCGCGCCCAAGGTGCTGTTCTGTGACGCCGAGCGCCTGGCTCGCCTGCCCGCGACGAGCGGGATCGTCATCGTCGCGGTCAGGGCCGAGGCCGGGCCTGACGTGCTTCCGTTCAGCGACGTCCTGGCCCATCCCGAGGCGTTGCCGGACGTCGAAGTCGACCCTGACGACGACGCCTGCATCTTCTACACCTCCGGCACCACCGGCTTTCCCAAGGGGGCTCAGCTCACCCACCGCGGCTGCATTTCCAATCTCTTCAGCATGATGTTCGCGGGCCAGTGCCAGGCCTTGGCGACAGCCAGAGCCACCGGCGTCGCCCTGGATCCCGCCGCCCCGCCTCCCGTCCCCGTGGGCCTGCTGACCACGCCCCTATTCCACGTCACCGCGAACAATTGCGGGGCCTACGCCATCACCGCGGCGGGCGGAAAGATGGTGTTGATGTACCGCTGGGACGCCGGCGAGGCGCTTCGGCTCATCGAACAGGAGAAGGTGAGCGCCATGAGCGGCGTGCCGGTGATGGCCCGCGAGGTGATCAACCATCCGGACTTCGCCAGGCGGGACACCTCGAGCCTGCTGTCGCTGGCCGGCGGAGGGGCCCAACTGCCGCCGGACCTCGTCGGCAAGATCGACGAAGTCGTGGCGACGGCCCGGCCCGCCACCGGCTACGGCCTCACCGAGACCTGCGGCATCATCACTTCGGTATCTGCCGATTTCTTCGTCAACAAGCCCGACAGCGCCGGGCCGGTGATGCCGGACTTCGAGTACAAGTGCGTCGAAGACGACGGCCAGGAGGTGGCTGACGGCCTAATAGGCGAACTGTGGGTGCGCGGCGCCCAGGTGATCAAGGGCTATCTCAACCGGCCCGAGGCCACCGCCGATTCGATCACCGACGGTTGGTTCCACACCGGCGACATCGCCCGCGTCGATGCCGACGGCTTCCTCTACATCGTGGACCGCAAGAAGGACATGATCCTGCGCGGCGGCGAAAACATCTACTGCGCCGAGGTCGAGGCGGCGGCCTATCGCCATCCCGCGGTGGCCGAGTGCAGCGCCTTCGGCGTGGCCGATCCGCGTCTGGGCGAGGAAGTGGCCCTGGCCGCGGTCGCCCATCCGGGCCAAAGCCTGACCGCCGAGAGCCTTCGGGAGCACTTCCTGGCGACGGTGGCCCGGCACAAGGCGCCCCGCTACATCTGGATCCTTGCGGAGCCGCTGCCGCGCAACGCCAGCGGCAAGTTCATGCGACGCGAACTGCGCGAGCGCCTGCCGCTCAGCGAGGCGGCCTAGCGCCGCTTCAGGCCAGGTCCCTGGTGAGCTCCGCGCGCGAGGCCTCGCTGACGATGGCCTGATGACCATAGCTCGGGTGATCGCAGCCGATCAGCACCCGAGAGCCCGGCGCGCGAAAGGCTGCCGCGTCGGCGTCGGTGAAGGCGAAACGCAGGAAATGCACCGACGAGGTCTTGCCGTCGTCGCGGGTGCGCTCGATGTCCTCTTCGGGAACGCCGTCGATACGGCGGCCGGCGACTTCCAGGAACAGATGCCGATCGACCCCGCCCAGCGCCCGCAGCGCCGCATCCCGGCGGATCGGATCGTCGATCTCGAACATCACCGTAGCCACCAGTTCGCGGCCCTGAGGGATCAGGGGGTTGTAGGCCGCCAGCTCATCGGCGAGCTGCGCCTCACCGCCGCCTTCGGTGAGCAACATCTCCTGGACCTGGAACAGCATGGTGTCGAACGACTCAAAATAGACCGTGCAG
>DASXGB010000168.1:0-7727 GCA_036489325.1 Caulobacteraceae bacterium
AACTCGGCTTCCAACGCCGCCGCGGACACCACCAACGCCGCGACCAACACCGGCCAATAATCAAGCGTCTTTCCAAGACAGCTTGGATCAAGGGTCGCCCGCGAGGGCGGCCCTTTTTCTTTGACCGGGCCGGATGGCGGCGGCCCGATCGGCATCCATGACGTCTCCGGCCCTCTGGCCGGAAGCGGGCGGACCGCCCCGCTCGCGCCGCTACGGCGATCTCTATTTCTCGGCTTCGGACGGCTTCGCTGAGAGTAGAACGGTGTTCCTCGCCGGCTGCGGCCTGCCTGAGGCCTGGCGCGGCCGAAAGCGTTTCACCGTCGCCGAGCTCGGCTTCGGGACCGGCCTCAACATCGCCGCCCTCATCGATCTGTGGCGCCGCGAGGGGCCGAAGGATGGCTGGCTCTCCATCTTCAGCCTCGAGGCCGAGCCCCTGCCAGCGGCCGACGCCCGCCGCGCTCTTGCCGCCTGGCCGGAGCTCGGGAGCATCGCCGAGGCCCTCCTCGCCCGCTGGCCGGGCCGCGCCGCGGGCTTTCACCGGGTCGATTTTCCGGAATTCCGAGCCACCCTCGATGTCGCCGTCGTCGAGGCGGGCGAGGCCCTTGCCGAGTGGACGGGCGCCGCCGACGCCTGGTTTCTCGACGGCTTCGCGCCGCGCCTCAACCCGCAGATCTGGCGGCCGGAGGTGCTGGACCTCATCGCCAGGCGCAGCGCGCCCGGGGCGCGGCTCGCCACTTACACCGCCGCCGGCGAAGTGCGTCGCGGCCTGGCCGCCGCAGGGTTCGCCGTGGCGCGGGCGCCTGGCTTCGGCGGCAAGCGTCACCGCCTCGAAGGCTGCTGGCCGGGCGCGGCGCCGGCCGATCCGGCCCCTCCGCGCGTCGCCGTCGTCGGCGGTGGAATCGCCGGCGCCTCGTTATTTCGGGCCTTCGCCGCCCAGGGGATCACGCCTCGGCTCATCGCCTCCGGCGCGCCGGCGGCCTCGGCCGGGCCACTCGCCCTGGTCACGCCGCGGCTCGACGCCGGCCTCGCCGCCCCCGCTGCCCTCTTCGCCCGCGCCTTTTCCCGCGCGCGCAGTCTCTATGAGCCATCGGCGATCGGCCGCGGCGCCCTGCAGCTGGCGGTGGGGCCCAAGGACGAACGCCGCTTCGCCGCCATCGCCGCCTCGGGCCTCTTCGAGCCCGGCGAGATGGCCCTTGTCTCGGCGGCTGAGGTCTCCGCGCGGCTGGATGAGCCGGCGCCCGCGGCGCTCACCATGAACACCGCCCTGGTGGTCGAGCCCGCGCCGCTGCTCGAGGTCTCTCAGATCCGGGGCGACGTCGCACGCCTTGAGCGGGCCGGAGAATCTTGGCGGCTGCTGGACCCGGAGGGCGACGTCCTCGCGGAGGCCGAGGTCGTCGTCGTCGCCGCCGGCATGGCCAGCGCCCGTCTCGTCCCCAGCCTGGCTCGCAAGCTGCGACCCGTGCGCGGCCAGGCTAGCTTCGCGCCCGGCGCCGCAATTCCCGGCGCCGTCCTCTACGGCGGCTATGCCGCGCCGGCGCCAGGCGGCGTCGCCTTCGGCGCTACCCACGACCGCGACGATGACGCCCTGGATGCGCGCGAGGAGGACCATCGGCGCAACCTCGCCGCCCTCGCCGCCGTCCTTCCCGGCCTTGCGGCGAGGCTCCAGGATCGGCCCCTGGAAGCGCGAACCGGGGTGCGGGCGACGACCCGCGACTACCTGCCGCTGGCCGGGGCCCTTGACGGACTCCTGGTCCTAACCGGTCTTGGCTCACGCGGTTTTGCCCTGGCCCCGCTGCTGGCCGACCACGTCGCCGCCCGGGCCCTCGGTCGGCCCTCGCCGCTTTCGGCCTCCGCCCAGGCCCTGGTCGATCCGCAGAGGCTGTCCCTTGCGGGGCGGACAAGCCACGCGGCTGAGGATTGAGCGCCCGGAGCGCTCACCGGGATGGCCAGGCCGCCCCGCGACAACGTCTCGCAGGCCCCGGCTTAGACTTCCTTAACCACAAGGCCGTTTGCATCGGGTGAGACACCGGGGGGTGATTCGGTCGGAGTATCAGGAGTAATCGTGCGTAAACCCGTTGTTGCCGGGTTGGCCCAGAGGCCGCTAGCCCAGTCCGTTTTCGCCCTGCTGGCCGTCACCCTGCTGGTGACTCCCTTGGCTGCAAAGGCGGCGGCGCCCCCGATCGTGCCCGGGAGCATGGACGTCCGCTGGAACCCCGGCGCCCTCGACTGCCGCCCGGGGACCGAGCCGGTCATCCAGGTCCACGCCTACAACGCCTCCACCTACATCCTGCGCGAGAGCCTGTGCGCGACCTCGGAGGCGCCCTTCATGTACCTCCTGATCGGGTCGCAGCGCGCCCTTCTGATCGACACGGGCGACGTCGCCGATCCAGCCCGCGCCCCGCTGGCCCGCACCGTTCTCGGCCTTCTGCCGATGACCGGGGCCGCACGCCTGCCACTGCTGGTCGTCCATTCCCACCGCCATTCCGACCACCGCGCCGGCGATCCCCAGTTCGCCCGTCTGCCGGGCGTGCAGGTGGTTGGCTACGACCTTGCCGCCGTGAAGCGCTTCTATGGCTTTGCGGATTGGCCGGCGGGACAGGCGACGCTCGACCTCGGCGGGCGCCAGGTCGACGTCCTCCCCGCGCCCGGACACCAGGAGACCGAGGTGGTATTCTATGATCGCCAGACGGCGCTGATGTTCAGCGGCGACTTCCTGCTGCCCGGCCGCCTGCTGGTGGACGACGCCGCGGCCGACGCCGCCAGCGCCCGCCGGGTCGCGGCCTTCGCCGCCGACAAGCCGATCGCCTATGTCCTCGGCGGCCATATCGAGATGAACCTCGACGGCGGCCTCTTTGGCCTGGGCTCGCGTTATCATCCGGGTGAGCGGCCGCTGCAGCTTTCCAAGACCGAGCTGATGGCCCTTCCGGGGATCGTTGGAGGCTTCCGGGGGGTCTACGCCCGCCGCTCCGGCTTCACCCTGGTCAACCAGGCCTATCTGATCGAGCTCGGCGAGGCGGCCCTGGCCATTATCGCGGTGGTGTTCATCGCCGGCCTCGCGGCCCTGATCATCCGCGCCCGGCGCTGGGCCCTGATTTTCAAGGCCCGCCCTATGAAGCTGTCGCCGGTGATGGCGACGGGGGGCGCCCCAGCCCTCTGATCCGCCGTCTGACCGGCCGTCAATAGATCAGGAAAGGCTCGCGCTCGGCGCGCCAGGACTCTTCGTCTGGCCTCGCGAAGGCTTCCAGATCGGCCGGAGCGGCGTCGGCGTCGTCGACCCATTGGCGCAGCAGCGGCCCGCCGTTGATCACGTCGATCGCCCGTTTGCCGACCTCGTACTCATAGGCGAAGTCGCGCCAGATCTCGTAGTCGGGCCAAAGACCGCGGATCGCCTTGAAGGCCAGGGCGATCAGCCGCCAGGGCCGGAACTCGGCCGGGCCGTAGACCGGCCCCTCGGTCACCACCTGGATGCCGTGGCACAGCTTGCCGGCATGCTTGTGGAAGGTCGGCTCGAACCAGCATTCGCGCAGGGCGCAGCCGGCGAGCCAGCGCGGCGCCAGGGCGTGCATCCTCTCCAGCACCGCACGCGCGTCGATGTCCGGCGCGCCGATCAGCTCCAGCGGTCGGGTGACGCCGCGGCCCTCGCTGAGGGTCGCGCCCTCGACCATTACCGTGCCCGGGAAGGCCCTGGCCATCCACAGGTTCGGCGCATTGGGGCTGGGGTTGATCCAGGCCCGCTCGCCGAGCGGCCAGCCGAAGCCCGGGCCCTCTTCCGGCGCCCAGCCCTCCATCTCGATCACCCGGTAGTCGACGTCGAGCCCGAGGTGGTCGATGAACCAGCCGCCGAGCTCGCCCAGGGTCAGGCCGTGCCGCATCGGCAGCGGTCCGGCGCCGACAAAGCTTTCCCAGCCACTCTGCAGCTTCACCCCTTCGACCGGCCGGCCAACCGGGTTGGGCCGGTCCAGCACCCACACCGCCTTGCCGTGCGCGGCGGCGGCCTCGAGCGCATACCTGAGCGTGGTGACGAAGGTGTAGATGCGCGTGCCGACGTCCTGCAGGTCGATCAGCAGCACGTCGAAGGCGTCCATCATCGCCGCCGTCGGCCGGCGCACCTCGCCGTAGAGGCTGAACACCGGGATCCCCAGCACCGGATCGTGGAAGTCCTCGGTCTCGATCATGTTGTCCTGCTTCTCGCCGCGCAGGCCGTGCTGCGGCCCGAAGGCTGCGGAGAGCTTGACGTCGGGAAGGGCGGCCAGGGCGTCCAGCGAGTGGACCAGGTCGGCGGTCAGCGAGGCCGGATGGGCGAGCAGGGCGACGCGCTTGCCCGCCAAGGGCGCCCGCAGCTTGGGGTCCGCGATCACGCGATCGATGCCGAACTTCATGCGCCGCATCTCATGGTCAGACCTCGAGGACGAATCCGCGCGAATCGTGGAAGTCCGGTTTGCCCGACGGATGGGCCAGCGCGAAGTAGGATTTTCGCCCGCCCGTCTCTTCGATCACCGCCGAGAGGCCGACGCGCCAGGGCGTCTGAGCGGGCAGGGGCTCGCTTATGCCCACCTCGGCCCTCAGCTCGAAGCGGTCTTCGGCGAGCTCGGTCTCGATCCGGGGCGGCCCGGCCAGCGCCGCCGCCGTCATCTCCTCCCGGGGCGTGGAGAACCGGTAGGCCGCCCAGGCGCCGGAGGGCGAGAGGTTGAGCTCGACATAGGGTCCGCCCTCGCGCGCCTGCAGGAAGGCCTCGAAGCAGGTCGTCCGCCACAGGCCGTCGGCCCGCTCGGGCGCCGCCGGTCCGGCGATCCGCAGCCGCCCCACCTCGCCCGTAACGACGAAGGCGAGCGTCAGGCCGCCCTCGGCGCGCGCCAGCGCCGCCGCGATCCGGATTTCGGCCGCGGGCGGCGTGGCGGGATGGGCGAGGAGGGCGCGTCGCATGCGCCCTCTCTCTGCCTTCCCCAATCTCTGCCTGCAATGACGGTCGGCGCCTATGCCTTCAGCGCCTGCATCTGGGCTTCGAGCTGGGCCAGGGTCAGCCCGCCGGGGCTCATCCCCTTGGCCTCGATCCAGCTGGCGTCGGCGAGGGCGTAAACCTCGTCGACGAACTGGCCGAAGAAGGCCCAGGTCATGGTGTAGTACTGGCCCCAGGAAATCACCCGCGCGCCATTGGCGTCATAGCCGGCCAGGATCACCGCATGGCCGCCGACGCTGGAGTTGTCGGCGTTGGGTTCGGTGTCCCAGACCTTCGGCGGCGGCGCGTTCGGCGGCATCAGGAAGGCCGGCACGGTGAAGCCGATATAGACGAGGCCGCAATGGTAGATGGCCCGCCTGACGTCGTTGGTGTTGCGCGGATCGACCTCGACGAAGGCGGCGATCTTCACTCGGCCGCTCCCGCTGGGCGCCGGCGCGCCGGTTCTGAGGATATAGGTCAGCAGGTGTTGCTCGTTGCCGCCCGGGCCTTCGCCGCCCTGGGCCGGCTTGTAGCCGTCGCCCTGCTCGTAGAGCTTTTCGACGACCGGATCCGGCGCGGTCACGAGCGGCGGGTTGGCGTTGAACGTCCACACCTGGATGGCGTGATAGAAGGCCGCGCAGGTGCAGTCGCCCAGGGTGTCGTTCATCATCATCCCGAGGTTGGACGGCATTCCCGCCGTCCAGTCCGCCGAGGGTGGCGGCGGCGGCGGGATCTGGCCGGCCAGGAGCGCGCTCATGTGCGGCACCCGCGGATCGAAAGTCCTGGCGAGGCGGCCGAGCTTGAAGTTGGCTGACATGGACGTTTCCTCCCGACTGTAAGACTACAAGGCCGCCAGCAAACACCTTGGCCGTCCCCCCGCCCAGTGCCCGGGGCTGATGTTTTGCCGATCAGGCGCCGATGATTGGCGCCGCCCCCTGCAGGGGGAGAGAGTCTGAGCTCAATTCTCCTCCCCCTCAGGGGGAGGGGGACCGCGACTGCGAAGCAGAGGCGCGAAGCTGCCAACCGGTGGAGGGGGTCACAGGCGTCACCGTAGACCCCCCTCCCGGCCGGAGTTCACCCTCGGGCCGGCCTCCCCCCTGAGGGGGGAGAGAAAACTGAACTCAATTCTCCTCCCCTTGAGGGGGCGCAGGCGAGCGCTAAACCCGCCCGGGCGCCGGGATCAGGGCGCCGGTGATGCCGGACGCCGCCGGCGAAAGCAGGAAGGCGACCGCCGCGGCGATCTCCGCCGGCGTCACCCAGGCGGAAAAGTCCGCCTTCGGCATGTCGCGCCGGTTCGCGGGTGTGTCGATGATCGTCGGCAGCAAGGCGTTGACCCTCACCTTTCCCTTCCACTCCTCGGCCAGGGCTTCGGTCAGCCGGGCCACCGCCGCCTTGGACGCGGCGTAGGGCCCAAAGCCCGCTCCGGCCTTGATCGCCGCCGCCGCGCCGATGTTGACGATCGACCCGCGGGAGGCCGTCAGCAGCGGCAGGGCGGCGCGGCAGGCGTTGAGCGCCGTCTTCAGGTTGATGGCCCACATCCGCTCCCAGACCGCCGCCTCCGCCTCGGCCACGGTGGTCCAGACAAAGCCGCCGGCGATGTTGGCGAGGCCGTCCAGGCGCCCGAACCTCGCCGCGATCGCCTCCATGGCCGCGGCTGTGGCCGCCGGATCGTCGAGCGCGACGCCCGACACGGTGAGCGCCGCCGGACCGGGGATTTCGCCCGCAAGGTCGATCGCCACGACCCGCGCACCGGACTGCGCCAGGTGCTCGACGACCGCGCGCCCCAAAGCGCCCGCCGCTCCGGTGACCGCGATCACTCGCGTCTCCGCCGCAGTCTCGTGCGCCCCGCGTGCGCCCCGCGTGCGCCTCAGGCGCCGATCGCCCCGCCGTTCAGCTGCGCTCATCAGATCACCTCCAACGCATCGACGCCCGGCAGCGGCGGGAAGGGCGCCGTCGGCAGGGCCTGGTACCAGAAGGCCGTGGTGGCGATATCGTCCTGCAGCGGCAGGTAGCGGCGGTCCTTCCCCGTCCGCCAGCCCAGCGCCTGCAGCGTCACCCGAAGGTCGCGTTCGAACCGCACCGGGTCGGTGAGGTGCCAGCGGTAGAGACCGAAGCGCTGCTGCGAGGCATAGACCCCGTCCGGCCGGATCACCTGCGGCATGCCGCAATAAGGGGTGGTGAATTCCTGGTAGGCGCTCGTCCGGTCGCGCTCGATCGCCCCTGGATCGAAGTTGTAGGCGCCGCCGAAATAGTCCTCCGTGCCGGTGCCGCAGATGGTCGGGAATTCGCCGTCGCCGTCGAGGAAGAACTTGATCTCGCCCTCGCCCCACCAGCCGGAATTGTTCACCCCCCAGGCGGCGTAGGTGCCGACGTAGTGGCCGGGGCCGCTGACCCCGTCCAGCACCGTCACCACCTCGCCATAGGGCAGGGGATTGATCCGCCGGAACTGGGCATGGAAGCGCCCGGCGTCGGGGGCGACATCGTTCAGCTCGTAGTTGATCTGGTAGAAGACGACCAGCGGATCGGGGCCCAGGTTCTCCAGCGTGAACCGGGCCCGCGTGGCGAACGGCATCGGCCAGTAGCAGTTGAACCCGCGCCCGGGATTGACGCACACCGCCAGCGAGGAGACCTGGGCGAACCGCTCCCAGCCGCAGGCGAAGAAATCCCCCGTCGGGCATTCGATCGAGGCCTGGTCCTGGTCGTCCCAGTGGGCCCTCAGGATCGCGTGCCGCCAGCGCCCGCGGGCGAGCGTCATCCAGATCTGCTGGATCACCCCCGCGCCCTCGATGTC
>DASXGB010000186.1:0-6846 GCA_036489325.1 Caulobacteraceae bacterium
GATTTCTTCCAGCCCACACTTCAAACGATCGCCCTGGGTCGCAGCGTTCTCGATCATCCCTTCCTCGACGAGCACCTTGAGTGCTTCGCGCGCCACGGCGCAGGCCAGGGGATTGCCGCCGAAGGTGCTGCCGTGTTCGCCAGGCTTCAGCACCCCCAGCACCTCGCGGTTCGAGAGAACGGCGGAGACCGGATAGAAGCCGCCCGAGAGCGCCTTGCCGATCAGCGTGAGGTCCGCCTCGATCCCTTCGTGTTCCTCGGCCAGCAGCTTCCCGGTGCGTCCCAGGCCCGTCTGGATCTCATCGAGGATCAGGGTGACGTCGTGGCGGGTGCAGATCTCGCGCACCGCCGTCAGATAGCCGGCCGGCGGAATGATCACCCCGGCCTCGCCCTGGATCGGCTCGACCAGGAAGGCCACGGTGTTGGGCGTGATCGCCGCCTGCAGCGCCTCGGCATCGCCGAACGGCACGATCTTGAAGCCGGGCCCGAAGGGACCAAAGCCCGCCGTCGAGGTCGGGTCCGTGGAGAAGCCCACGACGGACAGCGTGCGGCCGTGGAAATTACCCTCGCAGGCGATGATCTCGGCCTGGCCGGCCGGCACGCCCTTGATCTCGTAGCCCCATTTGCGGGCGACCTTCAGGGCGCTCTCCACCGCCTCGACGCCGGTGTTCATCGGCAGGACCGAGTGCGAGTGGGTGAGCACGCAGAGTTCTTCGTAGAAGAGGCCCAGCTGATCGTTACGGAAGGCGCGCGAGGTGAGGGTCAGGCGCTTGGCCTGGTCGATCATCGCCTTCAGGATCCGCGGATGGCAGTGACCCTGGTTCACCGCAGAATAGGCCGAGAGGCAGTCGAGGTAGCGCTTGCCGTCGACATCCCAGACATGGACGCCCTCGCCGCGGGTCAACACCACATCCAGCGGCTTGTAATTGCGCGCGCCGTACTCTGCCTCGAGGGCCAGGAAGTCGGTGCGATGGTCGGTCTGGGTCACCATGACGTGCGCCTCGCTCATGCGGCGGCTTCCAGGCTGCGTACGGCCGGCGCCGCCTGGCTGGCAAGGTCCAGTCTCAGGGTCATGCAGAAGGCTCCGCCGCCGGAGAGGATGAACGGGTCCAGATCGATGCCGATGACGTCGTAGCCGCGCGCGGCGAGGCGCCCTTCGAGATCCGCGGTCGGACGGGCCATGATGACCTTGCGTCCAAGGCTCACCGCATTGACGCAGAAGCCTCTGGCGTCGGCGGCCGTCGCCTCGATCCTCTGGTCCGGGCTGGTGTGCTCGAAAAGATTGCGAATGGCCTCCTTCGAGAGGGCCGGCGGATAGTAGAGGATCTCGCCGCCGGAGAGCGGGCAGAAGCAGGTATCCAGGTGGTAGAAGGCCTCGGTCGCCAGCGGCATGGGGACGACCGTCTGGCCGAAATGGTCGGCGACCACCTTCAGCGAATCCGGTGTTGAGCGTGGACCGCTGGCCGTCCAGAAGAGACGTCGGTTGGCGTCCCAGATACAGTCGCCGGCCCCCTCCTGATACACCGTCTCGATGTCCGCGATGTCCGCCAGGACGCCCGCGGCGCCCAGCGACTCCAAGGCCCGGTGGAAGTGCGGGGCCTCGTCGGCCCGTTCGGCGAAGCGGAACCGCGCCACCAGGGCCTTGCCGTCCAGCACCACGGCGGCATTGGCCGGAAAAACGAGATCGGGCAGGCCGGGAACTCCGGGCATCACCCGTACATCGGCGCCGGCGCGCTCAAGTGAGCGCTTCAGCGCTTCCCAGCCCTTGCGGGCCCGGACCTTCATGGCCGCTGGGTCGGCGCTCCACGCCGAGGGTTTCATCCACGGGTTGATCTCGTAGGCGACCTGGAAGTGCTCCGGATCGGTCATCAGGAAGGTGGGGCGCATTGGGCTCTCTGTCGTCCGACTCAGCTTGTTTCATCAGACATGGCGCCGTTCGTTGCTAACGAAAAGCAGGCAGACTGATGACATATCGTCGAAAGATTGACATTATAGCAAGATCAACGTGCAAATAGTCAGGCCGCGATGGACGAGACGGATCGCAAGCTGGTGAGCCTCCTGCGCGACAATGCCCGCGCGCCGGTGGCCTCGCTCGCCAAGGCGCTGAAGGTCTCGCGCGGGACGGCGCAGAACCGCATCGACCGAATGCTGGCCAGCGGTCAGATCGGCGGCTTCACCGTCCGGGTGCGCGATGACGCGGATCGGGTGCGGGCGATCATGGCCATCGCCGTCGACGGCGAGCGCTCCGGCGCGGTTCTGAAGGCCCTGCGGGGTTTCCCGGAAGTCCGCGCCGTCCACATGACCAACGGCCGCTGGGACATGATCGCCGAGCTGGAGACCGACAGCCTCGCCGGATTCTCCGCCGCTCTCGATGCCGTACGCCTGATCGAGGGGATCTCAGGGACCGAGACCAGCCTGCTACTCAGGACGCATCAGATGTGACGCTCGCCGCGAGCGTGAGCGAGCGGCGTCATCCAGGGCCCGCGAGCGGCCGACCTGGCTTCGCCGTAGCGAAGCTTCGGCTTCGCCAAGGCGAGAGGGCGCAGCGAGCTTGGGCCCGTGGAACTTCCCGCGGCCGCCGAAGGGCGGGGCCGCTGGGCCCGTGGAACTTCCCGGCGAGCGCCGAAAGCTGGGTCGCGTCCGGTGGACCCGCCTCGCCCTAAGCCGCCGCTGCGATCGGCGTCCGACTCCGGAACGCGCCCCTCAGGTAGAGCTCCATCAGGATCAGGTTCGGAATCCAGGAGATCCACGCTGTGGCGCGATAGATCTCGACGAACGAGAGCCCCGCCACCATTCCGATCGGCAGATAGAGGCGCAAGGTCACCGCCGCGAAAGTCAGGGAAAACGAGCGCAGCATCCACCGGCGGTGGTCCTGGAAGCGGCGGCCGACCGCAGCGCGCCAGCCCTGGATGTTCACGAAGATCCATGTCGGCGCGAGCAGGGCGAAGCCGGCCGTGGCGATCGGACCGGCGGTCGAGCCGAAGGCGGCGACAAACCCGCCGACCCCGCCCGCCAGGCAACCGATGACATAGACCCGGCCGGTGATCCTGTGGACCTGCGGAAAACGCCTGCGGATCCATGGCAGGAGTTGAACCGGGCTCAAGAGCAAGGCCGTCGCGGCGCCGGCGATGTGCAGCCACAGCCAGGGCCGCGCCAATGTGTTCCCGAGGATGTTGGACGCCGGCGGGGCGAAGTAGCGGTAGGAATAAATCGCCAGGCCGACGCAGAAGAGCGCCGCCAACGTCCACCAGACTTTTCGCATCGGGGTCATCACGAATCTCGTCAGTTGAGGTTCGCTCCCCTGATTGCCGCTGGGCCCAGCTCGCGCTAGGCGCCCTTGCGCGAACGGCGCCAATGCTTCGCGAACGGGATCACATGAGCCGCACTTGGCATCTCGCCTCCGCCTTGGTCGACCGGCGCGCCCGCCGCGTCGTCGCCGAGGTCGCCCTCATGACCGTCGCGGGCCTCTTCGCAGGCGCCGTCGGCCCCTTCGGCACCGCCGCGTCAATGCACGACCCGGTCCGTTATCCGTACTGGCTTCTTTGCATTGTTGGCGGCGGAGTGATCGGCATCTCCATCGACGAGACTCTAGGGGTCGCCGCCGGCGGCTTCTGGCGTCGTCTCGCGGTCACCAGCATCGTGATGACGCTTCCGGTCGCGCTTCTGGTGATGGCGATCGGCTACGTCCTGGTCGGCTCGAGGTTCCAGCCCTTCGACTTCTTCGGGTTCCTCTTCCAGGTGTGGGTGATCAGTGTGGCCGTCATGGCCTTGCGGGCTCTGACCTGGCGACCGGTCGTGACCCGGGTTGAGACGCGGGTGATCGCCTCACCACCATTGCCGGAGGCGGAAGCCCAGTTCCGCAAACGCCTTTCGGCCAGGCGGCGGAACGCCCGCTTGATCGCTGTCGAAGCCGAGGATCACTATCTGCGGGTGCATACCGACGCGGGAGACGAACTGGTGACCGCGAAGTTCGCCGAGGCGCTGGCCGAACTGGCCGGAGCGCACGGGTATCAGACCCATCGATCGTGGTGGGTCGCCGCAGACGCCATCGAAAAGGTCAGCTGGCGGCGCGGCTCAGGCGAGGCGCGGCTGGCCGGCGGCCTCGTCGCCCCGGTCAGCCGCAGCCATGCGCCCAGCCTGCGCCACGCCGGGTGGATCTAGGCCATGACGCGCAGCCAGCCTGCCCCGACGCTTCGCCTCACCCTGATCGGACTTTTCATCGGCATGGCGCTGCCCTCGCTCGGGATCGGACACTGGTTTGCGCCCGGCCACGATCTCGGCTCGATGGCCATCCGCGAGGTGATCTTCTGGTCCATCTCAGCGGCGCTGGTCTTCCTTGTCGTGAGATTCGAGAAATTGCCCTTGGCGTCGCTGGGTTTTCGTCGGCCGACGATCTGGACCCTCGTCTGGGGCGTTGTTTTCGGCCTCCTGATCACCGCTCTTTTCATCTTCTGTGGCTTGGTCGTTCTTCCCTGGCTGCACCTCAAGGGTAACGCCGCGGCCGCCCGGCCGCTGATGACCGCGCCCCTTTGGTTCCGCTTCCTGCTGGTCCTGCGCGCCGCGGTGACTGAGGAAATCCTCTACCGCGCCTATCCCATCGAGCGGATCGAGGCCTTAAGTCGCAGCCGATGGCTGGCGGCGGGCGTCTCGGTGGTCGGCTTCACGCTCGCCCACCTCAATTATTGGGGCCCGGTGCAGCTCATCTTCGTCGCGCCTGCCGGCGTCCTGCTGGCGGCTCTCTACCTTTGGCGGCGCGACATCGTCTGCAACATGATCGCCCATTTTATCACCGACGGCATCGGCCTTTTGCCGGCCCACTGAGGCCGGCGCTGGTGAGGGTTGGCTGGAAGCTAGCCCACGACGTCAGAACTTGATCTCAATGTTGTCCGCTGGGCGGAGGCGAAGCGGGCGGTTCTCCGTTCGGCGGAGCCGAAGCGGGTGGCGCATTGTTCGGATGGTGATTGGAGTGGTAATGGCCATTTTGATCATAATAACCGCTTGGATTATAATGCGAATGATCGGGTGGTCCGGGAGAGTGACCCTGGTAATATTGGTTGTTGTAAGGAGAATAGCTGTATTGACCGTATGGCCTATAATGGTACGTGCCGCCGTAATACTGGTAAGGAGAATAGGCGTATGGTCCGTAGGCGCCGTAAGCTCCGTAGCCTCCGTAAGGTCCGTAATTGTAGGGGCCGTAGCCGTAGGAGTAACAACCATAGCTGTCACAGTAGTCCGCGCAAGCGCCCAGGCTGAGTGCGCCGACCGCCGCAATGATCAGAAATGCCAATCGTCTCATGGGTTAGCCCTCCAAATGACGGACCCCCATCGGGCCTGATCCTAGAACGACCGGACGAAGCCTGGAATCGGGTGAGAACCTGAGTTCAGTGGAGCCCGAGGCTGGACGCCACGCTGGTTGGCCAGTATTTCGGACGAGGCCCGGCCCAGCCCAGGGAGGGGCGCCAAGGACCGACGTAGTCGCCAATCCATCGTCGGGGCGGCGATGGAGCGTTTGAATGACCCGGAGTGCTGCGCGGACCGCCAACGGAAGCGGTGCTTCAGCGAGCGGCCGCAACGAGTTCACCCTCGATCGCGACTGGCGCATCACCAGCATCTCCGAGGGTGCAGCGGCCTGGTCAGGATTTGCGCCGGACGACCTCGTCGGGCGCAGCAGCCGTGAGGTCTGGCCCCCCGAGCCAAGGCAGCTGACCGAGGCCATCGAAGCCGCGTTCGCGGACGGGGCGAGTTCAACGGTCGAGCATCCCTCTCTTGCGATCCCGGGTCGGTGGGTCAAGGTCGACGTCGAGCCTGCGAAGGACGGTGCTCGCATCCACTTCGAAGACATCACCTCACAGGTCAGATTCGGCCCGGGTCCCGCCGAAATCGTCCTCCTGGACCGCAACGGCGTCATTGTCGCAGCGAACGCTGCGTGGCGCGCCGGCATCCTTGCTCACGGACTGGAGATCGCTCACGCCGGCGTCGGCTCGCGTTACGCGGCGGTCGCCAAAACGGTCGTCCCGAAAACGGATGCGGTCACGTTCCAAAACCGTCTGGAAGAGCTCTTCACTGGGCGCGTGCAGGAGTTCGAGGCCACCTACAGCCACGTTGAGCCCCACCGTAGTGAGCGCCGGCAGGTGCGGATCACACCCCTGCAGAGCGGCGATGTGACCTACTTCGTGGCGGTCCATGAGAATCTAACGGAGCGAGCGCGCATCCTCGCCGCGTTGCGCGAGACCTCCAACCAGCTGCTGCACGCGCAGGAGAAGGAACGCGAACGCATCGCCATCGAACTGCACGACACCCTGGGTCAGAACCAGGCCGCGATGTTGCTGAGCCTGGCCCAGTTGCGCAAACGCCTGGGCCAATATCCCGCCACGCAGGGGGTCCTCGATGACATGTCCAATTTGGTCAAGGACAACATTCAGCACACGCGGGTGTTTTCGTATCTCATGAACGCCTCGGGCGGCCAGCGTGTAGGGTTGGAGACCTCGCTGCGCCAACTCGTGGATGGATTTGGCCGGCGATCAGGCCTGGGGGTGATCTTCAAAAAGCAAGGTCCGGTGGACGCAATCAGCGCCGCCGCACAACACGCTGTGTTCCGCGTGGTCCAGGAGGCTTTGTCGAATGTGTACCGACACGCGCACGCCAAGTCGGTGTCCGTGAAGCTGGTCATTCGGTCGGGAGAGCTTACCATTCGCGTCTCTGACGACGGGCGAGGCTTCCCAGTTGCCTCCGGGGCCCGCGCCTCCGGGGGCCCGCTTGGCGTCGGTATCGCCGGAATGCGGGCCCGGATCGAGCAGCTCGGCGGAAGGCTGGAGATCGCGCCGGGCGTCTCCGGGACAAGCGTGAC
>DASXGB010000193.1:0-35265 GCA_036489325.1 Caulobacteraceae bacterium
CCTTGCAAGATCGCGGCCGGCGGGATGGGATCGATCGCCAGCAAGTCAACGCCCACCACCTCGCCCGCGCCTCGTTCGAGGGCCACCTGTAGCCAGCCCCCCGGCGCGCAGCCGAGATCGATCACTCGGGTGCCGCGACGGATCAGACGAAATCGATCGTCGATCTCGGCGAGCTTGAATGCGGCGCGGGAACGGTAGCCCCTCGCCCGCGCTTCGGCGGCGAACGGGTCCGAAATCTGCCGCTCAAGCCACGCCCGTGACGAAGCCGTGCGGGTTTTCCCGGACTCCAACCTTCCGGCCTTCGCCCGGACGACGCCGGCGGTCGGCGGACGCACCATCCGACGCTTCGGAGGTTCGCTCATGCCCTCGCCCTCCGGTCGTGACCTCCGGCGTCGCCACGCGGCTCGCGCCATGGCTCATGCCTGGTCATCAAAGACAGCAGAAGGCCTTCACGCAGCCCGCGATCGGCGACACGGACGCGGGCGCAGGGCCAGATCTCCTGGACGGCCTGCAGAATCGCCGCCCCGGCCAGAACCAGGTCGGCCCGGTCGGGCCCGATGCACGGTTCTTCCGCACGTTCGGCCACAGTGAGGCATGCGAGACGGGCGCCTGTGGCCTCGCAGTCCGCCCGCGTCATCCACAGTCCGTCCACCTTGGCGCGATCGTAGCGCGGCAGCCGCAGATACAATCCTGCGAGACTGGTTATGGCGCCTGACGTGCCGACGAGATGGCCGTCGCCGGCTTCAAAAACCTCACGCAGAGCGTCGGCGCCGGAGCAACGCGCGATTTCGACCTTCACCGCCTCCACCATCTGCCGGTAGACGGCCATCTGAGGGTCCGGCGTGGTTGGAAAGGCCTCGGCCAGGGTCACGACGCCCAGCCGCATAGAGTGCCACGCGACGACCGGTGGGCGCCAGAAATCCCGATGTCTCGGATTGAGCTCGAGCCCGCCGCGCCGGAGGTCGAGCCAGGAGATCTCAGTCGATCCGCCGCCGACATCCAGGATCAGGGCCGCTTGGGCCTTTGGATCGACGAGGTTGAGGCAGCCCGCCACCGCCAGCCTGGCTTCTTCCTTCGGGCTGATGACGACGAGGGGCAGCCCAGTCCTGCGCTCCACCTCCGCCAGAAAAGTCGCGCCATTGGCCGCGGTGCGGCAGGCCTCGGTGGCGACCGCCCTCACCCGTGTCGCACTGCGCCGTCGGATCTTGTCGGCGCAGGTCGAAAGCGCCGACAGAGCCCGGTCCATGGCCGCCGGCGCCAGACGTCCGCTCTGCGACAGCCCCTCGCCAAGGCGAACAATGCGCGAATAGGAATCGATCACGCGAAAACCACGACCGCGCGGCGTCGCCAAAAGCAGGCGGCAATTGTTCGTGCCAAGATCGAGCGCCGCGCAAATCTCGCCCTCGTCGGGAACTGGGCGGCGCGCCCTCGCCTCGCCGGCGGGCGCCTTGTTCATCGCCATGTCCAAATCGCATTGGGGCGCGCCCGTTCGGGTCGAAGAGGCGCGTCTTTTCGTCGCGGACTCTAGAGCAATTGAGCCGGCCAAGTAATGGCGGTGGCCGAGTGAATCTCCAGATTCTGTAAAGAATCTACGGACTTTGCGCGTCTTGCCGCGCGTCCATGCCGGGATTGACGAGAAACCTGCGCGCGATTCGGTCGCAGGCCACCAGCCTTTGCCGTCGCCAATCGATGTGGCAACCAGTTCAGGCTCCGTTCAACACTTTTGTGTAGCTTTCCGAGTATGAACATGCGCATCGCCAAGTTCGGTATCGGCCAGGTCGTGAAGCACCGCGTCTTCTCGTTCCGTGGCGTGATCTATGACGTGGACCCGGTGTTCGCCAACACCGAAGAGTGGTGGCTGGCCATTCCCGCCGAGGTTCGGCCGTCCAAGGATCAGCCGTTCTATCACTTGCTGGCCGAAAACGATCAGTCGACCTACGTCGCCTATGTCTCCGAGCAGAACCTGCTTGCCGACGAAAGCGGCGAGCCGATCGGCCACCCAAACACCGGGGTGATGTTCGAAAATTTCGAGTCGGGTCAGTATCAGATGCGGCCCCGAGTTACTCACTAAGAACCGGTCAGGCGCTAGGAACCCGGGTCAATAGCTGCGGCGCCAGCGGATGGCGATCTGCGAATCGCCCTGACTACCGAGCTTCCCCACCAGCGAAAGTCGTTTACGCACGCGCCACTCGAGCTGCGCTTGCTGGCCCTCCCGGCCGCCGCCGGTGAGCTGCAGATAGAGCCGATCGGTGATGTATTTGCCGCCTGAGACGGTAGTCCCCGTGACCGATGAATCGGCGATCGCCAAGCGGTCCAGATGGGCAAGACTTCTCAGGCCCCCAATCAAATCGAAGCCGCCGCTTCCCGAGAGGCCGGCCACGGCCGAGGCGAGCTGCGCCGCCTCGAGCCCGGAAAGCTGCGAAGCCGAAGCCCCGAACAGCACCTGCGAAAGGATCTCGTCCTGCGGCAGGGCTGGGCTTGAGGAAAGGGCGATCACTGGCTTGGCCGCTGTGCCCGAAATCCTGATCGTCGCTGTCAAGGCCGGATCTTCGCGGGTGGCCGTCAGGTCCAGTCGCATCGCCTCAGACGTTGACGCCAGATAGACCACACTGCGGTCGTCGAGCAGGAACCTCTGGCCGGCGAAGTTGTAATCGCCGCGCACCACCCGCGCGGTCCCGGTCAGCACTGGATCGGCGATGGTGCCTCCGACGTGCGCGTCGAACGACATCTCCATGTTGAGGCCCCGTCCCTTCAGGAACACGCGTCCAGGCGCGCGGAGGGCGATATCGAGGTCGACCGGGGCTTCTCGTTGCGTGACCTTGGCGTTCACGGCCGGTTCGTCGTCGAGCTCATCGGGCCGGTGGATCTCAACCACCTCCATCGGCGTCACGCCATTGGCCTGGGGTGGATTGGGCGAGACCTGGGCGTCGTCCAGCGTGAGCTTGCCAATGATCCGCACCTTGCCATCGGCCGCCCGGTCGAGCGTCAAGGGTCCGGAGGCGGTCGCCCGCGCCAGATCGGTGTCGACCAGGCGAAAGCCCGTCAGGTCGGCGCGGAAGCTGGACACCCCGTCGCGCGCCAGATTCGCGCGGCCTGAGCCCGAGATCCGGCCTCTGGCTCCATCGACGGCTGTGAATTGGCTCACGTCGACCGCATCGCCAGCAAGCGCAGCCCGGAGAGTCACGTTCTGCAAGACAAAGCCAGTGTCCTGGTCCTGGAGCCGGCCGCCGTCGATCGCCACTTGGCCCGTCATGCTCGGATCGGCGAGCGTCCCGCCAAGCGTGACATCCGCATTTACCTGCCCCGACAGGTTTTCGGCCCCGGTCATGACCAGGTCCCAGACCGGCTTGACCTCGCCGTGAATGGCGAAGCGACCTGCCAACGGGCGGCGAGATTCCACTTTGATGGTGAACGGATCGGCCGTTGCGGTGACGGGAACCAAGACCTCGCCATTGGCTTTCAATCCGGCGTTGTTGCCGAGATCGAAGCGCAGGTTCATCGCCCCGCCCTGCAGCCTGGCGACAACCTCGCCGTTCACAGGTGGGGCGCCGCGCAGGTCCCGACCGCCTGCGCCAGAAAGTCTCACGTCGAGACCCCCTTCGAGGCGGGGACCCTGGCCCGCAAGCGAGAGCTGGCCCGACAGCTTGCCAACGTAGTCATTATCGAACAGCGCCATGTCGATGTCGGCGAGACTCGCCTTGAGGCTGGCGTGGCCACCGGCGTTGGAGAAGTCGACCACGGCGTGACCGGCGCCGACGCCCACGTTTGCCCGGATCGCCAAACCCTTGCCGCCGAAGCGCAATTCCGCCGGAGTCAGGGTGCGAATATCGGAGCGGCGCCAGCGCGCCAATCCGGTGAAGCTCGCTGTCCGCTCGCCGCCCGCTTCGACGATCTCGCCATCGCCGCTTACGCGCCATGGGCCGGCCGCCGAGGGGCCGTTTGCGACGATCCTGTAAGGCAGACGAGCAAAGGGACCATTGGCCGTGAATTTGATCGCCTTGATCTCAACGCCCTCGAAGATCGCTTCGCCGCCTTCGAGCGAAAGGTCCGCCCGAGCGCCGCCCGGCGCGTCGACGATCTTGACCCGTCCTTGGGCATGGCCAGCGGTGAGCCACGCGCCCGGGCCCAGGGTGAACGCGAGGTCCGCGCTGGAGGGTTCTCCTCTGCGGAGCGCAAGGTCGCCGCGTGCTACGAGGCCGCCGGCAGTCAGGCCCAGATGGCTTAGGTCGAGGCCGTCTCCGGCGAACCGGAACTCGCTCTCCGCGGCCGCTGGGCCATAGGCGCTGGCGGCGTTGAGCGCGAAGCGTCCGTCGCCGCCATCGCTAGTGTGCTGGAAGGTCAGCGCCATTCGAGCGTTGGCGAGCGCCAGCCCCGGAGCATTGACGGCGCCAAGATCAGCCAGCAGATCGAGACGCGGGTCGGTCAGCGAACCGGAAAGTCCGCCGGTGCCCTTGGCCGCGCCGGCGACCTCCACAGGCCCGACGTCCAGCGGACCCTTTGCAGTCCACACGAGCTTGAGGCCAAGCGCGCCGTCACCGCCGAGGGTCCCGGTTCCGCTGACCTGGCCGCCGACACCGGTCAGAGTCGAATCGGAGATGGTCAGGACGTTCCCGGCCCAGGAAGCATGGCCGACCAGGTGGGGCGAACGTCCGAGCAGCCGGTCGACGTCGTCCATGCCGCTGGCCAGGTTTCGACCGCGGGAATCGGCGGAGAAGAGCCAGGGATTCGCGCCCGACTGGCTCGCCGTCCATGAGAAATCGACCACACCAGTGGCGCCGCGATGGGCCAGGGCGAGATTCGAAAAGCTGGCGGTGCCATTGAACGTCAGGCCCCCCAGCAGTCCTCGCTGCCCCTGCCCCTGGGCCTTGAGGCCGACGCCATCGACGCTGAGCTGCTCCATCAAGAGGCGCCCGTCCGCCAGGCGCGTGATCTGCGCCGATGCTCTTGGCCGTGCGCCGAGGAGAGCGGCGAGGAGCCCTTGGCCGGCGCCTCCATCGCCCGCCGGCGCGGTGACGATGACGAGATCCTTTCCCCTGGGTTCCAGGCTCAAGGGCCCCGCGACCCGCGCCAGGGTATAGCCGGCCGTCGAGACATTGGTCACCGCACCCGCCCCGGCGAGTCGCCAATGGTTACGATCGGCGTCAAGCTTTCCCTCGAAGGCCGCGGAGCCGACGGCTGGAAAATTCGTCAGACGCTCGGCGCGAACGACGCGCAGATCGATCGCCATTCCCTTGGGTCCGGTCGTCATCGCACCGGCGTCAGCTTCGCCCTGAGCGGCAAAATTGATGTTGTCCGACTGCACCGAAATGTTGAGGTTCGGGAGCCCGTCCGGCGCCCGGCGTCCGATGACAGCGAAACGCGCCTCAGGGCCGGCCATGGCGCGATATCTGGAAAGCAGGGATGAGGACGCCAGTTCGATCACGCCGCGAACCTCACCGCCGACGGACGTCCATGACCCCCGGGCCTGAAACGGCGCCATCTGTCCAACGCGGCTGTCGACGAAGACCTGGCCCTGATGAAGCGAGCCTTTCGCCCTGACCTTGAGCAGAAACGGCTGGTCGGCCGCAAATCCCAGGGAACCGGCCATCGCCCCGCCCTGGGCCTCATGAGCGTCGGCGGTGATGGCGAAAGACTTGTCGCGCCCCCAGTCGAGTTGGGCGTCCAGCCGGTCTCCCGCGTGCAGTCGGCTCGCCGCCGACAGGCCTGCGCGGGCCGCGCCCGAACGCTCAAGATCCACTGATCCGGCAAGATCATAGTCGCCGCTGCGGCCGGCAAAAGCCGGGTTCATCTCAACGCGCGCGTTCAGATGCTGGATGTTCACCGAAACCGGCAGCTCGCCGCCCGCGCCGCGGGCCGCTGGCGCATTCGGGCGGTGGTCGAGAATCAATTGCTGAGCGGCGAGCCGGTGGACGCTCAGCCGGCGGCTGAACAGATCGGACGCCCGCCAATTGAAATCGACGCCGCGCGCGTCAAGCCAGACGCCGGTGCGGTCGGTGAGGGTCAGGCGGCCGATTTGAGGATGCGACCATGGGTCCCCGACGAGCCCGCTGATCTTGAGACGGCCCAGGGATCCGAAGTCCAGTCCGTTGAGCGACCGCTCGATCAAAGACCGTCCGGCGTCGGTCGCTGGACCCAGACGGATGAGCGCCGCTACGGCCAGGATCACTGCCGCTATGATCGCGAGCCAGCGCCAGTGGCGCGGTGGTTTGCTTTCAACCGCGAGCGTCGCCATCAGAAGCTCTGCCCAATGCTGATGTAGGCCTGGATCCGGGAATCGCCCCGACGCGGATTGAGCGGCGTCGCCAAGTCGAATCTCAGGGGCCCAAAGCCCAGATTATAGCGAATGCCGATGCCGGCCCCGATGCTCGCATGGCTGAAATCGGGGGTCTGAGTCAGGCCAACCGAGCCGGCGTCTACAAAGGCGGCCACTCCCCACTGTTGACTGATCCTCTGCCGCACCTCGACCGACGCTTCGGCGAGCGAGAGGCCGCCCTCCGGCGTGTTGTTCGACAGGCGCGGCCCTACCGCCTGGTAGGCGAACCCGCGGACCGAACCGCCGCCCCCGGAGTAGAAGCGCCGATCCGCAGGCACATCCGGAATCGATCCGCGGACGATTGAGCCGATCTCAAAGCGACCGGCGATAACCGTAGCGCCGCCCGCGGTCACCGGCAGGTAGCCGCTCACCTGGCTCGCCAGTTTGACGTAGTCGACACTGCGCGTGCCTGTCACCAGGGTCGGCTCGGCCCGGATCCGAACTCGCCAGCCCCGCGTGGGATCCAGCGGATCATTGGACCTGTCGACAGCCAGGGCGACAACGGCCGTCGGGATGAAAAGGTTCAGCTTTTCGCCGACCGGAGTCCCTTCCGGATTGATGGCGTCCTGTTCCGAGAGGGAGACGTAGTCGAGATACAATCCGAGGGTGGCGAACGTCGTCTTTGTCCAGTGTCGCTCGATTGCCGCGCGAACGCCCACGCCTGAGTCGTCGTAGGCCGGCGTACGCTCGTTCAGGGCGTCGATGCCTGTCTTCAGGATCTGATCCGGCCTGTGGAAGTCCGGAAGGTCGACCTCGAAATCCAGCACCTGCTGAATGTCATATAGCCGTCCGGTCAGGGTCGTCGTGTCGGCGTAGCCCAGAAGGTTGTAGTGGGTCCACTTAGCGTCGACTCCCGAGCCTTCGATCGTCGAATAGGTCCCGAAGCTCGAGCCGCCCATAGCCGCTTCGCTGTTGAATCCGGCGCCGGCGGTCGTGGAAAGGGCCGCGCCGACCTCGATGGTGCGTCTTGGGCTCTCGACGAGATCGACGATTACGGGTCGCAGACCGTTCTTGATTTCGCTCGTGGGCGCTAGGACAGCGGAAGCCGACTCGTAGACGCCCGTATCGGTCAGTCGTCGTTCGAGCTTGGCCAGCTTGTCCGGACTGTAGGTGGCGCCAGGCTTCCAGGGTGCAAGCCCGCGTACGAACCCGGGCCGAGTGTGGCCCTTTCGCTCCAGTCGGACTTCGCCTAACCGCGCGATCGCGCCGGCGGCGATGCGGAAGGTCGGCCTGATGGTGTGGTCGGCATGGTCGACGATAACCTGCCGTGGCTGGGAAGCCGCGTCGGCATAGCCAAGGCTGGAGAGGGCCACGACGGCCCGGGCTTCGGCGGCCACGATGTCGAATGCCCGGCCGGGCTTGCCCGGAGCAAGATCGAGCGCCTTTTGCGCGTCGCCTTGGGCGGCGGCTGGGGGCGCAGAGCCTATCCATTCGATGCTGGGCGCGGCCAGAACGAACCTTGGTCCCGGGGTGACGGAAACGGTCGCCATCGGCGGATCGGAATCGTTAACATCGGGTGTCACCTCGGACTCGTAATAGCCTTCGGACCTCAGCAAGGCCGTGGCGGCGTCGGCTGCGTCACGTGCCCGGCGGCGGGCTTCGACCCGCGATGCGGGGGCTTTGCTCGCATCGCCGATGGCGCGAACGATCTCGCCTCTCAAAGCCTTGTCCATCTCGCCCTGAAGCTGAGCAGCCGGTGACGCGGCGCAAACGGGAATAGCCATGGACATGGCGAGCAAGGAGACAGCGAGGGCCAGGGCGAAGTCGTAGCGTCGCAATCCGACAAAATCCCGCAGCGCCCCGTCCTACATAGAGCAGGGCCGCCGCCAGTGTCACCTGCAGGCATGAACGCTCGATTTATAGGCACTCTTCGGCGCTTTGCGTTCGGAGCTTGCGATTCGAAGTGCCGCGTGAATTATCAAAGTTCAGTCCAGGAAAAGGATCGCGCCGACGTCAACCTCCGGTATCAAGAAGGCGGCGGTCGCTCCCGATGAGGGACCTCATTTCCGAGGTGAGGCGTACGACGAGATGTTCGCCCCCGGCGGGGCTACGCGCGATCACTACCAACTGCTGGACCAGGACATCAGAGCGCTCGGAACGCAGGCCCTGGCAGACCGCCAAACGACCCTGGAGCGCTCGTTCCTGCTGCAAGGAATAACCTTCACAGTCTACGGCGCAGCCAGCACTACAGAGCGGATCATCCCCACCGACCTCTTCCCGCGGATTATCCCTGCTGCCGAATGGAAACACATCGAGGCCGGCCTGACCCAGCGGATCACCGCGATCAACCTGTTCCTCGCCGATATCTATGGCGAACAGAGGATCCTGGCAGACGGTATCGTGCCTCGAGACCTGATCCTTGGGTCACCGTCCTATCGCCGCCAGATGCGGCATCTCTACGTTCCGCACGAGGCCCGCGTGAACGTCTGCGGCTCCGATCTTATCCGCGGGCCCGACGGAGCCTTCTACGTGCTTGAGGACAATCTGCGCGTCCCTTCGGGTGTGTCTTACATGCTGGCCAATCGCGACGCGGCCCGACGGACCTTCCCAAGCACCTTCCGCGAGGCCCGAGTCCGGCCGGTGGAGCGATACCCCGACCTGTTGCTCGCCACCCTTCGCAGCATGGCCGACGATACCCGGCCGAACCCGCAGGTCGTGGTCTTGACGCCCGGTGTCTACAACTCCGCCTACTACGAGCACGCCTATCTTGCGCGCCTGATGGGTGTGCCACTCGTCGAGGGGCGCGACCTCACCATTCACGACAACCGCGTTTACATGCGCACCACTCAGGGCCTTCGGCGGGTGGAGGTGATCTATCGCCGGGTGGACGACGATTTCACCGACCCCCTCGCTTTCCGGCGCGATTCCTCGCTCGGTGTCGCGGGGCTATTCAACGCGTACCGCGCCGGGCAGGTCATGATCTGCAACGCGCCAGGCACAGGCGTGGCCGACGACAAGGCGGTCTACGCCTTTGTTCCGGCGATCATCCGTTACTATCTCGACGAGGAAGCCATCCTGCCGAACGTCGAGACCTATCTGTGTCGGGAGCCGGCTCAACTAGCCTACGTTCTGGCCAATCTCGACAAACTGGTGGTCAAGGCCGTGGGCGCCTCGGGCGGCTATGGCATGCTCGTCGGACCTCACGCCACGGCGGCGAAACGGCTGGAATTCGCCGAGGTTCTCAAGGCTGATCCGGCGAACTATATCGCCCAGCCGACCATCCAGCTCTCCACAGCTCCGTGTCTGGCCAACGGCCGCATCGAATCTCGCCATGTGGACCTTCGTCCGTTCATCCTCTGCGGCGATAAGATTGTGGTGACGCCGGGAGCTCTTACCCGCGTAGCCCTTGAGCGTGGCTCGCTGGTGGTGAATTCCAGTCAGGGCGGCGGCTCCAAGGACACCTGGGTATTGGCCGACCCTCGGGCAGAGGTCGACGGCGCATGATGCTCGCGCGAGTCGCCGACAGTCTCTACTGGCTCGGCCGCTATGCCGAACGGGCCGAACACGTCGCCCGCCTAGCCGGCGTCATGCTGAACGCCATGCTCGACCAGACCGATGCAGCCGACGAGGCCGCACGAATCGCCCTGGCGGCAGTCGGCGGGCGGTCGGCGGCCGACTTCGGCGAGGTGCTGGAGGCGGCTAGCACCCTCTCCATCGACCGCGATGATCCTGCTTCGGTCGTTTCCTGTCTGGCCAGCGCGCGCGAGAACGCACGTCAGGTGCGAGAGCAGATCACCACGGAGTCGTGGGAGCAGCTCAACCTCCTCTATCTCAGGACTACAGGAGCGGACGCCGAGAATGCTTTTTCCGCCGATGCGCCGGAATTTCTGCGGCGCATCATCGCCGACTTGCATCAGTTCAAGGGCGCGGCGGACGCCACTATGAGCCACGGGGAAGGCTGGCGTTTCATGCTCGCCGGCGTCTACGTCGAGCGCGCCCAACTCATAGCCCGGCTGCTGTCCGCCGGCTTCGGCGGCGAAACCGGCTCTGACGACCACGTGGCCCTGGTCAACCTGTTGCGCATGGCCTGCGCCCTCGAGCCATATCTTCGTGCGTACACCGCCGACATCAATGCGCGGTCGATCCTGGAATTCCTGATGTTCGACGAGGAATTTCCACGGTCGATCCGGTTCGCCACCGAGCGCGTCCAGGAACACGTCGCCCGTTTTTCCGACGGCCGCGAACGAGGTCGAAACGATCCGCTGCGTCTTGCGGGTAGTCTCAACGCTCGCCTGGCCTACGCCGATATCGACGCCGTCGAATCCGGCGGAGCGGACGAGTTGTTGGCTGGCGTCGAGGCTGGATGTGAGGCGATCAACACTGCCATCTTCGAGACATTCGTCTCCTATCCGCTGGAAGAACGGCTGCCCACCTGATGTTGCTCGAGGTTCACCATATCACCGAGTACCGCTACGACCGTGCCGTCCGGGAAAGCGTCATTGAGCTGCGCATGCAGCCGCGTCGGACCAGCCATCAAAGTCTGGTGAGTTTTGAGCTGGATGTCGAACCGAACGCCCAAATCCTCAGCTACACCGACAGCTGGGGCAACGACGTCCATCACTTCGACATTCCCCATCTCCACGGCCAGCTCGACATTGTCGCCCGATCGGTGGTCGAGACCCACGAACGCGTTGGCCTCCCTGATGTGCTCACGATGGAAGAATGGGGGGCGCTGGACACCAACGCAGCGCGCGGCGAAAGCTGGGATTTCCTGGCCATGCACGGCTTCGTGGAGCAAACCGCGGCGCTCCGGGCATTCATCGAAGCCCAGGACCTTATGGCTCTGAAGGATCGTGATCCGCTGTCGGCGCTTCGCGAACTCAATCGCCGACTCTATGAAGCGATCGGCTATGAGGCAGGAGTGACTGAACCCGACAGTCCCATCGACCATGCCCTCACCGAGGGACGAGGCGTGTGCCAGGACTTCGCCCACATCATGGTCGCCATCTGCCGACGATTTGGCGTGCCAGCCCGGTATGTCTCAGGTTTCCTCTATACCGACCAGGCGTCTCACGACCGCTCGACGCCCGGCGCCACCCACGCCTGGATAGAGGCCTACCTCCCGACCCTCGGCTGGATCGGATTCGATCCGACCAATGATCTGGTTGCTGGGGAGCGCCACCTCGCGGTGGCCTTCGGCCGCGACTATTCTGACGTGCCCCCCTCGCAAGGCGTTTTCCGAGGCGAGGCGGAGAGCCACCTTGCCGTCGGCGTTTCAGTGCGGAAGATCACCAGTCCGAGGGCCGATCACTCAAGGGCCAGCGAGCCAACGCTGATCACCACGCGGCGCCGAACGGGCGTGCCGTCGTTGATCGCCCAGCACCAGCAGCAGCAGTAGGAAACCGAAATGCCCGACGCCGCCGGGGCCATCGCCGCCGCCATGGGCGTGCTCGACGACTTCATGTCCGCCTTCAACGCCCGCGATCTGGACGCCTTCGAGGCGACTTTCAATTTTCCCAGTGTGCGCCTCGCCTCCAACACCTTGGCGATCCTCGAGAAGGGCTATCACAAGCCCGAGATGTTTTCCCGCGGCGCGCTAAGCGAATGGGGCAGTTCGGCCTGGGACAGGCGCGAGGTCATCCACGCCGGCCCGGACAAGGTGCACATCGATACCCGCTTCACCCGCTACCGCGCAGACCGCACGGTGATCGCCAGTTTCGATTCCATCTATGTTGTCACTTGCGAAGACGGCCACTGGGGTGTGAAGGGCCGCTCCAGCTTCGCGCCCTAGAGCCGACGATAAGCGACCCGCCAGACTACCAGCGCGACCGCGCCGCCGACAAACGACAGCAAGAAGGCGGCTTCGGTCGCCTTCTCCCAGCCGTAGGCGGTAAGCCGGTCTTTCTCGATCAGGACGCCGCCCCGGTCGGCCTCTGAATACCCCCCGCCCTTGTGCGGCAAGGGGACGGCCAGGATCATTCCGGCCACGAAAGTGGCCACCATGCCGACCAGCCCGGCCGAGCGCCAGCCGCGGAATTGGTGACGATGCAACAGCCACCAGGCCGGACCGCCGATGAGGATGAGGCCGGCCAGCCAGGCAAGGAACGCCCCGAGGACAACGACCACGGTCCCCTGGACACCGCCGCCGCTAAGATAAGCAAACCCCAGGACCCGCACGACCATGGTGAGCCAGTGCAGGGTGACGACGATCGCCCCGGTCAGAGCGCCGGCGAGGATCGCCAGGCCGACGCGCGCCGGGGCGAGGCGATATTCAGAGCCAGCCCGTGCCATGGACGCGATCAGTTTCGCCGGGGGATGATCACCGGCAGAGTCTCGTAGCCCTTGATGAAGGTCGAGTAGGTCCGGGTTGGCTCCCCAGCCAAACGGATCTCCGGAAAGCGCCTCAGGATCTCCTCCCAGATGATGGTCAGCTGTAGCTCGGCCAGGCGATTGCCCACGCAGCGATGGATGCCGAAGCCGAACGACAGATGTTGCCGCGGGCGGGCTCGGTCGATGATGTAGGCGTTTGGACTGTCGATCACCGTCTCGTCGCGATTGCCCGAGACGTACCACATGACCACCTTGTCGCCCTCGCGGATCGTCTTGCCGCGAAACTCGACGTCTCGCAGGGCCGTGCGCCGCATATGGGCCAGCGGCGTCTGCCAGCGGATCGTCTCCGAGACCATCGATGGGATCAATTCGGGCCCGGCGCGCAGATTGTCGTACTCGTCCGGAAACTTGTTCAGCGCATAGACCGAACCTGAGATCGTGTTCCGGGTAGTGTCGTTGCCGCCGATGATCAGCAGCACCAGGTTGCCGTGATAGGCGTGGATGTCGAGGTCGCGGGTCGCCTCGCCGTGGACCAGCATGGAGACCAGGTCGAAGGTCGGCTCGGCCTTGAGGCGGGCTTCGCGCAGTTCGTCAAAGGCGGCGAAGCAGTTGGCGATCTCGGCCTGCTTCTGCTCCCAGCTCGTCACCGGGCCATGCCCGACACTATTGGTGAACATGTCGGACCAGAAGGTCAGACTGCGCCGCTGCTCGTAGGGAAAGCCGAACAAGGTGGCGAGTGTCATCGCCGTCAGTTCCTTGGAGACTTTGTCGACCCAGTCGAATTCCTCGCCGATCGGCAGGGCGTCGAGGATGGCCCCGGCGCGCTCGCGGATCACAGGCGAAAGATTCTGCAGATTGGTCGGCGCTACTACGGGGCTGACCGTCTTGCGCTGCTTGTCGTGCTCAGGGGGGTCCATCGAAATGAAGCTGGGCCTGGCGCTCCGGCGCCCCTCCTCTTCAGTTTGCTTGAGGCTCTGCAGGACGATGCCGGAGGCCGAAGAGAAGTCCTGATGGTTGGTCTCCACGGCCATGATGTCGTTGTAGAGGGTGAGAGACCAGTATGGCCCGTAGGGGCTGTCCGGCGTCCAATGCACCGGATCCTCGGCCCGAAGCCGTTCGAAGTAGGGCCACATGGCGTCGGCCGCGAACAGCTCGGCCTGCGCCGGGCTCAGGGTCTCCAAGGGCTCGGACCAGGCGCGGGCTCGGGCGGCCTCTCGTATGTCGAGGGTTGCGTCGTCCATACGCGCCTCTTTCGTCCTTAACGGCGATCAGTTGAAGGGAGCGCCGATCCTCATTCCAGGTCAAGGCGCGCCATTCGCCCTCCCAGCATCGGCCAGGAGCCCTCGATCGTCGGCGACCACCTCGTCTGTGAACACCTCGAACGAGGAGAGCGTGGCCGGCCCGAATGTCGTTACGATGGCTACATCTGCGGCGTCCCGCCCCACGCCCATCAGGACGCGGCCGATGCGCGGCCGATTGTGTCGCGCGTCAAAGGTCCGCCATGCGCCCCCAAGCCACGCCTGGAACCAGGCGCTGAAATCCATAGGCGGCGGGAACGGCTCGACGCCGATGTCTCCCAGGTAGCCCGTGCAGTAGCGCGCCGGAATATTGACGCATCGGCAAAGGGCGATCGCCAAATGGGCGTAGTCGCGGCAGACTCCGGCGCGCTCTTCATGGGCCTCGAAGGCGGTCCGGGTCGCGCGCGCGTGCTGGTAGCCAAAACCGATCCGCTCGTGTGCATAGTCGACGATCGATTGGACGCGCGCCCAGCCCGTCGCGACGGAGCCGAACCTGTTCCACGCCAGGTCACTCAGCTGCTCCATGTCGCAATAGCGTGAAGGCAGAAGGAACTGGATGACCTCGTCGGGAAGCTGGTCGATTGGCGCCTGATCGGCTGCCGGCAGGACCTGATCAGGTTCGCCGCTATCATGAATGGTGAAAAGGGTTTCGAACGAGGCACGCCCAGGCGGCGCGACGAGGCGCGTGCAGAGGTTGCCAAAGGAATCGAGATAGGCCCGATGGGCGAGCGTCGGCGATGTTTTGAGCGTGTCCGGTGTTTCGAGGTCCGCACTACGTTCCGGCCGGACGTTCACCATCAGGAGCATAGGAGTCGGCGCCGAGCAGTCGTAGGCGATCCGATATCCCGCTCTGATGTGCATCTAAATCGTCGCTGCTAACCTCTTGCCCCAACTCTCAGGCGCCCGGCCGGTTGCTCTGCTATCTCAACGGCAACGTCGATCTCGACCTCCATTGTCAGAAAGTCGCTGCTCCGCCCGCGATAGGAGCCGTGGAGAGGCACAACCAGTCTGGGGTCCACGCCGACGGCGGTGCGGATCAGGCCTTTACCCCCAATAATACCGTTGGTCGGGTCGTAGTCGGTCCAACCGCCGCCCGGAATATAGATACGCGCCCAGGCATGGGTGTGGCCCTGTGTCTGACTTGTCGTAGGACCATAGACGTAGCCGGAAGCGAACTTTGCGGCGAAGCCGAGGCTGCGGGCTGCTTCGATCATCAGCACCGCAAAATCGCGGCAGCTTCCTCTTCCGCGCTGCAAGGTCGTGAGCGGATCCTGCGGTTCACCCTTGGGTCTCACCTCATAGTCGAGCTCCGATCGAATGGCGTGGGTGACATCGCCAAGCCAGGTGGCCGCATGCGTGCGTCCAACAGGGCGAAGGAACCTCCGAGCCCAAGCTTCGAGCGCACCGTCATCCGGAATCCTTCTCAGCCTCGCATGAGCAAGCGCCACGCGTTCGTCGGAATCATAGAGATCGTTGCCGACGAACGCGTCGGGCGCGACGAGGTCGAGTGAACCTCCCGGCGTGTGCTCGACCTTGGCTTGACTCACGACCGTCAGCGCCGGGGCTCGGGATCCGAAACGGGCCATTGATATGATTGCATCGGTCGCGTCGTGGACCTGGCGCAGCAGGGCGGGTTGCGGCGACACCTCGAGTTCGAACGACAACAGCCGCTGGTCATCAGCCTCCAACGGCCGAAGCATCATCCGGTGCTCGCCAAACCCGACAGGCCTGCGATACCGGTAGCTGGTCCGATGGCGGATGGAGACGATCGGCATGAGCAGACGTTTCTCCGATTCCGCCGCCCCGTCCATTCGACAGCGCGGCTCGGGCGAGCCGGCGCCCTATTCTGTGCAAAATCCAGGCGGACAGTCGCCGTTTCTGATCCTCGGCGATCACGCGGGCCGGGAAATACCGGATCGTTTGGCCGGACTGGGGCTGACCGCCTCTTCGCTCGACACGCACATTGCTTGGGATATCGGCGCCGGCGCCGTGGGCACGCTCCTGAGCGATCGGCTCGACGCGACGTTCATTGCTCAGCGGTATTCGCGCCTGGTGATCGACTGCAATCGTGATCCCGGGCGCCCCGACTCCATCCTGGCCGAGAGCGACGGCGTCCGGATCCCCGGGAACCAGGGCCTGTCCGCGGATGACATGGCGCGGCGCCGCGCCGAGATATTCGATCCCTACCACGCATCGATCGCGGCCCATCTCAAGCGGCGAAGGGACGATGCGCGGCCAACGGTCGTTTTCGCGCTCCACTCTTTCGCCCCAAGCCTGGGCGGCTTCGCCCGTCCTTGGCGCTTCGGCGTATTGCACCTTGGCCAAAGCCCGTTCAGCGCCGCCGTCTTGGCCCGGCTCCAGACCGCAATGGGGTCGGCTGAGGTAGGTGACAACGAGCCCTATCGAATGGACGGTACGGACTACACCATACCTCACCACGCCCTCTCAAACGGGTGGGACTACGTGGAGCTTGAGGTTCGACAGGACCTTCTGGCCGAGCCGGTCGGACAAGCAGAGGTTGCCGCACTGCTGGTACCCGTACTGTCTGGGGCGCTAAGCGAGGTGAACTGAGACATTGATCGGCCCGGCGCAACAGGGCCGATCGAGGACTCCAATCGTGGAGGTGGGTACCGAAAGGCGGAATGGTGGGCCGGGTGGGGATCGAACCCACGACCACTCGATTAAAAGTCGGGTGCTCTACCTCTGAGCTACCGGCCCATGCGCGCGCTTCGGACAGCGGGCGGACGATAGGCGCTCGCCCTCGGCCTCCGCAAGAACGCCGCCCCAATGCCGTCGAAACGGCGCCGTTTCAAGCCGGGTTCGTGTTCCATCCGCACCGCGCCAGCCCTCCTAGCCGGTGCGCTGCGACCAGGGCGAAGGTCCGGCCGCCATCAGTAGAAGACGTTGTGGACCACATAGGCGACGTAGCCGGTCCCGAGCTGGACCAGGAGCAAATCCGACCCGAAGCGCACCCAGCGATACCCGGGCGGCGGCGGCTGGATACCAAGCGTAGCCCAGCTGTTGAAATAGTACGTAGGGGTCAGGAACATGAGGGGCAGGAATTGACCACTCACCCAGCGACGATAACTCCAACCCGCTGGATAGCGGTAAGCGCCGCCGCGGTAGCGGTGGCCGTTCCAGCCCCAGTTCGGGCGAGGCGGTCTCGGCGGATGGGTAGGCCGGGACGGATGGTTCGGCCGACCGGGTTGACCTGGTTTGGTCGATCCGCCATCGCCCGGTCGCCCCTGGTCGGGCCGGCCGGCGCCAGGGCGGTTGCCGCCGCCGTTATCGGGGCCCCCCTGGCCTGGGCCGCCAGGATTGGGATGGTTCGGCCGGCCGGGTTGAACTGGCCTGGTTGATCCGCCATCGCCCGGTCGTCCCTGGTCGGGCCGGCCGGCGCCAGGGCGATTGCCGCCGCCGTTACCCGGCCCCCCCTGGCCTGGGCCGCCAGGATTGGGACGGCTCGGGCCGCCTTGGCCGGGTCC
This sequence comes from Caulobacteraceae bacterium, assembly GCA_036489325.1. GTDB lineage: Bacteria > Pseudomonadota > Alphaproteobacteria > Caulobacterales > Caulobacteraceae > Acaudatibacter. The sequence continues at coordinate 17,367 of DASXGB010000193.1, forward strand.
GCCACCCCCTGGTCGGCCTCCGTTGTGCGGCGGCCGCCCCGGATTGACCGGTTGTGCTTGCGGGCCTTGCCCCGATGTCGGTTGCGCTTCAGCCAGGTTCGGCGCCGCCAGCGCGAGGCAGCTGGCGATAAGAAGCCATGTCTTCATTCGAAACTCCTTCGTGCGACGTCACCTCTGGGTGACGCTCGCCGTAGGGCGAAGCCAGCGCCCGCCATCAGTTCCCTTTTTGGGCGGCTCGGTCCCGATGGGCGCAGATCAGGCGAAGACGCCGTATTCAACGTCGAGGATCTGGCCCGTGTCGATGTTCACCAACAGCAGGTCCGGCCCGTATCTCACCCACGCGCAGCCGTAGGGCGGCGGACCGAATCCGAGATTGGCATAGTCGTTGAACCAATAGGCCTGCGACAGGAAGAGGGCCGGCAGAACTCCACCGATCCACCACCGCTGGTAGCCGTAGCCGTGCGGCCAATTCCAATAACCGCCATGGTAATGCTGTCCGTTCCAGGCCCCATAGTGGCCCCGGGCGTAATTGCCGCGGTAGTTGGCTCCGGAGTTCGGTCGGCCGTTGTAATTGCCGCTGTAGTTTGGCGCAGGACGGTTCGGGCCGCCATAGTTCTGAGCCGGCCTGTTGTTGGGCTGACCGCCGCCGGGATGATAGTTCCCGCTGCCCTGCGGACTACCGTTTCTGGGGGCCGTTCGGTTGTTCGGCTGGCCGTTACCGCCGCTCCCGCCCGGGCGATAATTCCCACCGCCGTGCGGATTGCCGGCCGGTTTCTGTGGATGGCCTGCAGGCTTGCCGTTCTCCTGCTGGTCGTTCTGGGCTTCAACGATGGCCGGCGCCAACATGCTCAGGCAGCTGGCGGCAATCAGCAAAGTTTTCATGGGTTTCCTAGCCGTTGTCCTATGGTGACGCTCGAAACAACAAGCGTGTCAACGGGCTTTAAACGCCGAACCTAAGCCTTGGATGCGGATTGCCTGGCGATAAGTTCCAAGCGAAATGCCGCGAAAGTCCCGGCCCTAATAGCGGCGCGCGATTGCGCCATCAGTGCCTCGTAGAATGCGAGATTGTGCCAGGAGAGCAGCACCTGGCCCAGGATCTCGCCGGATTTCACCAGGTGGTGGAGATAGGCGCGCGAATAGTCGCGGCTGGCCGGGCAGTCCAACGTCTGATCCAGGGGCGCAGCATCGTCAGCGAAGCTGGCGTTCTTCAGATTGACGACGCCTTCCCAGGTCCATGCCTGCCCATGGCGCCCTGAGCGGGTCGGCAACACGCAATCGAACAGGTCTATGCCCCGCGCCACCGCTTCGACGAGATCCGCCGGCTTGCCGACGCCCATCAGGTACCGCGGCTTCTCCGGCGGCAAGCCATCGACGGCGAACTCCAGGGTTTCGCACATGGCCTGGTGGCCCTCCCCCACCGCCAGGCCGCCGACGGCATAACCGTCGAAGCCGATTTCGATCAGCCGGTCGGTGGATTCCCGGCGCAGGTTTTCGAAGGTGGACCCCTGCTGGATTCCGAATAGGGTCTGCTTTTCGCGCTCGCCGAACGCCGCCTTGCAGCGCTCCCCCCATCGGGCGGAAAGGCGCATGGCCTCCGCCGCTCGCCTCGGCGTCGCCGGCCAGGCGACGCATTCATCCAGCTGCATGACGATATCGGCGCCCAGCAGATCCGCCTGTATCTCGATCGAGCGCTCGGGCGAAAGGCTGTGGCGCGAACCGTCGATATGGCTCTGAAACGCCACCCCGGCCTCGCTGACCCGGGCGATCTTGGCCAGGGACATGACCTGGAATCCGCCGGAGTCCGTCAGGATCGGCCCCTCCCAGCGCATGAACTCGTGCAGGCCGCCCAGCCGCGCAACCCGCTCGGCGGAAGGCCGCAGCATCAAGTGATAAGTGTTTCCCAGCAGGATTTGAGCGCCGCTCTGGCGGACCTGTTCAGGGGTCAGAGCCTTGACGGTCCCGGCCGTGCCTACCGGCATGAACGCTGGCGTATCGATCACCCCGCGGGGCGTCTGCAGGCGGCCGGCGCGTGCGCCGCCATCGCGCGCGTCGATGTGGAACGGGAAGGCGCTCACCGCGCGCGCCAGATCAGTGAAGCGTCTCCATAGGAATAGAAGCGGTAGCCCACCCTAACAGCGTGAGCATAAGCCGCCTTCATCCGTGCGGTCCCGGCAAAGGCGCATACGAGGACGAAAAGGGTCGATCTCGGCAGGTGAAAGTTGGTCAGCAGGACGTCGGCGATCTGAAACCGGTAGCCGGGCTGGATGAATAGGCGTGTCTCGCCGGCGAAGGGCCGAACGCGACCATCTTCGCCGGCCGCGCTCTCGATCAGGCGCAGGCTTGTGGTGCCGACGCAGACGATCCGCCCGCCAGCGGCCCGTGTTTCATTGAGGCCTTGGGCCACGCCCCCTGAGACTTCGCCCGCTTCAGCATGCATGCGGTGCTCAGCCAGGGTTTCCGTCTTGACCGGAAGAAAGGTCCCGGCGCCGACATGCAGAGTGACGAAATGGCAGGCGATCTTGGACGCCTTCAGCGCGGCCAACAGCTCCGGCGTGAAATGCAGGCCCGCTGTCGGCGCCGCAACAGAACCGGCGAGGCGGGCGAAGACCGTCTGGTAGTCTGTGAAATCCTGCTCATCTTCGGCTCTGCGGCCGGCAATGTAAGGCGGCAACGGCATCAGCCCCCGTTCGGCGATGGCATCGTCGAGCGCCGCGCCCGACAGGTCGAAATCCAGGATTACCTTGCCGTCCTCGCCGCGCTGTCTGACCGTCGCGTCGAGTTGTGAGAGCAGGCAGGCGCGATCGTCGCGCTCGCCGAAGGCGATGCGATCGCCGGGCTTGAGTCGCTTGGCAGGGCGGACGAAGGCGCTCCATCGCGAATCGGTCACGCGCTTTAGCAGGGTCGCTTCGATCCGGGCGGTCAGGCCGTCCCGGGACCGGACGCCGGCGAGCCTTGCGGGAATAACCTTGGTGTCGTTGAACACCACCGCATCGCCAGGACGAAGGCATAGCGGCAGGTCGGCGACCGCTCTGTCGATCAGCGATCCTTCCTCGCTCACTTCCAGCATCCGCGCGGCGTCGCGTGGATGAGCCGGCCGCAGGGCGATGCGGTCCTCCGGCAGATCGAAGTCGAAGTCGGCGATCCTCATCGCCCGCGCCGTTTCCTTCGCCGCCAGGGGCGCGTCAAGGGCGACGCCTGCGGCAAGCGGCCGGCTATGCGTCGCGAGGCGCCCCCTGTAAGCAGCCGGTCATGGACCTCCTGCGCGCGGTCGCTTTTCTCCTGGCCGCCGGATCGGCGCTGGCGGCTGCGCTGTCGCTGGGCGGTGCGGTCAGCGACAAGCTGGATTTGTTCGCCCAGGCCGCGCCGGCCTGGCTGGTGACTAGCCTCATCGCCCTCCTCGCCTTGGCGCTGACCGGCGCGGGTCGCGTCGGGCTGGCGCTGGCCGCCTTCGCCATGCTCGTCTCATTCGCCCTGGTTGCGCCGGACCTGATCGCCGGTCTCTCGCTGCGTCACACGGTCGCCGGCCGCCAGACCCTGAAGCTCGTCCAGCTCAATGTCTGGGACCGCAACCGCAATCCGGCCGCCACCGAGGCGTGGCTGCGCGCGCAGAGGGCGGACATCCTTGTCCTTGAGGAATTCGGCGATGCGTCCGTGCCGGCGGCGTTGGCAGACACCTATCCCTACAGCACGGGGTGCGCGCCCGGCTGCGCCACGGTGATCCTTTCGCGTACGCCGCTCTCCGCAGGCGGGACGATCGCCTGGCCGGGGCTTGGTCCTCGGCACACCGGCGCCTGGGCGAGCTTCGGCAACGGCCCCGACGCCTTCGTCGTCGCGGGAGCCCACTACCGGTGGCCGATCCCGGCCGGACCACAACGTGAGCAGGCACAGAGGTTCGTCGCCGCCCTAGCCCGTTTCGACAGGAAGAGCTTGATCATCGCCGGCGATTTCAACCTCAACCCCTGGTCCTTCGGCCTTCGGCGCCAGGACAAGGCCCTGGGCGTGCCCCGGATCACCCACGTGCTTTTCACCTGGCCGGCGGGGCCTATTTCACACTGGCGGCTCAACCTGCCGTTCCCGATCCTGGCGGTCGACCAGATCTACGCCGGGTCGGACTGGAAGGTGGTCAGCGTCTCACGCGGGCCTCTGCTCGGTTCAGACCACTACCCGGTGGTTGCCGTCCTGACGCGCTAGGACAAGGTTGCCTGATCGCCTCGTGATCTAGGCTTCGGCGACGCGCATCGAAACAATCTTGCCGGGGCTTCTCGGCGGCTCTCCCTTGGGCAGCGCGTCGACGTGTTCCATGCCGGAGATCACCTCACCCCATACCGTGTACTGACGGTCGAGGAACCGGGAGTCCGCCAGGCAGATGAAGAACTGGCTGTTGGCCGAGTCAGGAACCTGCGTGCGGGCCATCGAGCAGACGCCACGCGAATGCGGCGCCGACGAGAACTCGGCTTTCAAATTCGCCTTCTTTGAGCCGCCGCCACCGGTGCCGGTGGGATCGCCGCCTTGGGCCATGAAACCGTCGATCACCCTGTGGAAGACCACCCCGTCGTAAAAGCCCTCTCCCGCCAGTTCCTTGATGCGGGCGACATGGCCGGGAGCAAGGTCGGGGCGCAGGCGGATGGTCACCGGACCGTTTTCAAGAGTCATGATCAGGGATTCGTCGGGCATGGCGCTCACTTCAATTGGCTGGGAAGGGAAAGGTCACAGGGCGAAAGGCCGACCAGCTTTTCGGCCTTCACGCGGGCGACTTCGGCGGCGAACCACGGGCCGGCTGTGTCAATGACCCGAACGTTCGGCCGCTCGGCCGGAGGAATGTCGGCCATGACCCGCACCTTCGTCATCCTGTCCTGGGGCGGCGCCACCGGTTCGCCGATCTTGATCGATTTGACCACGTCCTCTCCGGCGATGACCCGGCCGATAGCGGTGTACTGGCCGTCGAGGTTGTGCTGCGTGTCGCGCATCAGGAAAAACTGGCTGTTGCCGCTGTCCGGATCCTGAGCCCGGGCCATGCCCACCACACCCGCGCAGAACAATGGAGCGGCGCCGACGGTATGATCGACGGTCATCGCCCCCAGGGCGGCGGGTTGGCTCATCACCGGCAGGGCGCCCATGAAGCCTTTTTCGCGGCCGCCTTCTGAATCGAAGATGACCATCGGAGTCGTTCCATCGCGCCTGAAAGTGAATTCGCCCCGAAGGTTGGGCTTGGTCGACCCGCCCTGGCCATTGTCCTGCGGATCTCCGGTTTGGTCCATGAATCCATCGATCACCCGGAAGAAGGCGCGCCCATCGTAAAAGCCCGTCCGGGCGAGATCCCGGACCTGGGCGACGGACTTCGGCGCCGCCAGCGGCGTCAGCTCGACGAATATTCTGCCCTTGTTGGTGTCGATCACCAGAACGTTCTGCGGGTCGGGCGTGCGCCAATCGGCTTCAGACGGCGGGGCGGGACTAGGCGGCGGGGCGCCGATGACCGGGCCCGCCAAGAGCAGCGCGGCGGCGAGTACGACAAAGCGGGAGATCATTGCGCCCGCCTATCGCGGCGCCCGGCCGGCGACAAGGGCCTAGAGCACGATGCCGTCCAGATGGACTCGCAGGAACACTGAATCAAAGAGTTCGAGCGCGTCCTTGTCGAACGAGCAGTTCGCACTTTTTTCGGAGCGCGCTCTTGGCGTCAGACCTTGCCGAACTTGGCCTCGAGGCGCCGCGCCACGCCCGCCGGCACGAAGCGTGAGATATCGCCCTTCATCGAGACGATGTCTTTGACCAGGCTCGAAGCCAGAGCCTGATGGCGCGGATCCGCCATGAGGAAGACGGTTTCGATGTTCCGGTCGAGCTGCTGGTTCATTGCCGTCATCCGGAATTCGTACTCGAAGTCGGCGACGGCCCTCAGGCCACGGATGACCATCTGCGCCCCGACCTCGCGGGCGAAGTGGATGGTGAGGTTGTCGTAGGTGAGCACCTCGACCTCGGTGATTTTGGCGCACTCGAGCGTCTCTTCGCGAATGATCTCGACCCGCTCCTCGGTCGAGAAGAGCGGCGACTTGGCGGGGTTCACGGCCACGCCGATGATCAGCTTGTCGACCAGCTTCACCGCCCGACTGATGATGTCGAGGTGGCCGTTCGTTACGGGATCGAACGTGCCCGGATAGAGTGCGATGCGCATCATGGCGCTCCCTCCGTCTCGCCGGTCGGCAGTTCCGGCCCGGCATCTCCATTCCCATCTCCGCCAGTCCCGGCGTCGCCGTCATCGTCCCCGCCGTCATCGTCGTCGGCCCCTTCCAACCGCTCGATCGCGACGACGTGTTCATCTTCGGCTGTGCGGAAAATGGTCACGCCCTGGGTGTTGCGCCCGGCGATGCGGATCTGGGCGACGCGGACCCGGATCAGCTGGCCCTGATCGGTGACCAGCAGCAGCTGGTCTGCGTCCTCCACCGGGAACGAGGCTACCAGACGGCCGCCGCGCCTCGACAGGTCCTGGGCGATCAGCCCCCGCCCGCCGCGCCCGCTCCGCCGATAGTCATAGGCTGATGTCCGTTTACCGAACCCCTCGGATGAAACGGAGAGGATGAATTCCTCGGCGGCGCCGAGCTCGGCGATCCGCTCCAGGCTGAGGGAGACCGATCCGTCGGCGGCTTCGTCCTCTTCCTCCGGCACGGGCGCGGTCTCTTCGCTCTCGCCGCTGGCCGCCGCCCGCATGGCGCTGGCGTGGCGCAGATAGGCCGCCCGCTCGGCGGGCGTAGCGCCGACAGTCCGCAGAATGGCCATGGAAAGCGCTGTATCGTCCTCGGCCAGACGGATACCACGGACGCCCGTCGAATCACGGCCGGCGAACACCCGCACATCCCCCACAGGAAAGCGGATGCAGCGACCCTGGGCCGAGCTCAGAAGCACATCCTCGCGCTCCACGCACAAGGCGACGCCAATGATCGCGTCGCCGTCGTCGAGCTTCATGGCGATCTTTCCGCCACGATGGATCTGGGCGAAGTCGGAAAGCTTGTTTCGCCTCACCCGACCCGAGCGGGTGGCGAACATCAGGTCGTAGTTGTCCCAGGTAGCCTCGTCCTCAGGCAGGGCGAGGATCGAGGTCATGGTCTCGCCTGGTTCGATCGGAAACAAATTGACGAAGGCCTTGCCGCGCGCGGTCGGCGCGCCAACCGGCAGTCGCCAGACTTTCAGCTTGTAGGCCTTGCCGCCGGAGGAGAAGAACAGCATCGGCGCGTGGGTGGAGGCCGAGAACACACGGGTGACCGCGTCTTCTTCCTTGGTCGACATGCCAGAGCGGCCTTTGCCGCCGCGATGCTGCGTCCGATAAATGGTGAGGGGCGTGCGCTTGACGTAGCCCCCGTGGGTCACGGTGATGACCATGTCCTCACGGGCGATGAGGTCCTCGTCCTCGACGTCGGCGTCGCCCTCGACGATGGCGGTGCGCCTGGGCACCGCGAACGCCTCCCTCACCTCGACAAGCTCAGCGCGGACAACCGCCAGGATCGCCTCGCGCGAGGACAGCAGGTCCAGGTGCGCCTGGATCAGCGCCGCCAGCTCGCGCGCTTCTTCAAAGATCTCGTCGCGGCCAAGACCGGTGAGGCGAGACAGGGTCAGGGCCAGGATGGCGCGCGTCTGCTCGTCGGTGAGCCGCACCTTGACGCCGTCGATCACGGCCGTCCTCGGATCAGCGATCAGGGCGATGAGGTCCGCCATGTCGCCGATCGGCCAGTCGCGAGCCGTTAGCCGCTCGCGAGCCTCGGCCGGATCCTTCGAGGAGCGGATGATGTGGATCACCTCGTCGATATTGACGACCGCGATGGCGAGGCCGACCAGCAGGTGGGCGCGGTCGCGCGCCTTGGACAGTTCGAAGCGCGTGCGCCGAACGACCACCTCCTCGCGGAAGGCGAGAAACACGTCCAGCATCTCGCGCAGGCCCATCTGCTGCGGGCGGCCGTGATTGAGGGCCAGCGCGTTCACCGCGAACTGTGTCTGCAGCGGCGTGAAGCGGTAGAGCTGGTTCAGCACCACATCGGCGGTAGCGTCTCGTTTGAGCTCGACGACGACCCGCATGCCGGATCGGTCGCTCTCGTCGCGCAGGTCGGCGATGCCCTCGATGCGCTTGTCGCGCACCAGTTCGGCGATGCGCTCGACCATGGCCGCCTTGTTCACCTGATAGGGGATGGCGGTGACGATGATCGCCTCGCGGTCCTTGCGCACCTCCTCGATGGTGGCGACGCCTCGCAGGGTCACCGAGCCGCGGCCGGTCATCAGGGCGGCGCGCGCGCCCGTGCGGCCGATGATTTCGCCACCGGTCGGGAAATCCGGCCCCGGGACCAGATCCAGCAACTCGTCGAGCAGGATGTCCGGCCGGTCGATCAGCGCCAGGCAGGCGTCGACCACCTCACCGAGATTGTGCGGCGGGATATTGGTCGCCATGCCCACGGCGATGCCGGCCGCACCGTTGACCAGCAGATTGGGAATGCGCGAGGGCAGGACGACCGGCTCCCGCTCCTTGCCGTCGTAGTTGTCCTTGAAATCGACCGTGTCGAGGTCGAGGTCCGCCAGGATGGCCATCGAGGCGCGGGTCAGCCGGCACTCGGAATAGCGCATGGCCGCAGGCGGATCATTGTCCACCGAGCCGAAGTTGCCCTGGCCGTCGATCAGCAGCAGGCTCATCGAGAACGGCTGGGCCATGCGCACGAGGGTGTCGTAGATCGAGAGGTCGCCGTGCGGGTGATACTTGCCCATCACGTCGCCGACCACTCGCGCCGATTTCACATAGGACCGGTCCGGCGTGTGGCCCTGCTCGTTCATCGAATAGAGAATGCGCCGCTGAACGGGCTTCAGACCGTCGCGCACGTCGGGCAACGCCCGGCTCACGATCACGCTCATGGCGTAATCGAGGTACGACTTGCGGACCTCCTGCTCGATCGAAATCGGGGCTACGTGACCGCGCCGGCCGTCTTCGGGCGGAGGGGTCGTCTGGTCGGTCAAATCAGGCGTCCGCCTTCCGGGATCTATTCATGAAGAATCGGACCGCGCGTCCGGCTCCGCTTCTATCAGCCGGCGGGTCGAAAGGCCAATTTGCCCGGGCGTCTCCCCCCAAAGGGGGGAGAAGGCGACGGCCGCTTCAGGATCCTGTCGAAGTCCTAGAACGGAATCTCGTCGTCCATGTCGGCGCTGAAGTCCTCGCGCGGGCCCGAGCCTGCGGCCTTGGGTCCGGCCGCATAGCCGCCGGCGTCAAACTCGCGCGCGCCGTCCTGGCGGCCATCAAGCATCGTCAGTTCCCCGCGGAACTTCTGCAGCACAACCTCGGTTGAGAACTTCTCGGCGCCCGACTGGTCGGTGTACTTGCGCGTCTGCAGCGCGCCCTCGAGGTAGATCTTTGAGCCCTTGCGCAGATAGTTCTCGGCCACCTTCACCAGGTTGTCGTTGAAGATCACCACCCGGTGCCACTCGGTGCGTTCCTTGCGCTCGCCGCTGTTGCGATCGCGCCAGGTTTCGGAGGTGGCGAGGTTGAGATTGGCCACCTTGTCTCCGGAATTGAGCGTGCGGATCTCGGGATCGCGCCCCAGGTTTCCGACCAGGATGACCTTGTTGATGCTGCCGGACATGGTCCGTCTCCTTGTGCTTGCCCGGCGACCGAAACGCGCCGGAATCTGGCCTGACAATTAACAGTTCTTGTCGGCGGCGCAAGTCTGATGTTCTATTTTTGTTCCGGTGCCTCGCGACCCTTACTGGCTGCCGCCGCCTTGCTGCGGCATGGCGCCGGGTATGGCCAACCGCCCGTCTCCGGTGCGCACCATGAACGGATACTGGTAGCCTTTCAGCGCCTGGGCGGTGAAGACGCCATAGCGGTTGAGGAACAGGAACTGACCCTGGTAGGCGCCGGTTATGTCGCCCTGCGGCGCCCCCAGAGACTGGAAGCTGATCCGCATCTTCTCCAGGGCGGCGGCGCAGTGTTCGAGATCCGGCACGCCCGTCGCCAGCTGGTTGAACTTGGGCGACGCGTTCGGCGGCTGGACCAGTTGCCAGCATACGCCGCGATCCTCTGGCGCCTCGATCTGCTTCTGGCAGCCGGCGAGCGAGGCGAACGCCAGCAGCAGACCGGCGATTGCGTATGACTTGGTCATGGCCTCCTCACCCGAGGTCGGGGATGGCGCAAGCGCCGGTCTGGACGGCAAGCGTACGGAAATTGCTGCCGTCGTCCGATATCTCCACCTTGCCGAGGACCAGACGCAAGGACTTGTTTCCCCAACGGCCATAAACGGCCGCGCCGGGGGCCTCGCACTGGCCGGCGAACAGGGTCTGGACACAGGCGCCGAGCGTGGCGACGCCGGGCGTGCGGCTCCAGTGGCCGCCCTCGTGGGCATAGCAGGGCCGGCCGGCGGCCGCGACCGAAGCGTCGTCGTCTGCGGTCGCCACCGACTCGTCGCCGGCGGCGCCATCAGCCTCGCTTGGAGGCGGGGGCGGCGGCGGGATCGTCAGATTGGAGGGCCCGGCGGACGCCGCCAGTCCGCCGCTTGGCGCCACGCCAACATCGAGCGCACCGGTGGCGACGCCGTTCTTCCTGGCGCAGTCGGCAACGGTCATCTCACCGGCGAGCCGGCCGCCGACGTAGCACTTGAGCGGCCGGGACGGGTCAAGCTTCTGGATCTCGTCATGGCCGGCCTGGACGACAAGGCCGCCTTCGGAAGCAGGCGGCGGCCCATCGTCGGCGTCGGGACGCAGGGCGATGCCTATGGCCAGCGCAAGGCCCGCCAGCAGGGCGACGGCCGCGCCGGAGGCGAGCTGCACACGCCGGTCCTTGAGGAGGGCCGCGGCCGTGCCGGCGATCTGCTGCATGCGCCGGTCGTTCAGGTTTGTCATGTCCGGTCCGGTTTCCGGGATTGGTCTCGACGTCCGCGCTCCCCGGCGCGTCGCGAAGAGGGCCTATTTGAAGCGATAGGTGATGCGGCCCTTCGAAAAGTCATAAGGTGTCATTTCCACCAGGACTTTGTCGCCGGCCAGCACCCGGATGCGGTTCTTGCGCATCTTGCCTGCAGTGTGAGCGATGATCTCGTGGTCGTTTTCCAGTTTCACCCGAAAGGTCGCATTGGGCAGCAATTCACTCACTGTGCCCGGCAGCTCGAGCAACTCCTCTTTCGCCATCCTTTTCCTCAAGGCGGTTAATACGGAAACGGCTCACGCGTTCCATGCCGCGCGAGCCGTACGCATGAGCAGATCATAACGCATGAGATCAGTTGAGGTCGATGGCCGCTCGGGGTATCGCCAAAGGCCCGGCCGGGCGTGGGTATGTCTCCGGGAAGGACGGTGATGGCGGCGCGCGCACAGCTCCTCATTTTGCCTATTTTCGCTCTGCTCCTTGGCGGCGGCGTCGGCGAAGCGCGCGCGTCCGACCCTTCCCCTGATTCGTCCGCGATGGCCTGCGGCCGCCGGCTGAGCCCGCCGGTGCTCGCCGAGTGGAACGCCCTCGGCGGCGCAAAGGGCGACCTTGGCTGTCCGACTGAGGACGAATCGCCGGGCTCGACTTCGCCCCAGGGTTCCCGGGCAGCTGAGGCCGACTTTCCCCGTGGCATGATCGTCTGGCACGCCAGCGGCCCCAGGACCGGCCAGACCTTCGCCGTGACCGGCTGCATCTGGCGCCTGTACTTCCAGTTCGGCGGCCCTTCCGGCTGGCTTGGCCTGCCCATCGCCGAACAGGAGAACTTCCCCGACGGCCAGCGACAGAGCTTCGAGGGCGGCCGCGTCACGTACGAACGCGCGACCGATTCCTGCGACGCCGAACATACCAGTGAGATCGCTACCAACTCGCCGCCGCCGGCGACCCAGGCCCCGGCGCCGATCGCGACCAGCCCGCTCGACGCCTATCTCGATCCAACGCGTGGCGATCACCTCAGCGCGGCCACTACGAGCGTCGCCGACACTGCCACGGCGGCGCACTACGGGCCGATCGGTCATCAGGCCCGCGTATTCGCCGCCGGGGGCGAGGGAACAGCCCCCCTCAAGCTGTTCTGGAACGACGCCAAAGGCGACCACGTGATCACCGCCACCGACGAGGGCGAGCGGGACGCCTTCGCGGCCGGCTATGAGTTCGAAGCCTCACAGGGGTTTGTGTGGACTGATCCGCATCCTGGGGCGATCACCCTCAAGCAATACGCCGATCCCGTCAGCGGCCATCATTGGCTGACCGCCAGCGCCGATGAGGAGGCTCAGGCCAAGACGGCAGGCTTCCGTTTTGTCCGCATCGAGGGATACGCGCCGACCCCCTAGGGCAGAAGGCCAGATCCCAGGCTCCGGTCTCGCTCTAGCCGCCTATCCACCAAACGTCAGGCCAGGCGGAAAGCGCGCGCGTATGCGCGCCTCAAGCGCTCGGCGCACCTCCCGATAGGCTCCCAGGATTGTTTCGCGCGAGCCCTGGGTCAGCGTTGGATCCTGCGTCGGCCAATATTCCAGCTTCATGGGCCGGTCTCTGGCGAATTCCACCGCGCGATGTTGAGCCTCGGGGCTGAGCGAAACAATGACGCCGAAATCCATCGGATTGAGGTCGTCGAAAGACTTCGGCTCATGGGCGGAAACATCAACGCCGATCTCGTCCATCACCACGGCCACGAAGGGATCTGGCAAAGCCTCGGGATCCATGGTCAGGCCGCAGCTCTCGACCTTCAGACGCGGCCCATGCAGCCACCGCGCCACGCCTTCGGCTATCGGCGAGCGAATGCGGTTGAGGCCGCAGGCGAAGAGAACCGCAGCGGGCATCGTCAATTCCGCCAGTGCAGGGCGCAGATCAGGGTGAACAGCCGCCGCGCCGTGTCGGAGTCTGTCTCGACCTTGCCGGCCAGGCGGCGCTGCAGGGTCTTCGAGCCTTCGTCGTGGATGGCGCGCCGGCCCATGTCGAGGGTCTCGATCTTCTGCGGCGTGGCGTGGCGAATGGCTTCGAAATAGCTCTCGCAGATCATGTGATAGTCGCGCACGACACCGCGGAGCGGCGTGAGCGAGAGCAGGTGGCGGCGCTGGTATGCCGAACCGGTGATGTCCAGCGCCAGCCGCTGGTCGATCAGCGACAGGCGAAGGGCATAGGGTCCTCCGGTGGCTCCATCCGGCGCAAAATGATTGTCCTCCAGCAAATCGAAGATGGCGATCTGACGCTCCTGTTCCTGGTCGCGTGAGGCCGCCGAGAGGGAGTCCTCGTCGAGCTCGACCGACGTCAGGCGGTGCGAAGGATCGCTCATCGTGCCCTGTTTAGCCTCAAGGCCCGGCGAGGGTCACCCGTCCTTGCGTCGGATGGCCAGCGAGCGGGCGTGGGCGGGGAGGCCTTCTGCCTTGGCCAGGGTCTCAGCCGCGCCGGCGATTCTCGCGAAGGCGGCCGCATCCAGGCGCGTCAGACTCGTCCGCTTCATGAAGTCGGCGGTGGCGAGGCCCGAGGAGAAGCGGGCCGTGCCGCTGGTCGGCAGCACATGATTGGGACCGGCGACATAGTCGCCCACGGCCTCGGGCGCATGGCTTCCCAGGAAGATCGCCCCTGCGTGGCGCACTCTTGAAGCCAATGGCTCCGGGTCGGCAAGAGCGAACTCCACATGCTCGGGGGCGATGGCGTCCACCAGGGCGGGCGCGCGCTCCAGCGGCGCCAGAATGATTGCGCCGTGGTCACGCCAGGAGGCGGCCGCGACCTCGCAGGTCGGCAGGGTCTGAAGCTGACGCTCCACTTCGGTCTCGACCGCCTCGGCGAAGGCCGCGTCGGCGGTGATCAGGATCGCCTGGGCGTCAGGGTCGTGCTCGGCCTGGCTCAGCAGGTCGGCGGCAATCCATGCCGGATCGGTCCCGGCGTCGGCGACCACCACAATCTCCGACGGTCCGGCCAGGGAATCGATCCCGACCTTGCCGTAGACGCGCCGCTTGGCGGCGGCGACATAGGCGTTGCCGGGTCCGACGATCTTGTCCACCGGCCGGATTGGGCCGGCGCCATAGGCGAGCGCCGCCACCGCTTGGGCCCCGCCGACACGCCAGATCTCGGAGACACCCGCCTCGCGGGCCGCCGCCAGCACCGCCGGCGCCAGGTGACCGGGCGGACTGACCATCGCGATGCGGGAAACGCCGGCCACCGCCGCGGGAACCGCGTTCATCAGCACGGTCGATGGATAGGCCGCGCGGCCGCCCGGTACGTAGATCCCGACCGCATCGAGCGGCGTCCACCGCCAGCCGAGCGTGACGCCGGCCGCATCGACGAATTCGAAGTCTTCCGGTTTCTGCCGTTCGTGCCAGGTGCGGATGCGAGAAGCGGCCACCGCCAGCGCCTGGCGCACCTCCTGGGCGCATTCGGCCGCGCCCGCCTCGATCTCGGCGGGAGAGACGCGAAGCTCGGCCTCGGTCAGCTCGACGCCGTCAAAGCGGCGGCTGAAGTCGAGCACGGCGGCGACGCCGTCGGCCCTCACCCTTTCGATGACCTCGGCGACGGCCGCGTCCGCCGCCTCGGTCGCGCCGCGCGGGCGGGCGAGAAAGGCCGCGAAGTCGGCTTCGAAACCAGGATCGGCGGCGTCCAGACGGACCATTGAGGCTAGGCTTCGTGGCCCGGTTTGTGCGGCGCGCGCCAGGGGTCGGAGAGATCGGCAAGGGCTGCGTCTACGCATTCCACTTCGACGGCGATGTCGGCCCCGTCAGCGAAGGCCAGCACGACGGACCCGCCGGGGGCCTCAGCCGGCTCGAAAGTCACGGCCAGCAACTCCAGCACCGCGTCCTTGGCCTCGAGCCGGACGTTCCGCGCCCGGACACTCTCGACCCCTCCCAGTTGGAACCCCGCCAGGACCCTCTGGTCCTTGCCGTCCACGGCCTCCCAGCGAAATCGGCTGAAGGCGACCGTGAGGCGCCGCGCGCCTTTCTCCCAGCGGATATCGCCAATGCGGGTCACGGCGTCCTGCAGGGCGGCGGAAATCACCGCCAGATCGTCGGCGTCTTCCGCCAGCAGTCGCAGCGCCTTGCGCGGGCTCATTTTCCACCGTCCTTCGCAGCGGTCGCTGGCCTGGGCTCGGCGGAGCTCGATTGCGCCTTGCGCCGCTTGAGGTTGGCCCTCAGCGCCTTCGCCAGACGTTGCTCACGCGCGGGATCGCTCTTCAGCGCCGGGGTCGGACGATCGGATGGCCGGGTCATGCCGTTTGAGACTCCGGAAGGGATGGTGCCGCCGGACAGGATTGAACTGTCGACCTCAGCCTTACCAAGGATGCGCTCTACCACTGAGCTACGGCGGCGTCCCAAGCCGGAGGAGGCGCGGTGTTAGCGAACCACGCGCCCGCGGCCAAGTAAAATCGGGTGGGGCGCCTTCGACTGGGCGGGGACGATTGTATGGTTCGCCGCTCTGAGCGCCCGGCAGCAGGCAGATAGTCGGGTGGCCGTCCAATATGCCTGTTCACTCACACCCGGACGCCGTCGCGCCGGCGCAGCCGGTCTCGACCTAGCCTCGGGATCCGACTTCCTGATCTCTGAGATCGGGGCGCTCGACGGCTGCTGAGCGCGGCACGCAGAACGAAATCGGCCGGGACGTCGCCATCCCGGCCGATCGTGCAGGTCCTAGGCCCGGCGCCTAGTAGTGGTGGTGATAGGCGTGTCCGCCATAGGCCGGGTGGTGATAGTACCAGGAGCGGTAGGGGCGATAGGTCCAGTGACCGCCATACCACACCCACGGATTGTACCAGCCCGGGCCGACCGCCACCGGTCCGCCGCCGTAATAGAAGGCGGGCGCGCCGGCCGCGACCACATAGCCGGGCGGGCAGCCGTAGGGGCTGGACGCACTCGCGCCGACCGCCGCCCCGGCCGTGGCGCCCAGAGCGCCGCCAACCACTGCGCCCCCGAATTCTTCGCCGTGTCCGGCGACGCCCGCGCCCAGGACCGAGCCAAGGACGCCGCCGATGATCGCGCCGGCAGCGACGTTATTATGATGCTGGTCGATGCAATAGTGCGCCGCCCAGGCCGAATAGCGGGCGCCATAGTCCTGGTCGTACTGCTGCGCTCGCGGGTCGTAACCTCCGCCCGCCCCCGGGGGAGGAGCATACTGGCCGGACGGCGCGCCATAGCCCTGAGGCGGCCCCTCGCCATTGTCTTGCTGGCCGTAGCCCTGAGGCGGTCCCTCGTTATAGCCTTGCTGGCCGTAGCCCTGGGGCGGCCCCTCGCCTTGCTGGCCGTAGCCCGGGGGCGGTTGGTTCTGGTCATAGCCCGGAGGCGGTTGGTTCTGATCGTAGCCCGGGGGCGGCTGGCCCTGGTCGTAGCCAGGCGGCGGCGCCTGTTCGTAGGGCTGAGCCGACACGGCGGTGGCCTCCCCGAGCAGGGCTGCGGCGGAAATGGAGGCGAGGACCAGACCGGTCGTCGCGCTTCGCCGAGTGGACATGAATTTGATCCCTTGATTGTCGAACTGACGCAGGAAGGCTTAGGGCCCAGCGCCTGAACCGCGTGTGAACGTCACACGCCGGCACCTGTGTGTACCGCCAGCTTCTAACGGCTTGGATTTCGCCCAAGTTCCGGTCAGTCGGAACGCGCTAGAGCTTTCCCGCGCCCAGTTTGAGGTCCCAGCCGACAATGCGGGTGGTCTCCAGCATGCGCGTCGCCTCCCACGGGTCGGCCGCCAATCTCGAGCGCACCTCGGCTTCGTTCTCCGCGCGCACGGCCAGAAAGGTATAGGGCGTGTCCTCCAGCGGACCGCCGGCAACAACGAAGCCCGAGGACTCCAGGCCGTTCATGAACTGGGCGTGGTCGGTCCAGCCGTTCTGCTGTTCCAGTGGCTGCTCGGCATTCCACGAAACGCTGCGCGAACGGGTCACGGCGAACAGCCGGCCTTTCGGCATCGGCGCCGGCGCAATGGCTGGTGATGGCTCCGACGGGGCCTCCTTCGCGGGCTGCTTGCGAGCGGACGTGCGCGCCACGGCGTCCGCGACGGCCTTCTTTCGCGAAATGGTTGACTTCACGGGCTCGGCGGCCGGCTTCTCTTTGGCAGGACTACGCGCCATGGAACTGGTCCCAGGACTTGTGGGAGAGGCAGGGCGCGCAACATGCGTCCGCCGTCGAAACGCGGACGCTCATCAAACCGACTGTCACTACGCGCCACCCCGTACTCGATCCGTCGTCCATGGTCTTACACGCGGGGGCAAGTAAAGGCGACCCGCTTCGATTCGCGCAATCGCCGCCACACACAATAATCAGAAGCGTGAATGGATAGCGGCGGTCGCAGGCAGCCTGCGTCAGGGCTCACCAGTCATGCATCGAGCCGTCCTCGAGCCTCGCCACCGGCAGGCTGGCCCGTTTGTAGGGGTGGCGGGCGGCCAGCGACTCGTCGAGGTCGACCCCGAGCCCGGGCGCCTCGCCCGGATGCAGGTAGCCGTCGGCAAACGAGTAGGCGTGCGGAAAGACCGCGTCGGTCTCGTCCGTGTGGCGCATGTATTCCTGGATGCCGAGGTTTGGCGTCGAGAGGCCGAAGTGCAGCGCCGCCGCCAGGCAAACCGGCGAAAGGTCCGTCGCCCCATGGCAACCAGTCTTGACGCCATAGAGATCGGCGAGCGTCGCGATGCGCCTCAGATGGGTGATCCCGCCGGCGTGGGTCACGGTGGCGCGGATGTAGTCGATGAGCTGCTCCTGGATGAGCTGACGGGCGTCGAAGATCGAATTGAACACCTCGCCAACGGCCAGGGGCGTCGTCGAGTGGCGGCGGATCAGACGAAATCCGTCGGGATTGTCCGCCGGGGTAGCGTCCTCCAGCCAGAAGAGTCGCCATGGCTCGAGGTCCTTGGCGAGGCGCGCCGCCTCGATGGGCGTGAGCCGATGGTGCGCATCGTGCAGGAGCTTGACGTCCCAGCCGAGGACGTCTCTCGCCGCCTCGAACAGCTTCGGAACCAGAGGCAGGTAACGGTCGGTAGACCAGACCTCTTCCGGC
>DASXGB010000196.1:0-11120 GCA_036489325.1 Caulobacteraceae bacterium
ACCCGACCTGGCGTATCCGATGAGGCCATCTTGGCGGCCATGACCCAACACCCCATTCTTGTGGAGCGCCCGATCATCCGCGCTCCCAAGGGAACGGTCCTGGCCCGTCCGGTGGAAAAGATCGAAACAATCCTCTAGGCGAGGGCTCGCCAGAACCCGGGCAAGGTCGCCAGATCGAGGTCGGAACGCTTCAGGATCATCTTGGCCCGTCGGCGAACGATCTCATCCTGTTCTGCGCTGAGGTAACCGGCCGGCGACTTGCCATCAACACGCGCAAGCAGAAGGGCGCCGATCAGGTTCGCGGCGCGCTGGCCGAAGCCCTCGTCAACTGCGAAGGCATTCAGATAGGCATCGCAAAGCGCGATGAAGCTCGCCAATAGCGATGGCGCGTAGGCCGCGAGCCACACCGTCTTCAATAGCAGGTGTGTGAGGCAGAAGGCGACGTCGAAAGCCGGATCGCCGATGGTCGCCGTTTCCGCATCGAGGAATACAGGACCGCTCTCGCCAATGAGGATGTTCTTCGGGCTGGCGTCGCCCCAGATGAGCGCGGACTTTCGCGACAGGAGATCGGATGCAAGAATTCGCAGCCGCTCGGCCACATCCGGATTTCGCCCCGCCGTGAACGACAGGAACGGGTCGATCCGCAGGGCGGAGAAGTTGGACGAGTCCGAAAACTGGGCTGCGAGCTCCGAGCGACCGGCCGTCGCCGCGTGGATCCGGGCCAGGGCAACGCCCACGCCGCCGGCAAAGCCCGGATCGACATGGCCTTCGGTCATCTCCTGTTTCCAGACGACGCCGGCGCGAAATTCCATGACGAAGAGATGTTCTTTTCGCGACCAGGCAAGGACATCAGGGACAAGGCGCGGATCGACCGCCCGAACGGCACGTAGCCACGCAACCTCCTGGGCGTCCCGCCCCACTGGCGCACGCCAGTCTTCTCTAACCCTCAGCCTGGGAATGGAGCGCTTGACGACCAGGTCTCGGCAGCCGGTTGGGTGGATGAGGAATACGTCCGATGAAACTCCGCCGCTCAGAGGAACACATTCGGCGCCCTCGCCTGGCGCGATGAGGCCAAGCTCGCGGACGGCCTCGACGAGACCGGAATCATTCACCGGATCGGATTCCGCCTCATTCGGCGGGAGCGAGAGCCGCGCCTGTGATAACGCCGACCGCCCGCTCGCCTTCCGCGGTCATTGGATCATGTGCCACATCCTCAGGACCGAAGGTCTTGGTCCAGCAGGCGAACTCCAGGCACACCCCATCCGGATCGAAAAAGTAGACCGAGCGAACGAACACGCGGTCGGTAACCTCGCGGCTTACCTGGTATTTCGAATCGTCGTGGTTCAGCACGGGCGACAACTCGACGCCGCGGCTTTTCAGCTTTTCGCAATAGGCGTCAAACTTCTCTTCCGGCACGTCGAAGGCGATGTGGTTCATCGAGCCATGGGCCGTCACGAGCGATCCCAATCCAGGAAGGGCCGCCGGACTCGAGATTCCCGGCTTCGCCTCGGGCGCGCCCGGAAACCAGAAGAACGCAAGGCAGTCACCATTGCCGATGTCGAAGAAGAAATGCTGGCCGCCACCTTCGGGTAGGTCGATGGTCTTGACGAGCGGCATGCCCAGCACATCGCGGTAGAAGCGCACCGTGCGCTCCATGTCCTTGCACACCAGCGCCAGATGATTGACGCCGCGAAGGTCGAATAATGGATTGGCCGGCCGGCTCATTGTGGTCCCTCCTCGTTTTGCGTCCCGATTGAACGACGAGCGAAGGCTGTGGTCAATTTGCCGCTCATGCGTTTCGTCCCGATCCTTGCCGTCCTGCTTGCACTGATGGCGAAATCCTCCGCCGCCGCCGGCGAGCGTGTGGGCGGTCTTCGTGTCGACTGCCGCGGCGAGCGCACCAACGCGCCGACAGTGATCCTGGAATCCGGCGCCTTCGGCACGGCCGACGACTGGGCCCTGGTGCTGCCCGACCTCTCACGAGGCGGCCGAGTTTGCGCCTATGACCGCGGAGGGGTCGGTGGATCGGCCCCACGAGCCGGCGGGACCGATGTCACAGCTATCGCCGAGGAGCTTGCGGGCCTCCTCGACCGCCTTGGCGAGACGGCTCCGGTCATCCTCGTTGGCCACTCCAACGGCGCGCTTTACGCCGAGGCCTTTGCGGCGCTGTGGCCCGAGCGCGTCGCCGGCCTCGTTTACGTGAACGGTGTCACCAGCAACGACAACGCCGAACCGCTACTTCTGGCGGACCTGGCGCGCGAGCGAAGGCTGTCGAACCTCGCAGCCGATGCCGGCGCGATTGGTCTGGCGTCGCTCGGCGCCGGGACAGTCGTCGAGGCGGAGGAGTTGCCGGTTGAAGCAGCGGCCAGCAAACGGCGCGCCTTGTCGAGCCCGAAGCGGCTGCGGGTGGCGCGGGACGAAGATCGGGCGATCATCCCGGGTCTTTTCACTATCGCCGCCCTTGGCGGCTCGCCGCCGTCGATACCGACCGTGAGCATCTACGGCGGCCCTGTTCCAGGCTCGCCCCTAGCCTCAGCCTGGCGGAGAGCCGAGGCGGTTCCGTCCGAGCGAGCGGTCCACGGTTGGACCCTCGAGGCTGTCGGCGCCACCCATGTTTCGCCACTGGCTCGGGACCGGTCTTACGTCCTCGTCGCGGTCAATTGGCTCAGATCGTTGGCCCCATCCGGCCACTCACCAGACGCCGACATTGGGCATTGATTTCCAGGGCTCGGCGGGCGCCAGGGCGCCGCCCTTCTGCAAAAGTTCGATCGAGATCCCTTCCGGCGAGCGGACAAAAGCCATGTGGCCGTCCCTCGGTGGCCGATTGATGGTGACACCGCCATCCATCAGGCGCTGGCAAACCCCGTAGATGTCTTCGACCTGATAGGCGAGATGGCCGAAATTGCGGCCGCCGAAATAGTCCTCGGGGTCCCAATTGTGGGTGATTTCGACCATCGGCGCACGATTGTCCTTCGCCGCCTCGACATCGTCAGGTGCGGCGAGGAACACCAGGGTGAATTTGCCCGCCGGGTTGTCGAACCGCGAAACCTCTTCGAGCCCGAGTTTGGCGCAGTAGAAATCGAGCGCGCCTTTGAGGTCGGCGACCCTGACCATGGTATGCAGATAGCGCATGGCTGTCCTCCTCCTTTAAGCCGGCTCCAGCCTGGGCATGTTGGCTTCTCGGGTCTGTCGACGCCAGAGGGCGGCATATTCGCCGCGACCCGCCAGCAGCTCGTCGTGCGATCCTTGCTCGACGATGCGGCCGCGTCTCAGCACGAGAATCTCGTCGGCATCGACAATGGTCGACAGACGGTGGGCGATCACCAGGCTGGTTCGGCCGGCGCGCACCTTGCGCAGAGTTGACTGGATGGCGGCTTCGGTCGCGCTATCGAGCGCGCTGGTGGCCTCGTCGAGCACGAGCAAGCGCGGATTGGCGAGCAGCGCACGCGCCAAGCCGACGCGCTGGCGCTCGCCGCCGGAAAGTTTCAGCCCCCGCTCGCCGACCCGCGTCTCCATCCGATGCGGCAAGCTCTCGATGAAACTGGCGAGCTCCGCCGCCTCGGCGGCCGCCCATATCTCCGCGTCGCTGGCGTCCGGATCGCCAAAGGCGATGTTTGCCCGCAGGCTGTCGTTGAACAGGGCGACGTCCTGCGGCACCAGGGCGGCGGCCGAGCGGAGCGAGTCGAGCCTCACCTCCTTGAGGTCGATCCCCTCGAGTCTCACGAGGCCCTCCTGAGGATCGATCAGCCGTAGCGCAAGTCGCGCGACCGTCGTCTTGCCGGCCCCCGACGGTCCAACCAGGGCCGTTGTCGTGCCCGGCGACACGGTGAAGCTGATGTCGGAGAGACCAACCGAGCGAGCCGTATGGCGAAAATCGACGTGTTCGAAGGCAAGCTCCGCCCCTCGCCCGGTGGCCGGCGGCAAAGGCCGTGCGCTAGGGATATCGACAATCTCCGGTGAGACCGCCATCAGCTCGAGCATCTGCTCCATGTCGATGAAAGATTGGCGGATTTCCCTGTAGTTCATGCCGAGACTGAAGAGCGGCGCATAGACCTGCTGCAGGATCAGGATGCAGGCGGTGATCCCGCCGAGGGTCATTCGGTGATCGAGCACCTCCTGGCCGGCGATCACGGTCACGGCGATGAGCCCGAGATTGAGCACCACGCTCTGGATGGCGTTCAGCAATTGCAAGGAGGTGTTGGCCTTCACGGCGGCGCGTGTGTAGCCGCCCATCGCCGCTTCGTACTGCGACACCACCCGTGACTCGGCCCCGAAAGCCTTGATGGTCTCGAAGTTGATCAGGGCGTCCATGGCCATGCCGGCCGCTTCGGAATCGGCCTCGTTGAGTTCACGCCGATGCTGAATGCGCCAGTTGGATATGCTGAAGGTGAAAGCGACGTAGACCACGATCGTGGTCACGGCGACGGCTGCAAGTCGCCAGTTGAACCGCCCGGCAAGCACCGTTGCGGCCATGATCAGTTCGAGCACCGTGGGCCCGAGGTTGAACACCACGCTGCGCAGCAGGAAGTCGGTCGATCGAGCGCCACGATCGATAATCCGCGCCAACGCACCGCTTCGCTTGGCCTGATGGAAGTCCACTGACAGCGATAGCGAGTGTCCAAAGGTTTCCATCGCGGAGCGCGCCAGCGCCTGCTGGGAGACCGGAGTGAAGATGGAATCCCGCGCGTAAGGCGTCGCGCCGGCGATGAATCTCAAGGCGACCCAGCCGGCCGCCAGGCCGGCGAAGGCGGTGAACAGGGCTTCTGACGGCGAGCGACCGCGATTGAGATGGTCAATCGCGCCTTGCAGGAAAAGCGGCGCAATCACGCCCGTCCACTTGCCGATCAGCACCAGCGCCAGGGCTGCGCCCAAGCGGCGCTTCAGTCCCGGCGCTCTCGAGCGCATCACCAAGCGCACGAGATCGGCCATCGAGGTGAAGAAATTGAACTTCAACGTGGCTGTCTGGGTCACGCCAGTCGCTAATCGGCGCCCTCCGTGGCGCGGGTTCACGCGCCGGGTCCGGGCGATTGGTAGAGCACCGTCGACTGCACGCCACCGCCTGGGGTCAGCCAGTCGATTCGCCAACCGCCATCAACAGTCTGCGCCTGGAATGGTCCTCCGCTTGGACGCGCGGCCGCAGAAACATCCAGAGTCTTTTTCACCCGTCCGCCGCCGGCCTCGGCGAGGATCGAATGCGCGCCCACCTTCAACGGCTCATTGAGCGCCAGCAAAAAGCGCCCATCGGCGCCGGTCTTGGCCAGACCGCGCCTCTGGTCGTCCACCGTGATGGACACGGAGGCGCCGGCGGGCGCCTCGCCAGAGATCACCGTCCCGCCCTTGCGGTCAAAATCGGCAGCCAGCAAGGCGACGCCGGCGCCTCGGGTGATGATGGCTCGCGCGCCTGATCCGGAACGGAGTTGGGCCGCCTCGCCGTTGGGGGCCACCGCCAGGTAGCCTTCCGCTTGAACCGTGCGGCCAGATGTTGCGGCCGACAGGCCGAACAGACGCACATCGCCGGCCGCTGGGACAATCATTCGCCAGGCGCCGTTAGAGCTCGCGTTGGCGTAAACGGCGTCGCCTATCGGATTAGCCAGCCTTACCCGGCTCGACGGCGGCGCCGTTCCGGCCAGCAATAAGCTTGCGCCTGACCTCCGCGACGCCGCCACCAGCTCCGGCGGCGCTGAGTAGCCCCTCTCTGTGCTTGACGGTTGGGCCGAGGGAACCGGGCGGGCTCCAGGCGCCGGGCCGCAGGCGGCAAGCGCGAAGGTGGTGGCGACCGTCCATCGCCATGACCATTTGGATGGAGTCGCCGATTGAATCGGATCAACCTCTTTGTCTAACCGTTGTTTTACGCGGCCAAATGCCATTTCAGAGGAAAGATATAGTCATGTCCGCCCGGGCGCACCGTCCGTTCAGTGTCTGCGTATTCGCCGCGTCCTCGCCGGCCGCTTCACCGGAGCTGAAAGAGGCCGCGGCGGAGTTGGGACGCAGCCTGGCGCGCGAAAACACGCGGCTGGTGTACGGCGGCGGCGGCTTCGGGCTGATGGGGTCGTGCGCCAAAGCAGCCCACGAGGCGGGCGGCGAAGTCCTGGGGATCATTCCTGCTTTTCTGACCGAGATTGAAGGCGCCTACACCGAAGTGCCGACGATCGTGGTCGCAAACATGCATGAACGCAAAATGCGCATGTTCGAAGAATCCGACGCCTTCGTGGTCATGCCCGGCGCGATCGGCACACTCGAAGAAGCGATCGAACTCCTTTCCTGGCGGCGGCTCGCGTTGCACGACAAGCCCATCATTTTTTTCAACCCGGATGGTTTCTGGAACCGCCTCTTTGACCTGTTCGAACAGTTCATTGAGGCGAGGCTTGCGCCCGTCGAATTCCGCGATTGTTGGGGTCAGGTCGACACCGTCGAGGCCCTCCTGCCCGCCTTGCGCGCCCAACCAGCCGGCAGACCTGCTATCGTTCCGCTAGCGCAGACGTCCTAGCTGGAAACCCTGTCGCGGAAGCCGTTGACCAAAGGATAGCGGCGGTCTCGGCCGAAGGCCCTGCCGCCGATCTTCAGGCCGGGCGCCGCCTGGCGCCGCTTGTACTCCGCGCTGTAGAGCAAGTTCTGCACCCGCTCCACAGTGGCGGCATCGTGCCCTCGGGCCACGATTTCATCCAGTGTCGCCTCCTCCTCGACAAGGCCATGCAGAATGGCGTCGAGGGTCTCGTACGGGGGCAGGCTGTCCTGATCGGTCTGATTGGGGCGCAATTCGGCCGACGGCGATTTCGTCAGTACGCGTCTGGGAATGGGATTCGCGACCGATCCGTATACGGCGTTATTATTGCGCCAGCGGCAAATGTCGTAAACCTGGACCTTGTACAGATCCTTGAGCACGTTGTAGCCGCCACACATGTCGCCATAGAGGGTGGCGTAGCCAACCGCCATCTCCGACTTGTTGCCCGTTGTCAGCAGCATCAGTCCGAGCTTGTTCGACAGCGCCATCAGCGTGAGGCCGCGCAAGCGCGCCTGGATATTCTCCTCGGTGCTGTCGGGAGCCAGGCCCGCGAACGGCGGGGCGAGCATGGTGTCCAAAGCCTCGACCCCGGGGACGATGGAGATCTCCTCCAGCGACACGCCGACGGCGCTGGCGCAGGCCGCCGCGTCCTCGAGGCTCTCGTGGCTGGTGTAGCGCGAGGGCAGCATGTAGGCCCTGACCGCATCCGCCCCCAGGGCGTCGCGGGCGACCACGAGGGAGAGCGCGGAGTCCACCCCGCCGGAGAGACCGAGAAGCACGCCCCGGAAACCAGACTTGCGCACATAGTCGCGCAGGGCGACGACCATCGCCCGATAGACTTCTTCGGGGCCGCCCGGCCAGTCGCTCATCGGCGCTTCGACACATCGCCAACCGCCGCCGAGACGCTCCCAAACGGAAGCGGACACTGTCTCCTCGAACATCGGCAAGCGCATGACGGTGGCGCCGTCGGCTTGCAGGGCGAACGAAGCGCCGTCGAAAACAAGCTCGTCCTGACCGCCGACCTGGTTGACGTAGACGAGCGGCAGGCCGGTCTCGGCGACGCGGGTCCTGGCCGCCGCCAGGCGCTCGTCATCGGCGGTGCGTCGGTAGGGCGAACCGTTGGGGACCAGCAGCATCTCTGCGCCGCCGGCGGCGAGTTGAGCGGCCGGTCCGGCCCCCCAGATGTCCTCACAAATCGGCGCGCCGAGGCGCACGCCCGCCAGGTCGAACAACAGCGGTCGCTCGCCGGCGGCAAAGATCCGCTTTTCGTCAAACACGCCGTAGTTCGGCAGATCGATCTTGAAGGCCACGTCCTTCACTTCGCCATTGGCCAGAAGGGCAACAGCATTGCGAGGGCGGCCATCTTCATGCGGCCAAGGAAGGGTCATCAGGCACGCCGCGCCATGGGTCGTTCCCGCCGCGAGGCGGCCAAGGGCGTCCACGCAGCTGGCCACCGCAGCCGGCTTCAGTGCCAGGTCCTCCGGAGGGTATCCGATCAGGAACAGTTCTGAGAAGACCGCCAGATCCGCACCCAGGGCGGTAGCTTCAGCCATCCTCTCGCGAGCGATCGCCTCGTTGCCGTGGATATCACCGACTTTCGGATTGGCCTGGACAGCGGCGATGACAAGTCGTTCAGCCAAGGAAGACTCCGAAACGGCTTATGCTCAGATTAAGCATAAGTCCCTCAAGATATAGTCCCTCGGGGGCCGGAGGAGAAGCGGCCCGTTCCCCGGCTACTGCGAGAACGATCGCTCCATGGGCATCGACGAAGACTTAATCGTCGCGATGGACGCGCTCGCGGCGCTCGTGCCGCTCCTGAGCCTCGACACCCAGTGTGGCGATAGGTCGCGCCTCCAGCCTGGCCAGGCCGATCGGCTCGCCAGTCTCCTCGCAATAGCCGTAGGCGCCCTCGTCAATCCGCCGCATGGCCTCGTCAATCTTGGCGATCAGCTTGCGTTGCCGGTCGCGCGTTCGCAACTCAAGAGCACGATCAGTTTCCGAGGAGGCCCGATCCGCGAGATCGGGGTGGTTTTCAGTCTCGGATTGCAAATGAGTCACAGTCTCGCGCGATTCGCGCAAGATTTCATCCTTCCAGTCCAGCAATTTGTTCTTAAAGTATTCTAATTGCCGATCATTCATGAAAGGCTCGTCTTCTGAAGGACGGTACTCTTCGTCCTTGAACTTCAACGAAGACGTTTGCATCGACGCCTCATAACGGTCTCGTCCCTAGCCCGCTTCCCCCGCGGGCGCCGCGCTTATAGCAAACGCGACGCCATGGGCAATCGGCCTGTCCCGGTGATACTCACAACTAAGATCTTGAATGGAGGCGGAGCGTGAACGGCGCCACGCGTGACGAGCACGTCGCCCAGGTCCGGAGCCAGGGCTTCACAATCGTCCAAGATGCCATCGAGCCGGCATGCATCGACTCGCTGTCGGCGGCCCTGGAACGTCTTGAGCGCGAGCTCGGCGCGAAGCCGGCCGGTAACACCTTCGAGGGCGCCGCCACCGTGCGCATCTATAATCTGCTTTCCCATGGTTCACCCTTTGACCAGATCCCCGTCCACGCTTCCGTGTTGCCGATCGTCGAAGGCGTTCTGGACCCGGGGTGTCTGATCTCTTCTCTGTCGTCGATCGCCATCGATCCGGGCGAGATCGCCCAACCGATCCATGCCGACGACATGGTGATTCCGCTCGAAAAGCCGCATGCGCCGATCGTCTGCAATTCGATGTGGGCTCTTACCGACTTCACGGCCGCCAATGGCGCGACGCGCCTGGTTCAGGGCAGTCATCTCGCGCCCAATCCGGACTACGGCGGGACCTACGAGACCATCGCCGCCGAGATGCCCAAAGGTTCGGTCCTCATCTGGGACGGCGCGCTGTGGCATGGCGGCGGCGCCAACACCACCGGCGAGCGCCGCGTAGGGCTCGCCATGAACTATTGCGCTGGCTTCATCCGACAGCAGGAGAACCAGCAGCTCGGCATTCCACTCGAGGTCGTTCGCAGATTTTCGCCCAGGCTTCAGGAACTCGCCGGTTTCGGCGTCTATCGTGGTCTCATCGGCCACATCGACAAGGACAGCCCGTCCCGCCGCCTCCTCTCAGGCGGCGATTTCCGCTCAATCTGGGACCGATGAGGCGATCTTTACGGCGCCTTGCGTCCAAGTTCCTTGTTTGTTCTTGCTGCGCGGGCGACTCCAGTTATTAAATTGGGTGGCAAACCGACACTCTCGTCCTCGGGGCCAATGTTCGAACAGAGCCGATTCATCCGCGTGCGTGGAGCGCGCGAGCACAACCTCAAGAACGTCAGCGTGGACATCCCGCGCGGCGAACTGGTGGTGATCACCGGCCTCTCCGGGTCGGGCAAGTCGAGCCTCGCCTTCGATACGATCTATGCCGAGGGCCAGAGGCGTTACGTCGAGAGCCTGTCGGCCTACGCGCGGCAATTCCTCGAACTGATGGGCAAGCCGGATGTCGACCTGATCGAAGGCCTTTCGCCAGCCATCTCCATCGAGCAGAAGACCACCAGCCGCAACCCGCGCTCGACCGTCGGCACGGTGACAGAAATCCACGACTATATGCGGCTCCTCTGGGCGCGCGTCGGCGTTCCCTATTCACCGGTCACGGGCCTGCCCATCGTCAGCCAGACCGTCAGCCAGATGGTCGACAAGTTAGTCGACCTCCCGGAGGGCGAACGTATCTACCTGCTGGCGCCAGTAGTGCGCGACCGGAAGGGCGAGTACCGGCGGGAGATCGCCGACTGGCGCAAGGCTGGCTACCAGCGCCTGAAAGTCGACGGCGTCTTCTATCCGATCGAGGATGCCCCGGCGCTCGAGAAGACCTTCAAACACGACATCGACGTCGTCGTGGACCGCCTGGTCACCCGCGTCGGCCAGGAGAGCCGCTATGCCGAAAGCCTCGAGGCCGCCCTCAAGCTGGCCGACGGTGTGGCGGTGGCTGAGTGGGCCGAGGCGGCCGAGGGTGAAGACGCCCCGCGCCGCCTGATCTTCTCTGAGAAGTTCGCTTGTCCGGTCTCGGGATTTTCGATCGCCGAGATCGAGCCGCGCCTGTTCTCATTCAACAATCCCGCCGGCGCCTGCCCAGTCTGCGACGGCCTGGGCATGAAGCTCGCCTTCGACGCCGACCGGATCGTCCCGGACAAGGACAAGACCCTGCACAAGGGCGCCATCTCACCGTGGGCCAAGGGGCCCTCACCGCTTTACACCCAAACCCTGCAGGCGCTCGCCAGGCACTATGGATTTTCCATGGACGAGCCCTGGTGGAAGTTGCCGGACGCAGCCAAATCGGTGGTTCTGTACGGATCGGGCGGAGACAAAATCCACTTCGTCTATGACGACAACGCCCGAAAATACGAGGTCGACAAGACCTTCGAGGGCGTTCTGCCTAACCTGGAGCGGCGCTGGCGCGAAACCGACTCCAGCTGGGTGCGCGAGGAGCTGGGCCGGTATCAGTCCGAGACCCCGTGCGAGGCCTGCGGCGGCGCGCGCCTCAAGCCCGAAGCCCTGGCGGTCAAGATCGCCGGTCGCAACGTCGCCGAGATCTCGTCCATGGCCATCCGTCCCGCGCGGGACTGGTTCGAAAATTTGGAGGGCGACCTCAC
>DASXGB010000282.1:0-12990 GCA_036489325.1 Caulobacteraceae bacterium
TCGGTCAGGAAATCATCATCCACCAACGATAAGTCAAAGGTCACATGCTGCAGCTTGCCGCGCATGTCCGTGAACCTCAGGTCCACGTATTGAACCTCCTTCTCCTTAAGCAAAGACCGGATCTCACTTACCGTGGTCATATTGATCGTTTTCCTGGTTAATTCCGTAAGTGGATCGCTGACGGGGAGCGGCCGTTCGCCGCTCCCCGTCGCAGTCTCAGGTTTCGTGCAGGGCTTCGCCGTGGATGGCCATGTCGAGGCCCTCCTGCTCCTCGTCCTCGGTGACGCGAAGGCCGACGGTGTACTTGCACACCATCAGGATCAGGAAGGTGACGACCCCGGACCAGACGATGGTGAAGAGGCAGCCGTAGAACTGCGTCAGCGCGCTGTGGACCTTGCCGGCGGAATTGATCGCCGCGTCTGCGAAGACACCGGTGAGGATCGCGCCGATGAAGCCGCCTACGCCGTGCACGCCGAAGGCGTCCAGACTGTCGTCATACTTGAGCGCGCGCTTGAGGAAGACCGCCGCCAGATAGCAGCCCACACCCGCGGCCACGCCGATGATGAAGGCGCCGTTGGGATCGACGAAGCCGGAGGCCGGGGTCACCGCCACCAGGCCCGCCACCGCGCCCGACGCCATGCCGAGCATGGTCGGCTTCTTGGAGACGATCCATTCGGCGAACATCCACGCCAAGGCCGCGACCGCGGTAGCGACCTGGGTGTTGGCCATGGCCGCGCCAGCGAGGGCGTTGGCGGTCGTGGCCGAGCCGGCGTTGAAGCCGAACCAGCCGACCCACAACAGGCTGGCGCCGATCATGGTGTAGACGAGGTTATTGGGGGCCATGTTGTCGTGGCCGAGGCCTTTGCGCTTGCCCATCACCAAGGCGCAGACGAGGCCCGCGACGCCGGCGTTGATGTGCACCACTGTGCCGCCGGCGAAGTCGAGCACGCCCAGACCGCCCAGGAAGCCGCCGCCCCACACCCAGTGCGCGATCGGCGCATAGACGAAGATCGACCAGAGCGTCATGAACAGCAGCAAAGCCGAGAATTTCATCCGCTCAGCGAAAGCCCCGCAGATCAACGCCGGGGTGATGATCGCAAACGTCATCTGGAACATCATGTAGACGTACTCGGGGATGGTCACCGCCGAGCCGGCGATCGAGTACGGCTTGTCCATGGTGACGCTCTTCAGCATCACGTTGCCGAGGCCGCCCCAGTACTTGTTCTGGCCGGGATCCGGATTGGTCCCGAAGGCGATCGAGTAGCTGCAGACGTACCAGACGACCGTCACCACGCAGGTGATGGCGAAGGACTGCGCCACCGTGGCGATGACGTTCTTGCGCCGCACCATGCCGCCGTAGAAGAGCGCCAGGCCGGGAATGGTCATCAGCAGCACGAGCGCCACAGAGGACAGCATCCAGGCTGTGTCGCCGCTGTTGGGTGAGGCGTTGTAGTTCGTCGCCGCCGCCGGTGCGGCCGCCGCAGCCGGGGCCGTTGCAGCCGAGGCAGGGGCGGTCGCTGCGGTGTTGGAGGCAGCGGTGTTGGTCGCTGCCGTATTGGTCTGAGCCAGGGCTGGCGGCGCCAGGGCGACCATGGCGAGGGTGGCCACCGCGGCCGCGGCGGCGATGGCGTTCTTGAGCTCCGTCAAGGCTCCGAAAGGACGCTTCATGCGAGGTGATCCTGTGTTCAGGGTTCTGTTTGTCTGGGGTTTCAAAGGGCGTTGAGCCCGGTCTCGCCAGTACGGATGCGCACGGCGTCATCGACCGGCAGGACGAAGATCTTGCCGTCGCCGATCTTACCGGACGAGGCGGCGGACTTGATCGCCTCGATGGCCTTGGCCGCCAGCTCGTCCTGGACGACCGCTTCGATGCGGATCTTGGGCAGGAAGGTCGCCTTGTATTCGGCCCCCCGATAGATCTCGGTATGACCCTTCTGGCGGCCATGACCGTGCGCCTCGGTCACCGTCATGCCTTCGACGCCGGCGGCCACGAGCGCGTCGCGGACGTCGTCGATCTTGAAGGGCTTGATGATTGCAACGACCATCTTCATGGGGACCTCGAATCTCCTTCGCGAGAAAAGCGTCACAGCGATGCGACATCCGAGCCTCGGGGTGGACCGCGAGAAGCGCTGGCGTCAGGAAAATGTCGGAATCGCTCAATTGTGCAGCGCAGCACGGGCGGACTTGCCTAGGACGTGGGCGCCACGTTCCATTGGACCACGGTCGCCGCCACTTTGCCTCGCTGTGCGCCTGGAGGCATAGTGACCAGGCTCCCCTTCACCCCTGAGAAAGCGCCTGCCGCCTTGCCCTTCGATCGATCCCCTGGTGATCCGCTTGGCTCCGTTGAGAGCGTCATCAGCGGCCTGGCGGATGTCGGCTATATCGCCTCCCGGCGCATCGCCACGGCGCTGTTCATGGCGACGCACCTGCAAAAGCCGATCCTCGTCGAGGGCGTGGCGGGCGTCGGCAAGACCGAGCTGGCGATCAGCTGCGCGCGAATGCTCGGCCTGCCGCTCATCCGCCTGCAGTGCTACGAGGGCCTCGACGAGTCGCGCGCCCTGTATGAGTGGAAGTACGGAAAGCAGCTGCTCTACACACAGATCCTCAAGGACCACCTGGGTCCAGATCTGGCCGACGCGCCGGATCTAGCCGGGGCCATGGCCAAACTGCAGGGCGCGGGCGACCTGTTCTTCTCCGAGCCGTTTCTTGAGCCCCGACCCCTGTTGCAGGCGCTAAGGACTGAGGGCGGCGCGGTGTTGCTGATCGACGAGATCGACAAGAGCGACGAAGCGTTCGAGGCCTTCCTGCTGGAGACGCTCTCTGCCTTCCAGGTGTCGATCCCAGAGATCGGCGTGATCCAGGCCAAGACGCCGCCGACCGTCTTCCTAACCTCGAACAATGTGCGCGATCTCGGCGACGCCCTGAAGCGACGCTGCCTCCATCTGCACATACCTCTGCCCGACCGGGCCCTTGAGGAGAGGATCGTGGCGGCGCGGGTTCCGGCCGTCGAGGACACCCTCCGTGCGGCGCTGGTCGCCTTTGTCCAGGGCGTGCGCCAGATGGATCTGCGCAAGCTGCCGTCGATCTCAGAAACGGTCGACTGGGCGCGGGCGCTGCTGCTGCTGAACGCGCGGGCGCTTGAGCCGAATCTCGTGCGCGAGACACTGAACGTGCTGCTGAAGTTCGAGCAGGACATCCTCGCCGTCGAGCCGAAGATCGGCGAATTGCTCGCTGAGCCACCGCCGCCGCACGCGTTCGATGGTCTTGGCTGAGCCAACCGGAGGGATGCTCGAGGATTTCATTCGCGCTCTCCGCGCGAGCGAGGTGCGCGTCTCGCCGGCCGAAGCGATCGACGCCCATCGGGCGATGATGGAGGTCGGATTCGGCGACCGGACGCTGGTCCGGGACGCCCTGGCCGTCACCCTGGCCAAATCCGCCGAGGAAACCGCGCGGTTCGAAGCCTGTTTCGACGCCTTCTTCGTGCGAAGCGAATTTTCCGGTGCGAGCGGGGCGGAGCAGCCTGCCGGCATCGGCCTCGAGGCAATGATCGAAACGGGCGATGCGGCTGGCCTGGCGGTGGCGATGGAAAGCGCCGCGGAACGCGCCGGCGCCAGCGCCGTTCAGATCGCCACACAGCGAGGCCTGATCGTTCGCCGCATGTTGGACGAGATGGGCCTGCGCGCCCTCGAAGCCCGCGCGTCGATTTTGAACGAGTCGGAGAATGCAGACGACCAAGCGCGCGCCGAGAGCCTGGGCCGGGCGCGAACCGTTTTGTTCAACCAGGCCAACGCCTTCGTCGATCGGCAGATTCGCCTCTACGCCGGAGAAACCGGCCGTCGCCTGCGCGAGCAGATCCTGGCCCGTCAGGCCTTCACATCGATCGCCGGCGAAGACGTTCGAGCGATGGAGGCGCTCGTGCGGCGCATGGCCAAACGCCTCGCCCAACGCTACGCCCGCCGTCGCCATCGGGCCAAGGTCGGCAAGCTGGATGTCCGCCATACAGTCCGGCGCAGCCTCGCCTATGACGGCGCGCCCTTCGAGCTATCGTGGAAGCGCAAGACCATCGAGAAGCCGCAGATCGTGGTGGTGTGCGACGTGTCGCGCTCAGTGGCGGCGGCCGCTCAGTTCCTGCTTCTCTTCCTTTATTGCCTGAAGGAGGTGGTCCAGCGTCTGGACGCTTTCGCCTTCTCCGACCGGCTGGTCCCGGTGAACGATCTCCTCGATGACGAGAAGGTCGAAGACGCAATCACGCTCATTCTCGACCGGGTCGGTTTTCGTCCCACTGATTATGGCCGCGCGCTGGAGGACCTTTTCGAGCGGCATGGCGCCCGGCTCGACCGCCACACGACGGTTATCATCCTTGGCGACGGCCGCTCGAACTATGTCGAGCCCAGGCTCGACCTGATGCGCCGCCTCTCGGAGCAGGCCCGATCGATCGTCTGGTTGAATCCGGAGCCGCAAGCCTATTGGGGCCAGGGTGATTCCAAGATGGACGCCTATGCCAGGTTCTGCCGCGTGGCCAAGACCTGCAACACCTTGGAGGGGCTGGAACGCATCATCGAGGATGTCCTTCGCACCCACTTGCCGAGATAAACCGGGCTGGAATCGGCAAGCCTGGATTAGACTGCACTGATGACGGACGTCGCAGATCCCCCGGACGAAGCTGGCAACGCCAAGCCCTACACCGTCTCGGAGCTGGCCTTCGCGCTAAAGCGCACGATCGAAAACGCCTATGGCTTTGTGCGGCTGCGCGGAGAGCTTTCCAAGGTCACCTTCCACGGCAATGGCCATATCTACCTTGACCTGAAGGACGAGAAGGCCTCGATCGCCGGCGTCGTCTGGCGGAGCCAGGCCCAATCCCTGGCCGTTCGCCCCGAGACTGGCCTGGAGGTCATCGTCACGGGACGCATCACCACCTATCCGGGCCGCTCGCAGTATCAAATTGTGATCGAAACCATGGAGCCGGCAGGCGTCGGAGCCTTGCTGGCCCAGCTTGAGCGGTTGAAGGCCAAACTGGCGGCGGAAGGGCTGTTTGCGCCCGAGCGCAAGCGTGCTCTGCCGGCCATGCCTGGAACCATTGGCGTGATCACGAGTCCGACCGGCGCGGTGATCCGCGACATTCTGCACCGCATCTCCGACCGTTGGCCGTGCCGGGTGATTGTCTGGCCGGTGGTGGTCCAGGGCGACCAGGCGGCGGCCCAGGTAAAGGCGGCGATCGAGGGTTTCGGCGCGCTGGGGCCAAGCGGGGCGGTTCCACGACCAGACCTGCTGATTGTCGCCCGCGGCGGCGGTTCGGTGGAGGATCTGTGGCCGTTCAACGACGAGGCCCTGGCCCGGGCGGTCGCGGCCTCGCCCATCCCGCTGATCTCGGCGGTGGGCCATGAGACCGACACCACCCTGATCGATTTCGTTTCCGACCGCCGGGCCCCGACGCCCACGGCGGCGGCGGAATTGGCGACGCCCGTGCTGACTGACCTCGCCGCGGCTATCCAGGACCACGGCCAGCGACTCGCCCGCAACGGCGGCCGCCTGATCGAGCTGCGCCGCGCCAAGCTGGCCGCCGCCGGACGCGGCTTGCCCAGGCCCGTCGACCTGATGGCTATTGCCAGCCAATCGTTGGACCTGGCCGCCTCGCATTTGGGTGCGGCCCTGCAACGCAATATCGATCGCCACCGTCGCGACCTCGTCGCTGCCGCCTCGGCGCTTCGCCCGCGAGTGCTGGCTGTCGCCGTCGAAACCAAATCGCGACAGACCGGGCAAATCGGCGCCCGCCTGAGACCCGGCGTGTCACGAAGGATCGGCACCCTCGCTGACGGCCTGACCGCAACCGGCAAGCTCCTCGTCTCGCTGGAGCCACGAGCGCCGCTGAAGCGTGGCTTCGCCCTAGTGTGGAAGGCCGATGGACGCCTCGCCAAGCGGGCTGTTGACCTTGACGGCGGCGAGGCGATTGAAATCGAATTCCGCGACGCTCGTGCGGCTGCGCGGGTCGACGGCGAACCGCCTTTCACGCTAAGTCCGCCGTCGTGAACACCCACGACCGCAACTTTCCTGGCCGAGACGAGCCGCCGGCGGTGGTCCACTACGGCGATGGCGAGTTCACACTCGTGCGCCCAGGCCGTTATGTGATCTGCGCGGTCAGCGGCCGGCGGATTCCGCTCGAGGCCCTCCGCTATTGGAATCCCGCCACGCAGGAAGCCTACGCTGGGCCTGCCGAGGCGCTATCGCGATGGAAAGAGCTCAATCTGCGCTAGAGTTTTCCGCCGGCGTCCATCTGAGGCGCGGCTTGCGCGCCGCAAGGGTCTCGTCCAGCCGCCGCAGCGGCGCATGAAACGGCGCACCCTTGAATCGCTCGACATCGTGCGCCCTGGCCGCCTCCGCTAGCCGAAGGACGGCGTCACAGAACCGGTCCAGCTCGCGGCGGGACTCTGTCTCGGTCGGTTCGATCAGCATCGCCCCGTGGGCGACCAGCGGAAAATACATCGTCATGGGGTGGAAGCCCTCGTCGATCAGGGCCTTGGCGAAGTCGAGGGTGGCGATGCCGGTGTCCTCGAGCCAAGCGTCGTCGAACAGGGCCTCGTGCATGCACGGTCCCTCCGGATAGGCCACGCTCAAAGCGCCGCCCAGCCGCGCCTTGATGTAGTTGGCGTTGAGCACCGCGTCCTCGGCGACCTGACGCAGGCCATCGGCGCCGTGGCTCTTCATGTAGGCCAGAGCGCGGACGTACATGCCCATCTGGCCGTGGAAGGCGCACATCCTGCCAAGCGCAGCCGCCGCGTCGCCGTCGGCGTGCTCCAGGAGGCTGAAGCCCTCCGGCCCGCTCACCAGCCAGGGAGTCGGTGCATGCTTGGCCAGGGCCTGGCTTAGCACAACCGGTCCGGCGCCAGGGCCGCCGCCCCCATGGGGCGTGGAGAAGGTCTTGTGCAGGTTGATATGCATGGCGTCGACGCCGAGGTCGCCCGGCCGCACCCGGCCGACGATGGCGTTGAAGTTGGCCCCGTCGCAATAGAAGAAGGCGCCCGCCGCGTGGGTCAGCCGGGCGATCTCAAGCACGTCACGCTCGAAGAGGCCGCAGGTGTTGGGATTGGTCACCATCACCGCCGCTACGTCGTCGTGCAGCTTGGCCTTGAGATCGGCGAGGTCGACCCGGCCGTCGTCAGTCTGGCCGATCTCGACCACGCCGTACCCGGCCAGGGCCGCAGTGGCCGGGTTGGTGCCGTGAGCCGAGGTCGGAACCAGCACAGTCTTGCGCGCATCACCCTTGGCTTCGTGGGCTGCACGGATGGCCAGCAGTCCGCACAGCTCGCCATGGGCGCCGGCCTTAGGCGATAGGGCCACCGCCGGCATGCCCGTGAGGGTGGTGAGCCAGCAGGCCAACTCGTTCATCAGCGCCAGGGCGCCCTGAACGGTCGACACCGGCTGGAGGGGATGGATATCGGCGAATCCGGCGAAGCGGGCGACCTTCTCGTCTAGCCGAGGGTTGTGCTTCATGGTGCATGAGCCCAGCGGATAGATCGCCAGGTCGATGGCGTGGTTCTTCTGCGACAAACGCACGTAGTGGCGGACGGCCTCCGGCTCGGAGAGTCCGGGCAGGCGCAGGGCCTCGGCGCGGGTCAGGCCCTTAAGGTCGTCCAGCGGCGCCGTCTCGTCAGGCAAATCGACGCCGGTCTTGTCCCAGCCGCCAAGCTCGAAGATCAACGGCTCGTCCTGGACGAGACCGTGTCCGCTCGCGGCCGGCGCCTGGAGGGTATCGGTTTCGGCACGGCTTGGCCGGCCGACGCGGGCGAGGCTCATCAGGCGAGCTCCTCGGCAAGGGCGCCAGCAAAGGCGGCGATATCGTCGTCGGTTGTGGTCTCGGTGGCGCAGACTAGCAGGACATCGTCCATGCCCGCGCCAGGGTCGAGCCGGCTCACCGGCACGCCGGCCAGGATGTTCCGGGCGGCTAAGGCCTCGACCGTCTCGGCCGCGTCGGCGTTCAGGCGCACCGCGAATTCGTTGAAGAAGCGGGGCGTCAGCACCTCGACCCCGTCGATGCCAATGAGCGCATCGCGCAGTCGGCGGGCGCGGGCGTGGTTGATCCGGGCCAGCTTGGCGAGCCCCGTCCCACCCAGCAGCGACAGATGGATGGTGAAGGCCAGGGCGCACAGGCCGGAATTGGTGCAGATGTTGGAAGTCGCCTTGTCCCGGCGGATGTGCTGCTCGCGGGTCGACAAGGTCAGGACGAACCCTCGGTCGCCGGCGGCGTCCACGGTCTCGCCGGCGAGGCGGCCCGGCATCTGCCGCACGAGCGCCTCACGACAGGCGAACAAGCCGACATAGGGTCCGCCGAAATTGAGCCCGACGCCGATCGAGGCGCCTTCAGCCACGGCGATGTCGGCGCCCATCTCGCCAGGCGATTTCAGCAGGCCGAAGGCTACCGCCTCGGTGGTGACGACAACGGTCAGGGCGCCGGCAGCCCGGGCGGCCTCGGCGATGCGGGTGACGTCCGTGACCGCTCCGAACAGGTTGGGCGTCTGGACCACGACGCATGCCGTATCGGCGTCGATCGCCTCAATCACCGCGGCCTCGTCGTCGATGGCGGCCGGCAGGCGGACGGTTTCAATACCCGCCGAATGGGCCAGGGTGTGAGCCGCCTCGTCATAGTGCGGGTGGACGCCGCCGGAGAGGATAGCTCGTTTTCGCCGGGTGACCCGGGCGGCCATCATCACCGCCTCCGCGCAGGCGGTCGAACCGTCATACATCGAGGCATTTGCCACGGACAGGCCGGTCAGGACCGCAACCTGCGTCTGGAACTCGAACAGACTCTGCAGCGTGCCCTGGGCGATCTCCGGCTGGTAGGGCGTGTAGCTGGTCAGGAACTCCGAGCGCTGGATCAGGTGATCGACGCTGGCCGGCACATGGTGGCGATAGGCCCCGGCCCCGCAGAAGAAAGGACCGGCCCCGGCGGCGCGGTTGCGCGCGGCGAGTCTGGCCAGATCGCGCTCGACCTCCAGCTCTCCGGCATGGCGCGGCAGATCGATTGGGCCCGCCAGGCGCGCGCTTTCGGGCACATCCCGGAACAGGGAGTCGATGTCGGTCGCGCCGATCACCGCCAGCATGTCGCGGCGGTCGTCAGGCGTGAGGGGCAGGTAGCGCATCGCGGGCTTTCAGAGGGACTTCAGGTAGTCTTCGTAGGCCGCCCGATCCATCAGTCCGTCGAGCTGGGTCGGATCGGCGATCTTGAGTTTGACGAACCAGCCGGCTCCTTCCGGTTGGTCATTAACCGTCTCAGGGTTGTCGCCGAGTGCTGGGTTGGCGGCGGTGACCTCGCCAGTGACCGGCGCATAGACGTCCGAAGCCGCCTTGACGCTTTCGACCACCGCCAGGCCGTCGCCGGCCTTGACTGATTTGCCCGCGACGGGGAGCTCGACGAACACCACATCGCCCAGCTGGTCGGCGGCGTAAGCGGTGATGCCGACGGTGGCGATATCGCCGTCGAGGTTCACCCACTCATGGTCCTTGCTGAACTTCATCTTGGTTCCTGATTCCTATGCTGATGATGTCAGGCGGCGCGGCGATAGCGGTGTGGCACGAACGGCAGGGCGACCACCTCGGCCGCCTGGCCGCGGCCGCGGACTTCGACGGTCAGTTGCGTGCCCGGCGATGACCAGGCCGGTGGCACGAAGCCCATGGCGATCGGGTAGCCAAGGCTCGGCGAGAACCCGCCGCTGGTCACCTGGCCGAGATGGGCCGACCCGGCCTGGACGATCTGAGCGCCTTCGCGCGCCGGGGCGCCTTCCAGCACCTTCAGGCCCACCCGGACCCGCGTCGCGCCGCCGTCCAACTCAGCGCGGATGCGTTCCGCGCCGCGCACGGCGCCGGCCTTCAGCCGTTTCTTCGACACGGCGAAAGCGAGGCCGGCCTCCACCGGTGAAACCGTCGGATCGAGGTCGTGGCCATAGAGCGGAAGACCTGCTTCCAGCCTGAGGGAATCGCGGGCTCCGAGGCCGATCGGCCGCACCCGATCGTCCTGCAGAAGCCGTTGCCACAGATCGTCGGCGGCGGTCGTCGGGGCCAGCAATTCGAAACCGTCTTCTCCGGTGTAGCCGCTGCGCGAGACCCGCACCGTGCGCTTTTCCATAGGCATGCGCTCGAAGGTCATAAAGGAGAGCGACCGGGACTGGGGAAAGAGCTTTCCGACGACATCGGCGGCGTCTGGACCCTGCACCGCGATCAGGCCGCCATCGTCGGCCCGACTCAGCCGCGCTGCCCGTCCCGCCGCCTCGGCGATGAGCTCCAGGTCCGTCTCTTTGGTCCCGGCGTTGACCACAATGTAGAGTCGGCCCTGGAAGTTCGGGTCTGACGGCCGGCCGATCATCAGGTCGTCGAGGATGCCGCCTTCTTCGTTGAGAAGCAGGGTGTAGCGAAGCTGGCCAGGCTTGAGGCCGGCGATATCGCCGCTCACCAGCGGCTCGATCAGGGAGGCGACGGTCTGGTGCCGCTCTTCTGGATCGCCGCCGCTGATCGCCAGATCGAGGAAACAGGGACCCATATGGGAAACGTCGAATGCGCCGGCGTGCTCGCGCGTCCACAGGTGCTCCTTGAGCACCCCCATCTCGTACTGCACTGGCATGTCATAACCGGCGAAGGCGACCATGCGCGCCTTCAGCGCCCGATGGGCCGGGTCCAGGATGGTGGTCTTGAGCGGCTGGTCAGGCACGGTTGCTAGAGGTCTCCGGGACGCGATTCGGCGGAGAGCGCCTCCGCTTCTCGCCCCCGCTGTCCCTTTGGCCTGAGAGATTCCGGACCGTGGTCGGTCCTTGCTCCTTCGGCGATCCGCCCCCGCCGATTCGGCGAGGCGTCTCTTTCCAGCGTCTGTTCCTCTCTCGCGGTCCTTTTGCCTGAGCGTTTCCGGGGCGGTTGCGCCTTCGGCGCCGGGCAAAGCCCGGACTCTCCCGCGAGAGCGGCGCGGACCGTGGGCGAGCCCGCCTGCCAAGTCAAGCGCCCCTGATCGATCCAGGGCGGCGTCGGCGATTTCGCTTCCCGCGACG
This sequence comes from Caulobacteraceae bacterium, assembly GCA_036489325.1. GTDB lineage: Bacteria > Pseudomonadota > Alphaproteobacteria > Caulobacterales > Caulobacteraceae > Acaudatibacter. The sequence continues at coordinate 11,025 of DASXGB010000282.1, forward strand.
GCTACATCCGGTCTGGCGTGTCGATACCCAGAAGGCCGAGGGCGAGTTCAAGCTGCTCCAGCGTAAGCTTGGCGATCGCAAGACGCGAGGCGCGGGTCGACTCGTCGGGCGCCGCCAGCACCGGACAAGAGGCATAGAAGCGCGAGAAGATCTGGGCCAGCCGGTAGGCGTGGTCGGCGATGAGGTTTGGCGCGCGCCGGTCATAGGCCTCGATGAGCACACGATCGAAGTCGTCCAAGGCCAGGGCCAAATCCCGTTCGGCTGGCTCGAAGATACGAATCTTCCCGCCGGCGGCGCCGTCGTCGGCGGCCTTGCGCAGCAGCGACTTCACGCGCACCGCCTGGTAGAGGAGATAGGGGCCGGTCTTGCCTTCGAAGCTCGAGAAGCGGTCAAGGTCGAAGACGTAGGAGGTGCCGCGGAAATTGATCAGGTCGGCGAACTTCAGGGTCGCCACGCCCACCTTCAGCGCCGTCGCCTCGAACTCCTCCGCAGGCAGCTCGGCACCGAGATCGGCCGCGTGCAGCCGCTCGCGCGCCTTTTCGGATACCATGTCGATGAGGTCGCGAAGCTTGAGGACCCCGCCGGCGCGTGTCTTGAACGGCTTGCCATCCGGGCCGTTCATGGTGCCAAAGCCGATGTGCTCGAGTGAGCCCGACTCGGCATAGCCGGCGAGATAGGCGGCGCGGAACACTGTCTCAAAATGATCGGCCTGGCGCTGATCGACGACGTAGAGCGCGAGCTCGGGGTCGAAGGACTTCTCCCGATCGAGGATCGTGGCCAGGTCCGTCGTGCCGTACATGGCCGAGCCTTCGGAGGAGACGACGAGCAGTGGCGGCACCTTGCGCCTGTCGTCGTTTCTGGCGACGCGCACGATCCGCGCGCCGGCGTCGTCGGCAATGAGATGCTTGGCCTCGAGATCGGCGACCATTGGCGCGATCAGCGGATCGACGTCGCTTTCGCCGCGCCACAGGTCGAAATCGATTCCCAGGGCGTGAAAATCGCGAGCCAGCGCCTCGCGAGTGACCCGTGCGAAATGCCGCCAGAGGAGCAGGTAGCCCGGCTTGCCAGCCTGCAGTTCGGCGGTGGCGCGTCGGGCGCGGTCACGGTAGGCGTCATCGGTTTTGGCTCTCGCCGCCGCCGCCGGGTAGAGCCGGTCGAGATCCGAAAGGCTGATGCGGTCGAGGATGACCTCGCGGGCGGGATCGGGATCCGGGCTTTCGATCAGGGCCGAGATCTCGGGGTCCTCATCTCCGCAGGCGACGATCAGCAGGCCCATCTGGAAGCCCCAGTCGCCGAAGTGCGCATCGCCTTTCACATCGTCGCCGCGGAAACGGAATAGCCGCTTGACCGCCTCGCCGATGATCGATGCGCGCAGGTGCCCGACGTGCATCTCCTTGGCGACATTGGGGCCCCCGTAGTCGATGATCACGCGGCGCGGGGCTTCGACCCTGCTCGCGCCCGAGCGAAAATCGGCCGCGAGTTGGTTCATCCGCTCGGCCAGGGCCTTTTGCGACACACGCAGGTTGATGAAACCGGGGCCTGCCACCTCGACGCCGCGGATCAGCGGATGGCCGACGAGGCGATCGGCTACCCGCTGGGCGATCTGGCGCGGATTGCCCTGGCCCGCTTTCGCCGCGGCCATGGCTCCATTGCACTGGAAATCGGCCAGGTCCGCGCGGTCGGAGGCGGCGACTCGGCCCCACTCCGCGGGCAAGCCGATGGAGGCGAAAGCGGCGCTGACCGCTTCGCCGAGGCCCGACCTGAGATCGGTCATCGCTTGGTGGAGGTGACCTGGGTCTCGGACTCGCCCGCGTTGGCCTTGAACCGCTTGCCCTGGCGGTTGAAGTCGGCCATTTCCGGCGTCACGTCGAAGCCGGTCAGGATCTCGAAGTTCGACCCGCTGACCCGGGAATCCGCCCGGGGGATGGAGACGGTCTTGATGATGTCGGTGACGGCGGTCCGGTCC